>JALYVT010000052.1 GCA_030853105.1 Vulcanimicrobiota bacterium
TACGAGCGCGGTCAACTCAAGGCCGAGGCGTTTATTGTCCAGCTGGGCTGCGTAGCCGCGAACAAAGCCGCGCGATTCGAGACGCTTCACCCGGTCATGCACCGCCGGCGGTTTGAGGCCGACGATGGCGCCGAGCTCGGCAAAGGTCGAGCGGGCGTTCCGCTGGAGGGCATCCAACAGCCGCAGATCGAGTTCGTCCAGTTCGGGAGCTTCCAGCATCGTGTTCGTCATATTGTGATTGTTGCCGACAAATTGTTCGGCGAAATCAGTTTATCATGCCTTAATCATTCGGCGCAACCTGCTTCGCACGAAGAGGCTGCCAACTCTCGGCGAATCGGTTAAGCGTGCTCAAAATCGTGGCCGGACTCACGCTTCTGCTCTTTGTTGGGGCTTGTGCCCAAGGCGGACTTGCGCCGGGGACGGCAAGTTTCGATCTTCCGGCTGACCCGGCCAGTCTCAATCCGCTCTTCATTCATCCGGATGCGGCGGCGACCGAGCAAGAGCTGGCTCGGCTAACCTTCGAGCCGTTTATCGACCTCGATCAGTCAGGACGATCGGTACCGGCTCTGCTCGCGGAGATTCCGACACGGCAAAACGGCGGAGTCTCGGCCGATGGGTGCACTATAATCTATCGCTTGCGTCCCGGCGTGATGTGGCAAGACGGCGTGAAGGTTAGCGCCGCCGATGTGCTCTATACGCTGCACGCAATTTTGGATCCGCGAAATCCGGTTCGCTCGCTTGAGGGCTATGAGCTCATCGACCGCGCCTGGTCGCCGAATCCGAGCACGGTGGTGTTCCATCTAAAAAAGGCGTGGGCGCCGGCTGTGCAGACATTTTTTTCGTACGGTGCCTCGCCGCAGTTCGTTCTACCCGCTCACATTCTGCGCAATCAAGAACCGCTTACGCGTGCCGCATTCAACGCCGCGCCGATCGGTGACGGCCCGTACACGTTTGTCAGTTGGGCGCGGGGCGATCGGCTCATCTACCAAGCCAACCCGCACTACTGGCGAGGAGAGCCGAAGATCGCGCGGCTGAATATTCGAATCGTCCCGGATCCGTCCACGAATTTAACGCTGATGGGAACCGGCGAGATCGACTTCAATTTACTTGCACCATCGCAGCGAGCGATTCTCGCGCAGAAGCGCGGCATTGCATTCCGGGTAGTTCCGACATCCACGGTCGCCGGGGTCGCGATCAATACGATGCGACCGCCCCTCAATAACGTACAAATTCGACGCGCGCTCGCAATGTCGATCGATCGGCAAGCGATCAGCAAAAAAATCACGCTGGGATTGTATCCGGTAGCCGACATGGCACAGCCCCAGTTCTCGTGGGCGTTCGATCCGAGCATTCACCAGCCGGCCTACAATCCAAAACAGGCCGATGCACTATTGGACCGCGCAGGCTGGAAGCGCGCCCGAGACGGAATGCGTGAAAGAAGCGGCGCGCCCCTGAACCTGGTCTACGTGCAGTTTCCCGAATCCAATACCGGTGTGCGCGTGGCGACGGTCATTCAGAGCGAACTGCATTCGCGCGGAATCGCAATGTCGATCAAATCGATCAGCCTCGCGCAACTCTATCTCCCGTCCGCGCGCGGCGGCGCGCTCGCAAGCGGGAAGTTCGATTTGGCGTACATTCCGTGGCCGATGGGCGCCGACCCAGACGATTCGGCATTGCTGACTTGCCACGGAACCTCGAACTATATGCGCTATTGCAACCCGCAGGTCGATGGCCTCGAATCGCAGGCGTTATCGGCGACAACGCAGTCAGCCCGGAAGCGCGACTATTCGAAAATTGCGCGTATCGTTGCGCATGATGTGCCGGTGCTCTATCTGTTTTACGCGAACTACACCTACGCGTATCGCAGCCGGCTGCACAGGTTTTATCCGAATGCATTCCTTCCTACCTGGAACGCCGGGGCTTGGACGCTACAGTGAGGACGTCGTGATTATGGCTAAAATCATCTCTGGAATCTTGGGAAATCTACCGATTGTCTTTTTCGTTATCGCGCTTTTCGTTGCGTTTAGACGAGTTCGATTTGCGCGCAAGGGACACAAGCTGGTCTCGGTTCCGTATATTTTCTGGGGAGAGATTTTGTTCTATGCGGTCGGCTTGGGATTTCTTTGGGGCGGAATCTTTCACGCATTCTTTCAGCAGACCGCAGCGCCGTCGATCGGCTGGCAGCCGAGTCCATTCGAATGGGAGCTTGGCTGGGCAGAGATTGGGGTTGCGGTTGTCGCACTAATGTCGCTCGCCCGCGGTTTCGAGTTCCGATTGGCGACCACGCTGATCTTCGGAATATTTTCCTTCGCCGCAGCATTCCAGCACATCCATCAGATCGTGTGTTGCCGCAATTTCGCCCCCGGAAACGCCGGGCCGATCCTCTGGTTCGGCGACCTCTTCTTACCGCTGCTGCTCTTCATTCTCGCGCTCTTATCGCGCGACGCCGCCCAAACTCGACTATTGCGCTAAGGACCTAACTGTTTGACGGCGGAGGCTAGTCCGTCGACCGATGCTTTAGCGTCGCCGAAGAGCATGGCGGTTTTGGGGTCTTCGTAGAGAGGATTGTCGATGCCGGCGAAGCCCGAGCGCATACTGCGCTTTAGAACGATGATGTTGGCGGCCTTATCGACATCGAGAATCGGCATGCCGTAGATCGGCGAACTGGTGACGTTGCGCGCGGCGGGGTTGGTGACGTCGTTTGCGCCGATGATTAGGGCGACGTCGGTGCGTGCAAACTCGGGATTGATATCTTCCATATCGAAGAGCTGCGGATAGGGAACATTGGCTTCAGCGAGCAGCACGTTCATGTGACCAGGCATCCGACCGGCGACCGGGTGGATTGCGTACTTGACTTCGACGCCGCGCTTTTCAAGCTGATCGGCGAGCTCGCGAACGCTGTGTTGGGCTTGCGCCACGGCCATGCCGTAGCCCGGCACGACGACGACCTGATGCGCGTAGGCAAGCATCATTGCGACATCCTCGATGCTGGTGCTGCGCACGTTCTGCGGTGTGCTCCCAGCGGCAGCGGCAGCGCCGCCGCTCGGCGCAGCGCCGAACGCGCCGAACAGCACATTGGTGAGCGAACGGTTCATCGCTTTGCCCATTAAAATCGTCAGAAGTGTTCCGGATGCGCCGACCAGCGCGCCGGCGATAATCAGCACGTTGTTGCTGAGTGCGAGTCCGGTGAGTGCGACTGCAAGCCCGGTGAACGAGTTGAGCAGCGAGATAATGACCGGCATATCCGCGCCACCGATCGGCAAGACGAATAGCACACCGAGCGCGAGCGCCGCGGCCAGCATTCCCCAGAAGATCCACGGGAGCGGCAAAGCACCTTGTGTGCCGATGATAGCAACCGCGCCGGCGAGAATCGCAACCAGAACAAGACCATTGACGATTTGCTGACCGGGATAGGTGATCGGGCGGCCGGTCATCAGCTCTTGCAACTTCAGGAACGCAATGATGCTGCCGGCAAAACTGAGCGCGCCGATGATCGCGCTCAGCACGATCGTGACACCCTGATCGTACGGAACGGCCGGCCCAACAATCCCGCCGGCGGCGAGGTTTTCGAGTTTGAGAAACTCCGCGGTTGAAACGAGCGCGGCCGCGCCGCCGCCGGCGCCGTTGAACAGCGCGACCATCTGCGGCATAGCGGTCATCTTCACGGCGCGCGCCGAGCCCCAGCCGATTGCACCGCCGACGATAATTCCGATTGCGATAATCCACCACGAAACAATGCCGGTGCCGACCAGCGTCACCACGAGCGCCAGCAGCATTCCGATCGCCGCCAAACGATTACCCAGGCGCGCGGTTGCGGGCGAACTCAAAAAGCGGAGTCCCAAGATGAAGAGAACGCCGGTAACCAGATATGCCAGATCAAGCCAGGTCGCGCCGAAGACTGAACTCATTTCTTCACCGTCGGGCGCGGCTTGAACATCTGCAGCATGCGTTCGGTGACGGCAAATCCGCCGACGACATTGATCGTCGCCAGGATCACGGCAATCAGCGAGAATGCCACGCCGAGAGGCGGGTTGAGCACTCCTGCAACGACAATAGCGCCGACCAGCACGATTCCGTGGATTGCATTCGTCGCCGACATGAGCGGCGTGTGCAGGGTGGTCGGGACCTTCGAGATCACCTCGAAGCCGACGAACACGGCGAGTATAAAGACCGTCAACTCGCTGATGAAATGGACGTTCATACGACGGCCCCAGTCTGCCCGAAGGCGGTCAGCGTCGGCTCGTGCAAAATCTTTCCAGCGTTTGTCAAACACGTGCCGCGCGTGATCTCGTCGGTAAAATCGAGATCGAGCTGATTCTCTTTGAGAAGGTGCGTTAACAGTGTGTAGACATTGCGCGAGTAGAGCTGACTCGCGTGATAGGGCATCGTACCCGCGAGGTTCGTCTGTCCAATGATCTGCACGCCGTTCTCGCTTGACGCGGTTTGGTCGGGCTGCGTTAAGGCGCAGTTTCCGCCGGCCTCGGCAGCGAGATCGACAATCACCGAACCCGGCCGCATCGCCGCGACCGCTTCTGCCGTAATTAAAATCGGCGCGCGCCGGCCGGGAACCAGCGCAGTCGTAATCACGATATCGGATGCGCCGATGTGGTCCACCATAAATTGACGCTGCTTATCGATTTGCTCGGCGTTCAACTCTTTTGCATAACCGCCCGCTCCTTCAGCATCGCCGCCCAAGTCTAACCCCAAAAACTTTGCGCCCAAACTCATCACTTGTTCTTTTACAACCGCGCGCGTATCGTACGCGCTGACGACTGCGCCGAGCCGGCGCGCGGTCGCGATTGCCTGCAAGCCCGCAACCCCGGCTCCAAGAATCAGCGCTTTGGCGGGCGGAATCGTTCCGGCGGCGGTTGTGAGCATCGGAAAGAACTTCGGCAGCGCAACGGCCGCAAGCAAGACGGCTTTGTAGCCGGCGATGTTGCTCTGCGACGAGAGCGCGTCCATGCTCTGCGCGCGCGTGATTCGCGGTATCGCATCCATCGAGAGCGCGCTAACGCCGTGCTCCGCAAGCTCTTTCACATACTCGGGATCCCCGAGCGGCGCCAGCAGGCCGATTAGCGCGGCGCCTTTGCGCATTGCTTGCAGTTCCTGGGTACTCGGGCGGCCGACTTTGAGCAAGACATCGGCATCGCCGAGCAGAGCGGCCGGATCATCGATGATCGACGCTCCGGCCTGCTCGTAGAGTTTGTCAGGAAATGCAGCTCTCGCTCCGGCGCCGCGCTGCACGCGCACATTTACGCCGGATTTTACCAGTTTGGCGACGGTCTCGGGAACAAGCGCAACCCGGGACTCGTTCGAAGTCTCAACAGGGACGGCAACGTTCATGCGCGCGATTTCCAGCGCGAGGCCGGCAAATCCCGTTCATCGCGCGAACCGGTCAGGTAATTCGAATCAGGTTGCGCAGGACGCCGATCTTCGCGATCTCGATTTCGATCACATCGCCGTCTTTGAGAAATTCGGGAGGTGTGCGTGCAAAGCCGACCCCGTCAGGCGTGCCGGTTGCAATGATGTCACCGGGTTCCAGGGTCATTCCCTTCGAAAGTTCGGCGATCAGATTTGGGATCGGAAAGATCATCTGCGAGGTATTTGAGAACTGCCGGCGCTCGCCGTTGAGCCGCAGTTCAATGCTAAGCCGGCCGGGATTTGGGAGATCATCCTTGCCGACGATCCACGGCCCGATGGGGCAGCTGTGATCCAGACTCTTGCCCTTGAACCACTGCAGATGCGCGCGTTGCAGATCGCGCGCGGTCAGGTCGTTCAAACACGCGTACCCGAAGACGGCATCGAAAGCGTCCGCTTCGGACACATCGCGAACAGTTTTTCCGATGATGACGGCGAGTTCGGCTTCGTAGTCATAGTGCGGTGAAATTCTCGCTTGCAGTTCGAGCGTCGCATCCGGATCGGCGATCGCAGTCGGCGCTTTGGTAAAGAACGTCGGCACGTCGGGCAGCTTCAGCTCGCGTCCGCCGGCGCGGGCGCCTTCTTTAGCGTGTTCGAGATAGTTGCGGCCAACGCAGAAGACGTTCTTCCGAGGTCGAATTGGAGCAGCGAGCCGAGCATCGCGCAATGCAACGGTCAGAGCGCCATGATAGCGAGCACGCTCGCGCGAGTCGATGCCGATATAGTCGATCAGCGAGTCGCACGTAATCTCGCGTACGCGTTCGCCTTCAACGATGCCGGGCCGGACGCGACCCTCGTGATAGAAGCCGAGGTACTTCATGCTTTCGGGCGCTGCCGCGTGAGATGCCAACTTTCGCAGTAGCGACACTCATACGCGAAAAGCGCGCTGCCCATGCCGTTCATTGCTGCGACTGCGCGCGCGTGCTGCTCGGTCTCGTAGCGATCCTTTGAATTGCAGCTGCGCTCAAGATCGGCGTCGATCGAACGATCGAACCCGTCTCGATTGCGCAGCCAAAAGTCCACTACTGCGGTTTGTGCGTGGGTTTCGAAGTGGGGCGGACGATCGTATCGAGCGACGGAAGCGGTTTGTTAGCTTTGGCTGCACGCGCATTATCGGCGTTGAGCATCTCCTGCGCTGCGCCGACCTGACTTCCCCAACGGCCTCCGGCATACAGCAAACGTATCCCGCGGTCGACGCGCTTCGTGCGCGGATTGTAATCGTACGTGACGCGGTACATTCCAACGGTGGCCGAGCCGTCCGGATGACGAATCCACATCTGCAGCACATTGCCGTACGTCTTAGCATTGAAGTTCAGGTCTTTGCACGACTTACCTGATTTAACCAGTACCACTTGCCCCTTGGCGTTCACTTCAACGTTAAACTCGGTGTGTAACGGCGTCCTCGGCAGATTCGCGGTAAGCCGCGGCCGGGAGTGCGGCGTTGCGGCTACGAGCATGAAGGCGAGCGCGAGCGCAAATGCGCGCGTTATGTTGCGTGTCATCGGTGCTTAATTACGGGAAAGAGCCGCGAACGCGTGTCCGCACGAAGCGCATGCGACAACGACCTGGTAGGTTGTAGCGTAGTCGCGCAAGGAATCAGCCGGTATGTCATGTCCGCAGTAACGGCAGTGCAGCGACGTAGAGTTCCCTTGCGGAGCTTGCTCGTCCACTATGCCTCTTTCGACGGCGGGAAGATTACATGCCTTCGCAGATATACCGTCGAAAGGAAAATGCGATGCCCCGCCCGTCCCCTTTTGTCGCAGCCGTTTTGTTTTGCGCTCTGCTGGCCTCGGCGTTGCCGGCGCAAGCCGGCCGCCAAATCGTCGATCTGCATAAGTTAGACGCCTACTTTGCCCTCTTTGCTCGTGACTCAAACGTTCCGTGGAAACCGACAACGGTCCGATTGGACACCTACTCAGGCGCACCGGTGCAGTTTTCGGTGTATAAGGTCGACCCGGCAGCGGTCATAAGCGCGGGCTCTAATCTGCACCCGCGTGCAATCGACGTGCGGCGCTATAGACCGGTTGCTGCCTGGACGTTTGTACCGCCGGGGGGCTATCAATTTCAATCAAATGAAGTGAGTCTGCCGCTTGCAGCCCGTGAGGGTTTCTTTGTCGTGCAAGCAAGTCGGGCGGGCATCAGTGAACAGGTGTGGGTGAATCGCACGCGGATCGGTCTGTTGACGAAGGAGTCACCTGGGGGCATTCTCGTCTACGGTGCGGATCTGGGCAGCGGCCGAGCTCTGAATCACTTGCGGGTTTCATTTATTGTCAGCAAGCGATTCGATGATCGGTACACCGACGCGCATGGAATGGTTCGGTGGCAAAGTAATCCGCGGCCGATCTTCGCGCTCGCGAGTTGGGGCGATAGTTCAGCGTTCGTCTCATTCTTGCCGCAAGCTCCGCTAGCATCAACCATTATCGCCGTGCGACTTGATTCCGCCGTGGCCCACGGCGGGGATGAGGTTCGGATCATCGGCTTTGCACGTTCGCGCAGCGGCTCGAAACTTCGTCCGGCTGAAGGCTCGGCGGAGATTTCTGTCCGCCTTGGCGGCACGCTTGTCGCGACATCGCCCGTAAGATTGGATCGCGCCGGCGCGTTCACGACTACGCTGCAGCTTCCGCCGAACAGCCGCAGCGGTGAGTACGCGGTTCTTGCGACGGTCAATCACACGACAGCGGGAACGTCGCTGCATGTGGATGCGAACGCGAACGGCTTAGCGCTTCAGATTAGCTCGGGCTGCTCGGCGATGTGTAATGCGCAGACCGACACGCCGATTGTCGTGAAAGCGGTTCGGGCGGGCTTGCCGGTTGAAGGCGCTCGCATTACGCTGAACGTCATTCGATCGCCGCATCTGTATATCAATCATACGCCCAGAAGCATACCGTGGGGGACGACCTCCTGGCTCAATACCACGGTGGTCACAAATGCAAGCGGCGAGGCGCTGATTGCGATCCCGCATCCGACCGACGACCTTGCATCAACCTACGGCATTCGCGCAAACGCCGGCGGTGCGACGGCCGCGACGCGAGTTACTCTGCCGACAGCGTCGATTGCACTGCGTTTGCATATTGACGACGCAGAGCAGACCGTCGGAAATCCGCTGCATTTCGATCTGTATGCACAGGATGTCGAGAGCGCTCGGCCTGTCGGTAAGCTGCGCGCGCAAGTACGGTTGATTCACGGCAACTCCGCTCAAGAGCAGACGATAACGCTCGATAGTGAAGGCCACGCGCGCGGCAGTTTTAGCTCGGCGCAGATCGGCGACAATTTGATCGTTGCGCGCGCTAGCGCTGATGGAAAGGATGCGGTGGACGCGGCAGAGGTGCAGGTTGTCCCACAAGCGCTTGAGAGCGCTGCGACCTTAGCGAATGCCGATATTTCAATCGGCTTGAACAAGCCGGTGTATCTGAGCGGGCAGCGTGTGCTGGCAAATGCTCAGGCGACCGGCTCGGTAGGCGATGCGCTCCTGAGCCTCGATAGCGCGCAAGCGACGATCGGCGAGATATCACCGGCCGGTTCGGGACATGCGAGCGCCTCGTTTACGACGACCGACGCGCCGGGAGAACTCGCAATCGGGGCAGCATTTGTAAGCGATGGTAGTCTCGGCTGGAGCAGCTCGCCGCTCGCGTTATCGGCGCCGGGCCGAATCGAACCGATTGCGCTTACGACAACGCGACAAAGTTTTTTGCCGGGTGAGGTTGCAACGATGCAGATAGATGAGACGCGCCCCACGAGCGGAACGTTAGTCGTGCGAATGACTCAAGGCACTCCCAGCGGCTCGGCGCTCTTCGAAACCGCGCCCGTCCAGCTGGCTATCGGGGGTACGACAACCCAAGACACCGCGCCGAGACTGCCGTCGTGGCATCCGTGGGTCGATGCCTCCGGCTCGCGTGCGCCGGTCATTGCGTTCGAACGTCGTGCCGGGAAGCCACCGCAAGATTACTCGCTCGCGGAGGCCGACGCGAAAAGCGTGTACTGGAAGGTCGATCGCATTGCCGGTGAACGTTTTTCCGTGCAGGTTCCGAATCGAGCGGGTCGCTACGACCTTTCGATTCTGAAGATTGACGATGACGGCGGCGTAAGCGCTGCCGGTACGGAGATTCTGGTTCAATGAGCGACCGCGTGCTCATGCTGCTCGATTCCTACGGACTCATCTATCGCGCGTTCTTTGCGCTTCCGCCGTTGACGACGACCAAAGGGATGCCGATCAACGCCGCTTACGGCTTCACAATGATGCTCAACAAGCTGATCGCCGACGAAAAGCCGACTCACGTCATTGCGGCATTCGACAAAGGCGCACCGCAATCGCGCATCGATCTGTTTGCCGCATACAAAGCGCATCGCGATGAAACACCCAGCGATCTGCGCGGGCAGTTCGCGCTTGTACGCCAGGTGCTGGAAACGTACAAGATTCCGATTGTCGAGCAGAGCGGCCAGGAGGCCGATGACATTATCGCAACGTTGGTCCGCAAAGCCTCGGCTGCGCAGCAGCAGACCCTGATCGTGACCGGCGATTTGGATCTGCTTCAGTTGGCCGATCGTGACGTGACGATCTTGGTGACGCGTCGCGGGATTACCGATCTGAAACGCTACGATCCGCAGGCGGTTCGGGAACGATTCGAATTGGAACCTTCGCAGCTCACCGATTATCGCGGACTGAAGGGCGATCCATCGGATAATCTTCCCGGCATTCCGGGCATCGGCGAAAAGACCGCGATAAAACTCATGAAGTCGGCCGGCTCGCTCGATGCGCTGCTCGCCGATCCGAGCATTGCGGGCTCACCGAAGTTGCAGAGACTTATCGAAGAGTACGGCGAGCAGGCGCGAATCTGCCGCGATGTTTCGGTGATCCGCCACGATCTTCCAGTCGAGTTGGACTGGGATGAAAGCGCTTACAAACCGCCGCCTAACGACGCACTCTATCGGCTGTTCAGTGAGCTTGAGTTTAAGACGCTGCTGAATAAACTCGACGTTCCGACGGAGATGCCGCTCTTCAGCGGTACGGATGAATTGACGGGGGCTTGGACATCGTATTTGGCGGCTACCGACCCGCCCGATTATCAGCGGTTAGCCGGCGAACTGCGCGCCTTCGCGCAATCGGTGCAGGTCGCGATTGCAATCCGCGCGGATGGCGAGATCGGCGTTAGCGACCGCGTCGGAAGCGGCATGGCATTCTTGAGCGAGTCGCTTGCGCACGAGCCGGTTCGATCGGCGTTTGCTGCGCTTTGGGACAGTCCTGGGGCAATGGCGGCCTACGATGTGAAATCGCTGCTTGCGTTGTTGCATCGGTACGGTTTCGAGCCGCGCGCGTTCGCCGACGATGCGATGATCGGCTCGCATTTGCTCGATCCATCCCGCTCGTTTGCCGCCATCGAAGATGCCGCTCGCCAGTTTCTCGACCTCCGGTTACCCGAAAACGTTGCTGCCCATGCGGACGCGACTCTGCAACTCATCGACAAGGAACGAGAGCTGCTAGCGGAGCGCGATCAGCTCAACTTGTATAGCGACGTCGAGGTGCCGCTCGCGGGGATTCTCGCGACGATGGAGTGGACCGGCATCAAGATCGACCCGACCGAACTGCACCGGCTCTCTGAAGAGATCGAGATTGCAATTGCGCGGTTAAAGAAACGGATATTTGATTTCGCGGGGCAAGAGTTCAACATCGGTTCGCCCCAACAGCTCGGCACGATTCTATTCGATACGCTGCAGATTCCGGGCGGCAAGAAAAACAAAACCGGCTGGGCAACCGGCGTCGAAGTGCTGCAAGGCCTGGCTCGCGAGTATCCGATATGCGCTGCTGTGCTCGAATACCGCGAAGTTACGAAACTCAAGAATACCTACGTTGACGTCATTCCGCAGGTAATGAGCCCGGACGATGCGCGCTTGCGCACGATGTTCAACCAAACCAGTACCGCAACCGGGCGGCTCAGCTCAACCAATCCGAACCTGCAGAACATACCGGTACGCAGCGAACTCGGTCGCCGGGTTCGCAAAGCCTTTGTCGCGGCCGATAGCGACCACGCTCTGCTCGCCGCCGATTATAGCCAGATCGAACTGCGCTTGATGGCGCATCTCTCAGGCGATGCCGCGATGCGCAGCGCTTTTCACGAACGTCAAGATATTCATGATTTCACCGCGCGTCAAATCTTTGGGGTCGGTACCGGCAGTGTTGACGGCAATCAGCGCCGGATGGCTAAGGCCGTCAACTTCGGGCTACTGTACGGCATGTCCGACTTCGGCCTTGCGCAGCGGCTTGAGATCAGCCGCGCCGATGCGAAGGCGATGACGACGGCGTACTTTGCGCGCTTTCCAACCGTTCGAACCTTTATCGAGGAGGTTCTAGAGCGCGGCCGCAGCGACGGCTATGTCAGCACGATTCTCGGACGCCGCCGTTATATGCCGGGTCTTACCTCGAGCAACTTCATGCTGCGCTCGGCGGCGGAACGCGAAGCCACCAACGCTCCGTTACAAGGTAGTGCGGCCGACTTAATGAAGCTCGCCATGGTGCGAATCGAGGCGGCCTTAGCGAAGACGAGATTGGATGCGCGAATGCTGCTGCAGATTCATGATGAGGTGATCTTCGAGGTTGCGCAGGGCGATCTGCGCGAGACCGCCGCACTCGTTCGCGCCGAGATGGAGCAAGCGATGATGCTCAGCGTGCCGCTCGAAGTAACCCTAAAG
>JALYVT010000225.1 GCA_030853105.1 Vulcanimicrobiota bacterium
CACATAGACAATGATGGTATCGCGAAGTGGAATCAGCGCCTCTTGAGCGTCCGCCTCGGGGATGTACCGCTCGAAAATCGCTCGCGGGTCATCGGCTACTATTCAGCGGCGGTCGATTTTCCGCCGGAAACGCTAATGGTCGATATCATCGACGGCGATGATGCCAAGATGTTTCCTTCGGATAAGAAGGGTAGCGTCGCCGACGAGATTCTAGCGCTGGACTGGACATTGAACGAGGCCATCGTGACCACGATCCGCGAAGCCCGCGAGGAACGCGGCTGATGTGCCGGCCAAGTAAGCGGGCTAAAGAAAGCTGCTACTTTAACCGTTTACCTTAGAGAAGAGGGCCGATTTGAGGACTTCCCAGGAAGTCTTGTTGTTGCGTACGGCTCTCGCGAGGAATTGGTTGGCAGTTTTAGAGGAAGCGGCGTGATCCAAGCCCGTCTAGCCGCCTGGCGCTCCAGGCTCGATTTTGTTCCGCGGATTATCGCGATGGTCGTCTTCGCGGCGGTGTGCTTTGTCCTGGCATGGTACGGCCATGCTCGCGGCCTTCCGGCCGTAGAGGTGGTGCTGCTCGCCCTGGTCGCGATCGGCTCGGCGCTCGTAGGGTTCCCGCTAGGGCTCATCTTGGCGATCGTCGTCGCCGGCTTCGATTATTACGCATCAAATGCGCACCACGGTCAGGGCGCGCTCTCGGCCGCAATCCTGCTCGGTGTTGCCGGAATCATCGTGAGTTTGCTCTTTCAGGCGGAGATAGCCCCGGTCGAATCGGCCGATGCGCTTGAACCTCGCCAGCTCGCGTTTCGCGGAAACGGGCGTGTCGCGCTAAACGGTCAGACCGCGAGCCTGCACACGAGCATCGCGGCGCTGGCCTCCGGTGTGCGCGAACTGAGCCAAGGCGACTTCACCAAAAATTTGGCGGCTTCGGATGCAGCACTTGCCGATTTAGCGATCGCGCTCAACAAGATGATCTTCGGCATGCGCGAGTTTTTGGGGCAGCTGCACGATAACGCCGCGCAACTCGGCACGTCGGGTGAGGGGCTGCGCGATACCGCGTCGACCGCACTTGCGGTAATCGAAGGCGCCGCGGTCGCGCAGGGTCAGCTTGATGAAGGCATTCACGAGCAATCGCAGATCGTCGAAGCAGCCACCCAAAAAGTCGCCGCGTTAACCGAAGCGATCACCGTAATCGCGGCGTCGGCTGAAGAGCAGACGCGCAGCCTCGATGAAACGGCGCTCTCGGTCACCAATATGGCCACCTCCATCGAGCAGGTTACCGCGCAGGTTGATTCGCTCTCATCAATTTCGACTGAAACTTCGCAGACCGCCGAGCGCGGCGGCAGCGCGATTCACACCATTGTCGGCGACATGGATACGATTCGCAAAACGATCGGTGAACTCGGCGAAGATATCGCTCAACTCGGCAGCAACTCCGATCAGATCGGCGATATCGTCAAAGTGATCGACCGCATCGCGGAGCAGACCAATTTGCTCGCGCTTAATGCGGCAATTGAAGCAGCTCGCGCGGGCGAACACGGTCGGGGCTTCGCTGTCGTTGCAACCGAGATCCGCAAGCTGGCCGACGGCAGTGTTCAGGCAACCAAAGAGATCGCCGGGCACATTAGCTCAACCCAGATGGTTGTTTCTGAAGTCGTCACCGCGATGGAACGACTGACCGAGCGGGTCGAAGAGAGCGCCACCAACACGAACTCCGCATCGGGCGCCCTGCAAGATATCGTGCACGCGGTACTCACGGCAAACCAGCAGATCAACGAGATCAGTTCGGTGACGCGCGCGATGAGCGCCAACTCATACCAAGTCATTCGCTCGATCGAAGAGATCACAAAGTCGGTTTCGCACAATCTGCAAGCCACCCAACAGATGTCTTCGCATTCCGGCGAAGTCGATTCCGCCTTTCAAAATATCGCCTCGATCTCCCAGCAGAACGCATCGTCGGTCGAGGTGCTCACCTATGTCAACGCCGAGGTAACTTCAGCGGCCCAACGCATCCTTAGTTCGGTCGAACAGATGAACGAGTATGCGAGCCATATCGACAATCACTTAGGTCAATACAAAGTCAACGATACCGGCACGGAGGAGTAGCAATAGTGAAAATGAGTTTGCGCGTTCGGTTGCTTGGAACGATCATCGGCGCGGTGGTGCTGTTTTTCATAATCAGCGTCTTGGCGGCGCGGTTTACCCTGCAGCGAGATTTGACCGAACTTGGGAAATCGCAGGTCACGAACGGGTCGAACGCATTCGCTGGGTATTGGGATTCGCACAAGGATCAAATTCGTCTGTTGATTGCGCAGGATGCCGTTGCGGATGCGTTGCGAAAAAATCTGCAGACGCATAACACCAAAGGGCTGCAAGACCAGCTTTCAAACATCGCGCGTACCTCGGGGCTATCTTGGCTCACGATCGTCGATGCAAAAGGTAATGTGATTGCGCGCGCCAACGGCGCCGGCGGCGGTTCGCTCGCGACGAACAAGTATGTCGCCCGGGCGTTGACCGGTGAGACCGTCAGCACTGCGGCAATTTTGCCCGCCTCGCAGTTGCAGGGTGAGGGATTAGCTCCGCAGGCCGCCTCCGATATAAAAGGCGCTGACGGCAAAACCACTGCGCATCTGGATGCCGGGCTTGCCCTGGTGGCAGCCGCACCAATGAGCGACCCGAATGAACGCACGATCGGCGCGATCTACGGCGGCGTTCTCATGAACCACTTCTACGACATTGTCGATCAAAGCTCGCATGCGCTCGGCGGTGATTCGGCCCTACTCGACGGCGATGCTGTCGTTGCAAGCACCATCAAAGCTTCCGACGGTACCCGCGTCGTCGATCAGCAGATCTCGCGCTACGACAGTTCGGTTAAGGGCGGAACGCCTTACGTCGGTTCCGATACCGAGGGCGGCGTTGAATACATGACCCGCATCGATCCAATCGTCAACGACCAAAACGACGTGATCGGCGCTCGGTGGTATGGTATTCCGATGTCCACGATCACCTCGATTCAAAACCACGCGACGCAGACGCTGATACTGTGGGGCATTTTAGCGATGATCATCGCGCTTGCACTGGCGGTTCCGGTCGTTGAGCGAGTTTCGCGCGCAATTGCAGCCCGGAGCGCCCAAGTCAGTTCGGCCGCTAAGGAACTTGGGGTGGCAATCGTCGGCAGCGAAGTCGCCGTCGATCATGTCGCGCAGACCAAAGAAGCAGTTGAAA
>JALYVT010000226.1 GCA_030853105.1 Vulcanimicrobiota bacterium
CCTGCGCGAAAATTGAGAACCATTCATCGAGATCACTCGCGTTCAAATAGATCAATTAATTCATCTCGCCGACCGGGCTGCGTTGCATAGCGGCGCAATTCAACCGTATTGCAATGACCGTCATTTGCGTTGTTCATGAATTACATGGGCACGGGCGTTCCGTCGGACCAATGAGCGACCGGTATCATGAAGATCGTTTCGGGCTCAGGCACAACGGTATGCGAGTTATCGAATATGACCGGAGACCCACGTAAGTCCGCGCCCCAGCTTGCGCCGTTCTTCGCACTGCCTGATTTCGGCGCATAGATCATGATGTGCGAGATCCACGCTGCGACAGCATCGCCGAGATATTGGTGTCTCGACATCATGTACGACATGGAGCCCGCTTCCGGCGGCGCAAGTCGCTTATCGGCAACGGCAGCCTTGATTCGATCGAGCAATTGTGATTTGGTCAGTCCAGACAGCACTAGGTTCGTGCGTTTGAGCGTGTAGAGCAGAACCGAGCGCGATGCCGGCGGATTGTAGCAGATCGGCCCTCGCATTTTCCAATTCCAAAACTCGACGGAGTCGAACGGCGAAAGCCAGGATCGTTCCACGAGACATGTAAAGCCGTTGCTGCCCTTCTTAGCGATTTCATAGCCATGTCGACCGAGCACGAGAATGGTCGCGTGGAACGCGATCGCCTGGGGCGCCGCGCTTCGCGCAAGAGCGATTTCCGCCTGACGGTCGGCCATGAGGTATTGGCTGAGCGGGACCATTCGTTTGTAGTGGGTATTGCTCGTCAAGCCCGAGGCGGCCCGACCGACCGTCGCCACGGTGAGGGTCAGCATTAACGAAAAAATCAAATAGCGCTGAATCGTGTCCGTTAGGGGCCTCCTCCTGCCGATGATGACTTGCTTACAACAAGCGAGGCCACGCGATTGTGACGAATATCATCAGCATACTGGATTATGCGTATCCGTTGATGCGTACCGTCACGCGGTGCAGTGTCCCATTTCTGTCACTAGCTCGTTAGCTGCCAAACGTTTTCTAATGTTTCCACAGTAGGCCCAATCGGAGCGTTTTACGAGTGTTCGCGCACGCGCGATGCGTAACTAGATGCACGCGTCGCAGATGAATGTGTCTGCGCGCGAACTATCAACAAACGAAAGGATTACCAAGCATGCAAAAGCATACGCTTCGCAATCCGTTACTAACGATACTCCTTATCTGCGCTTTTCTCTGCCAGGGAACATGGGCACTGGCAGGCACGACGGGCAGCTTGAGCGGCACGTTAGTTGATTCGACCAACGACTCACCGATCGCGAATGCGACCATTGCGGTTTCATCGCCATCACAGCAAGCGTCGAGCACAACGGATGCATCCGGTCACTTCAGCTTTATTTCCCTGGCTCCAGACACCTATACGGTATCGGCCACGAAAGACGGCTATCAACCTCAATCACTCGCGGGGGTTACGATCTTCGCAGATAATGCGCAAGCCATCGCGCTAAAAGCCGAAAAGAAACTGAAGAACATTGCCATCGTTTCCTCGCGTGCCCCGGGCGCGTTAGTGAAGCCCGGAACCACAAGCGATGTGTATTCAGTAAATGCCGCAACTCAGGAAACCGTTCAATCACTTGGCGGCGGCGGCAATCTAAATAGCGCGTTCTCCGCGCTAAATTCCGTTCCCGGCGTTCAAAGCTTTATCGGGAACATTGGCCAGGGTCAAGTTATCTACATCCGCGGCTCGCAGTACAACGAAATCGGCTACGAGTATGACGGTGTACCGATCAATCGCGCGTTCGATAACTACAACGCTACCTCGCTCTCAAACCTCGGACAGCAAGAGCTGCAGGTCTACACGGGCGGCTCACCCGCAGGCGCGTCTTCGCCAACCGTCGGTGGTTTTATCAATCAGGTTATCAAGACCGGAACCTACCCGGGCTTCGGCACGATAACAACTGGGATCGGCGCACCGACCTTCTACCATAACCTTAGACTCGAAGCCGGCGGCGCATCGCCGAACCGGCTCTTTTCTTGGTACGCCGCTGTGGGCGGTTACAATCAAGAAGCCCGGCTCCTAAACAATTCGGACTTTGGGAATGTTGACACAAGCGGCAACGGCCAAGACGGTTTCACCGGAACCCAAGGGATCGGAACCGTCGGTGCATTCTCGAACTTCTACACCAACGGACCCTTTCCGACATGCGTTAACGGCATCGCGCCGGCCGGTTCGCTCGTTTTGGAAAATAGCGGTAAAGCCGCGATTCCGGGATGCCTGAATTATAGCTCGTTTGCCTACAGCGCTTTCGGAAATGTCGCCGATCGCGAAGGCGTGCTGAACCTGCACTTCGGCTTGCCGCATAAAAAAGACGGCGGTCGCGACGACGTTCAACTGCTTTACAGCGGTTCAGGCTACCATACAACATACAACGACAGCCTAAACGACCTGGGCGGCGTACAGCATCTCAACGATATCTTCGCGCCGTTCAACGGAGGCACCAGCGCAGGTGCCTATTGCAACTTCGAAGTGAACTTGCTCGGTTCCAATTGCGCCGCAAGCGGAAATGGACCAGTCCTGTATCCAGACGGCCTGATCTTCCCAACCGGCACGACGTTCGGACAGGCGGCTTCGACCGCAACCGCCATACCCTACTACTTCCCGAGTTCGCCGACTAATCGCACCCCGTTCACATCAGGCATTGACCCGAAGACCCGTGGCGCTATCTGGAACGATTCGCAAACGGTGAAGGTTCAGTATCAGAAGAACATCGGCAGTAACGCGTATTTGCGCGTGTTCGGATATACGTTTTACTCTGATTGGCTGCAGAACGACCCGAACGAAGCTGCCTTCGCTTACCTCGAGCCCTATCAAGGGGCACCTAACGGCGCCGTTTCTCCCGACTACGAATTGAATACCCACACCCGGGGAGCCGAGCTTCAATTCGCGGATCAAGTGAACGCCAAAAACCTTCTCAAACTCACAGCGAACTATACAACCGCATCGGCCACCCGCTTCAGCAATAAATCGTGGCTGCGCGGAGCAGGTTCGGCGGCGACCAATTTGGCCGATGCAAACGGCAACTGCTACAGTCTCGCCACCGGAAATCTGGCTTCGTGTCTTTCGGGGTCGACCGCCGGTTCGTACGGTAATCCCAACCCCGGCGCACCTCCGGCAGGAAGTGCTGCGGCGCTGGCCGGTGCCAAATTCATCGTTACCGTGCCAGGCGGA
>JALYVT010000227.1 GCA_030853105.1 Vulcanimicrobiota bacterium
CCGGCTTCAATACGACTTCTTACGCGCCCAGGGGTGCGACCGAGCGCAGGGTTATTTTCTGTCGGCAGCGATTCCGGCTGACGCGGCTGAAACGTTTTTAGAGGCCTCAGTTCAAGGGGTGTCGCCATAAATCCGGGTAAGCTCTATCGCATGGATACCCTCAAAACACGCACGGCGCGTCCCGCGCTCGACCGAGCCGAATTACGCGATGCGTACCTGCAAAACCGCGCGCGGTCCGCGCAGGTATTCGGTTTGGTCGATCCCCGCGTGTACTACGCGCGACCGATCCCCCTGCGCCACCCATTCGCCTTTTATGAGGGCCACCTACCGGCGTTCAGCTTTCTAACCCTCAACGAACGCGCACTCGCCGAAAAACCGATTGATGCACGGCTCGAGAAGCTCTTCGAGCGGGGCATCGATCCCTCGGACGCCGCAGCGGCCGCGAAAGCCGCGCGCGTTGACTGGCCGACTGCCGAACAGGTCGCCGCCTTCTCGAATGCGTGCGATGCGCGGGTGCTCGATGCAATCGCGCACGCAACCCTCGACGATCCGTCGAATGCGCGGTTAGAACGCGCGCAATCCGCCCACACGATTATCGAACACGAGCAGATGCATCACGAAACGCTGCTCTACATCATCAATCAACTCGAGTACGCTGACAAAGGCCGCATCGCACAGTCTCATCACGACGCGCCCCGCGTGCGCAACCCGGCGCTCGCAATTCCCGCCGGCGTCGCGACGCTGGGCGTCGATCCCGATCGGATTGTTTTCGGCTGGGATAACGAATTCGACGAGAGCTCGGTCGATGTGCCCGCTTTCAGCATCGATACATTCCCGGTAACCAACGGCGACTATCTCGACTTCGTCGCTGCGGGCGCGGATGCGCCGCCATTTTGGATCAGGCGTGATGACCAGTGGTATCTTCGCGGCATCTTCGAGGAACTGCCGCTGCCGAAGTCTTGGCCCGTCTATGCCGGCCACGATCAGGCGCAAGCCTACGCGAACTGGAAAGATGCTCGGCTGCCGACCGAGGCGCAGTATCAACGGGCGGCCTACGGCAGCCCAACGGGCGAGGAGCGCAAGTTCCCCTGGGGCGAGCAGCCGCCCGGCGCGGTCCACGGCAACTTCGATTTTCACCGGTTCGATCCCGAGCCGGTCGATGCGCACCCGGCCGGCGCTAGCGCCTGGGGCGTGTACGATCTAATCGGCAACGGCTGGGAGTGGACATCGACCCCATTCGGCCCGCTGCCGGGCTTCGAGCCAATGGCCAGTTATCCGCAGTATTCGGCCGATTTCTTCGACGGCAAGCATTACGTCATGAAGGGCGCCTCGCCGGTGACCAACCGCCAGATGATCCGTCGGAGCTTCCGGAACTGGTTCTACGCGGACTATCTATACATGTACGCGAAGTTCCGCTGCGTATACGAAAACCCCTAACTCGCTCTGACGGAGGTACCTGCGTGGAAACGATTCGGCGGCGCATCACTGCGCTTTTTGTGCTTTGCGCGCTCGCGGCATGTTCGCAGGTGCAGACCGGCAGCGGTTCCGGCGGCCGCCATTCCTGGACCAGACCAGACGAGTTGCGGGTTGCGACGTGGGCCAATCCAAACACACTTAATCCGCTGCTCACCTCGAATACATCCGATACGTTCCTCAGCAGCCTCGCCTTCGACCAGCTTGTCACCATCGACGCCAAAGGCAACGACATTCCGCGATTGGCGCAGACCGTTCCGACCATTGCAAACGGCGGCGTCAGCAAAAACGGGCTTACGATAACCTACCATCTTCGTCCGAATATCAAGTGGCAAGACGGCGTTGCGCTGACGAGTAAAGACATCAAGTTCTCTTGGCAAGCGATTATGAACTCCAAAAACAACGTCGCTTCGCGCCGCGGCTACGATGTCGTAAACTCGGTCGATACGCCCAACGCTCAAACTGTCGTGTTTCACCTGAAGAGCGCTTTTGCGCCGTTTGTCGATACCGTTTTCGGTGAGAGCGACACGCCCTACGCCGTTGTTCCCGAACACCTACTTGCCAAGTATGACAATCTCAATCAGATCCCGTTTAACTCGCTGCCGATCGGAAGCGGGCCATTCCGGGTTGCGGAGTGGGTGCGCGGTGATCACATTACCTATGTTGCCAACGATGCGTACTATCTCGGTGCGCCGAAACTGCGTAAGATCATCGTGCACATCGTTACCGATGATAACACCCGCGAGGCGCAGTTACGCGCGCACGAGGTCGACTTCGCCAACGACATCAGCTCACCGATCGTCCACGACTTGCGCGGCGTCAACGGCGTTAAGGTGATTTTGGCAGCTTCACCCTCGTACGAGTCGCTTGATTTCAATTTAAAACGGCCGCCCTTGGACGAGCTAGCCGTTCGTCAGGCGATCACATACGCGATCGACACCGATCGGATCATCCACACCGTCGAGTTTGACACGGCCGACCGAGCGACGGCGGATCTCGCTACCAATTCGTGGGCATACAACGCAGCGCTTAAACCGTACCCGTTTGACCCGGCGAAGGCGCAGCAGATTCTCGATCAGGCCGGCTGGAAGGTCGGCGCAAACGGCATTCGCGCCAAGAACGGCACGCCGCTCTCGATTCAGCTCGTCTACGGGCAAGGGAATCCGACCGGCCAACGCATCGGCGTAATCGCCCAATCAACCCTCGGCCGCGTGGGCATCGACGTTCAGCTCAAAACCTATAACTACACCGTACTCTACGCGCAAGCTCAGGACGGCGGCATCCTCAACGGCGGCAAGTTCGACATGGCGCTCTACGCCTGGATCGCCGGCGCCGACCCAGACAACTCATCGCAGTGGACCTGCGCATTCATTCCGCCGGCCGGCAACAATGTCTCGCGCTACTGCAATCAACAGTTCGATGCGCTTGAAAACCACGCATTCACCACGCCGGACCGCGCGATGCGAAAGCCGGATTACGCCAAGATCGAGGCGATGCTTGCGCACGATCTTCCGGCCGACTTCCTGTTCTATCCCAAACGCCGCTACGCGGTAAACCCCGACCTGCAAAACTTCGACCCCAACGGTATCAGCGAAGGCTGGAACGCCTATCTCTGGTCGATTTAGCCGTTTGTCATCTGAGCAGGGTTTGGCAAATGCCAAACCCGCAGTCGAAGGATTCCCCCATTTAAGGAGATCACGTTGACGACGACCCTAACTG
>JALYVT010000228.1 GCA_030853105.1 Vulcanimicrobiota bacterium
GTTCTGAGGCCCACGGGGTAAGCTACAAACTCCGTAGCAGCTAAAAAGAGCGATGCGAAAGCATCGCTCTTTTTGGAGCAAGCATTGACAGCTGCTCATCGAAGGATAAAAATATGAACGTCATGCTCGCCGTTTTGCTGGCACTACTGCTCGGGCAAGCCGATTCCGCTACCTCACCCACGCCGAAACCGCAGCCGACTTCTACCGCGCCGGTCTATTTTGGAATGCCCGCAACGCACTTTCGGATTGAATCGCGCCCGCTTGGAATCGATGCTGACGGAAATGCGCGTTGGCTTTTGATTGCGCGCTTTTTGGATGCAGATAATAAGCCTACTCGCATCATGGCGAACGATGACACCACTTGGACCGCTCCTCGCGGCTATTTACAGTGGCAGACGCGCATGCGCTATGGGCAACCCGCGGCGATTCTCAAAACCACCAGCGACGGCCCGCTGAGTGCGAGCCTTCGCGTTGCCGCTCCGCAACTCGGCAGCCAAACCGTGCATGCGGATACGCGAAACTGGACGGGCCAGAGGGTCGTTGCGGCTGCGCTTGGACCGCATTTGGTGCAGATCGGGTGGTTTCCGCAGGAGAGAAACCTCGTTCGGATTATTCGACTGAATGCCGATGGCAACGGCCGAACCGCTGAGGTTATTGCCGGCCCTAGCTCGACCTATCGCGACACAGAGGTGCTGCCGAATCACCGCTATCGTTACATTGTCTATCGCGCGGATGCGCCGACCATAAAATTAGGCCCGATCCGCACACCCGCAAGTCTGCCCGCGACCAGGATTGCGAATGCTTCCGGAACGGCGATGTGGCTTTTTTTCACCAGCAATCCGACCGACGCGATCTACTACAAAAACCTCGATCCGAAAGCGATTGTCGAGCAAGCGGTGAAGGCGCACCTGCATTATGTCGAGCTACGCACCGCGTACGGTGCTTATTGGGAGCTCACGCCGCAAGTTCGGCCAACGATCGATGCGATCATCGATGGGCTGGCCGCACACGGCATCGGCACGATCGGCTGGACGGTTCCCCGCGACAGCATGTATGAGGATTTGCTCGCGAGTACGCGCACTGCGGCATATCGTACCGCAAAAGGGACGCCGTTTACCGGGCTCGCGATCGATGTTGAGCGCGGCGATGAGTTTATGGGCGGCGATCCCAACGGACTCTCAGGGCTTTGGCTTTATATGCAGCGTCTGCGCGAAGCGGTAGGCTCGCAATATCTGCTGGTCTCAACGATTGAAGACCCGTACCTCGAGCACCTCGATAACCGCAAATATCCGTATGCGCAGATTGCGCGTTACAGCAGCGTGTTGCAGCCGATGGCTTATTGGCGCATGATGCGTCGCAAACCAACCGATCCTACGCAAGTCAAGATATTGCTGCGCGCATCATATGATAGGGTCTTGCGTGAAGCCGGGCGCAGACTGCCGATCAGTATCGGCGGACAGACCACAGCGGAAGGCCGCAACGGCTATCCGCCCGCCGACGAAATTACAACCAGTCTGGATACTGCAAAGCAGATCGGTGCAATCGGCGAGTGCTTCTTCGACTGGGACGGCACGCAGCCATATCAGTGGGCGGCGCTAGAACGCTACCATTGGTGACTGCCCTTCGCCCTTCGACAGCGGATTTGCCACTGCAAATCCTTGCTCAGGATGACAACACGCATGCAAGCCCTGCGCAGAGTGACAACTTGTTGAGTGGTGAAGCGTTGTCATGCTGAGCAGCGATCGCCGAATGGCGAGCGCGTAGTCGAAGCATTGTATGACAGTATTCATCGTGCGCCGCCTGTTGCTGGCGATTCCGACGCTGCTCGGGGTGACGGTTTTGACGTTTGTGCTGATCCATATCGCGCCGGGCGGTCCGGCGTTTGCGATTGCGGGCGAGCGCGCGACTCCGGCGCAGATCGCGCTGGTCAGCCATCAGCTTGGCCTTGACCGGCCGCTGCTGCAGCAGTACGGGCTTTGGCTGAGCGCTCTGCTGCACGGGGACCTAGGATACTCGTACATCAAACAGGCGCCGGTACTGCAGTTGATCGCGCAGCGGCTACCGCAAACACTGTTGCTCATGGGAAGCGCGCTAGCAGTTTCGGTTTTGCTGGCGATTCCGCTCGGAGTATATCAAGCATCGCGTAGCCGCAGCGCATTCGATCGTTCGGCGAGCATCGTGGTTTTTATCGCATGGTCGATGCCGACATTTTGGTTCGGAACGATCTTGATTGCGCTCTTTGCGGTTTCGCTGCGCTGGTTTCCGGTTGGCGGTCTGCAGACAATCGACACGACGGCATTCGATTGGAGCTCCCGCGTTGCGCATCTCGTACTTCCGGCGGCAACCCTTGCAATCGTCTCGATAGCGGGTTGGAGCCGCTACATTCGAGGGAGCATGATCGAGCAGCTGCGCGAAGACTACGCGAGGACGGCGATCGCCAAGGGATTACCCGGGCGCATCGTGCTATTTCGTCACGTGCTGCGCAACGCGCTGATTCCATTTATCACGCTGCTTGGCGCCGCAATTCCAGCGCTCTTCGGCGGCGCCGTCATCACCGAGCAGATATTTGCCTACCCGGGGATGGGGCAGCTTTTTTGGCAGTCGGCCGTTGACCGCGATTACTCAACGCTGCTCGGAATGACGGTGATTACCGCGCTCCTGGTCATCATCGGAAACCTGATTGCGGATGTTCTTTATGGCGTTGCCGATCCGCGAGTTCGTTATGATTGAGGCCGCAGTAACGCTGCCGATTGCGGATGCCGGCGTTCCCGTAAAACACGGTCTGAGAGTAACCGGCGTGGCTGCGTTCGGCCTGGTATGGATCGCTGTCGTCACGCTGGCCTGCGTTTTTGGACCGGCTCTGCTTCACCTGAACGCAACGCTAACCGATGTAAGCCGCGCCTATGCCGTCCCCAGTTCGGTGCACTATCTGGGGACCGACGGAATCGGTCGCGACGAACTTGCACGACTTCTGGTAGGCGGCCGAATAACTTTGGCGGTTGGTGTCGTAGCAGCAATTGTGGCGATGGGCGTCGGAACGGTTTACGGCGCACTCGCCGGTTTTTACGGCGGCTGGATCGATTCGGTCTTGATGCGAATCGTCGATGTCTTTCTCGCCGTCCCGACGATTTTTCTGCTGATCGTACTGGCCGCGATGTTTCATGGGAACCTGCT
>JALYVT010000053.1:0-7024 GCA_030853105.1 Vulcanimicrobiota bacterium
TGCGCGTCTCACGCTGCGCGGGTTCGGCGTTCGGCTTTCTGCTCTTGACGCTGGCCGGGCTCGGTGTCCTGGGGTTTGGACTGCGGCTGTTAGGAGCCGTTGAATTTCGCAAACAAAAGCCGACCGCAACCTCAACTGCGCTGCCCGAAGTCGCGGATGCAAACGCGCTCTACGCGCAGAGCTGCAGTGCCGCCGAACGCGGAGCGTATCGCGAAGCCGCATCCAAACTCTTTCTTGCAGCGCTGAGCGTGATCGACTCACGAGGTCTCGTCGGCGCGCGTCCAAGCCGTACCGTCGGTGAACTTCGCCGCGAACTGCGACCGTCGCCGCTCGCGCCCGACTTCGAGATCATCGCTCGCTCGTTCACATCGGCCGTCTATGCGGAGCACACGGTCGCACGGGAAGACTGGCTGTACGCGCACGATGCTTATATGCACCTGCAAGCCGGGGCTGCTCATTAAACGCTCGATTCGTTTTGACGCGCTCGCGCTGGGTCTGGCGCTTGCGGTCCTTGTTGCGCTCGCCTACGCGCGCAGCTCACTCGATCGGCCGCCGCCGCGTTCGGTGCCATCGACCTACGACACCGGCCGCAACGGCTATCGTGCGCTGTTCGATCTTTTGCAGGCCGAGCAAATCTCGCCGAGCCGATTCGAACGTCCACTCGGGCTGATCGACCGTTCGATCGACACGCTGGTACTCGCATCGCCCGCAGCCGGAACCATCGGCCGCAACGACCTCACATCGCTCAAGCAATGGGTGCGTGCGGGCGGCCGACTGATCGTGCTCGACACGGCATTCGGCGGTCCGCAAGATGCGCTGCTCGGTCTTCCGAACGCAACCCCCTGCGGCGGGCCGGCAAGAGCGCAGCCCGTATTCAATCTTACGGAATCGTACGGTGTGCGCAGAGTTCGCGGCGTGTTCACGACTTGCTTCGCATTCGGGGACGCGCCAAAGGCGATTCCGCTGCTCGCAAACTCGTTCGGAATCGTCGCGATTGCGTACCCGTTCGGAAATGGTCGGGTGGTTGCGATCACCGACCCCACGATTTTCAGCAACGCGCACATCGCCGAGGCCGATAATGCACGGTTTGCGTACAACCTGCTGGGCGGAGCCGGTCATCGCGTCGCATTCGATGAGCGCGTTCACGGCTATGCGCAGGATAAGAGCTTTTGGGAGGCGTTGCCGCGGCCTGTCCACTGGAGCATCGGGATTATCGCGGCCGCAGTTCTCTTGGGCCTGTTGGGAGCGAATCTGCGGTTTGCGCCGGCTATCTCTTTGAGCGCGGCCGACGAGCGTGATTCTTCGGCGTACATCGCCTCAATGGGCAGGCTCCTGGCACGCGGACATGCAAGCGGACAGGCCGTGCGCGACTGCGCCGATGCGGTACTCCAGCTTGTACGGCGCCGCTTCGGAGGCGTTGAGCGAATCGGCAGTCCGCAGCTTCGCGAAAATGTGCGCGAGTTAGAACGGTTGCGCGGTCTGGTCCATCCGAGCGATTCGCAGCTGCTCGCCGTCGGAAGATTGAGTACACAGATACGAAAGGAACTCTCATAACGTGAACACCTCCGTCCGCGAGTTGGCCGATCGCCTGAGTGCCGGATTATCGGCGGTCATCGTGGGCGGCGAGAGCGCTCGATTCGGTCTGCTCGTTGCGCTGCTCGGGCGAGGGCATGTGCTAATCGAGGGTGTTCCCGGTACCGGAAAGACACTGCTTGTACGCACACTCGCTAGCCTGCTAGGCCTGCAGTTTCGGCGTATTCAATTTACTCCGGATTTAATGCCGACCGATGTCGTCGGCACGACCGTGTTCAATCCGCAGAGTGCGCAGTTCAGCACGCGTCCAGGGCCGATCTTCGCAAACGTCGTGCTGGCCGATGAGATAAATCGCACACCGCCCAAAACCCAATCGGCGCTGCTTGAAGCGATGGAAGAGGGTCAGGTAACAATCGACGGCAGCTCGCTTGAACTCCCCAAACCGTTCATCGTCTGCGCAACCCAAAACCCAATCGAGTATGAAGGGACCTACCCGCTGCCCGAAGCGCAGCTCGATCGGTTTATGGTGAAGATCGAAGCAACCTATCCGCAAGCTTCGCAAGAATTGGAACTACTCGCGCGTGTCGCCGGCGGATTCGATGCGCGAACGTTTGAGCAAAGCGGCATCGCGGCCGTGACGACTGCCTCGGAGTTGTCGGCCGCGCAGCTCGAGGTTCGCGCCGTGCACACCTCGGCCGGACTGCGGCAGTACCTGTACGAGATCGTCGCCGAGACGCGCAAGAGCGATCAATTAGCGCTCGGAGCCAGCCCGCGCGCCGCGCTATGGCTACTGATTGCGGCTCAAGCGGCCGCCGCACTCGACGGGCGCGACTATGCGACGCCGGACGATGTGAAAGATGTTGCGCCGCTGGTGTTGCCGCATCGTTTGATCGTGCAGGCGCACGCGGAGATCGAGGGTCGAAGCACAACCGAGATTCTTACGGATATTCTGCAACGCGTACCGGTTCCACGCGAGGCAGCTCCGCAAGCGTGAGCCGGTTTGCGCCGCCGATCTGGGTTACGCGCCGTTTTCTCTATGCACTGGGCGGACTTGCCGCTCTAGTCGCGTTGGGCTCGCTTTCAGCCTTCGTTCTTGCGCTAGCGTGGGTGTTCGCAGCCTTACTCCTCGCGACGCTCGCAATCGACGCCGTATTCGGGCCCAGCAGCGATGCCGTCGCGGCTACACGCGTACCGCCGGGGCACTACGCACTGCGGAGCGCGGCGACGCTCGAGTATCAGATCGATAACCATTCGGATCGGCCGATTCGGGTCGGGATAATCGAGCGGCCGATTCGTACGCTGGCGTTCGATCGCGACGAGATTGAGGGTGTCGCGCCGTCTCGCAGCGCGACGATTCTAAAGCGCCCGGTAGTGCCGATCGCGCGCGGCAGCGCAGACCTCGGCGACATCTTTCTATGGTACGAAAACAGCCTCGGCCTGCTGCGCCGGCGCGTTCAAATTGCAGCCGGCGAGCAAGTCCGAGTGTACCCCGATCTGTCAGCGGTAGAACGGTACGGTAAGCTGCACGCGCGCAATCGCCTGATCGAAGCCGGCCTGCGGAAGATGAAGCTGCGCGGAATCGGCAATGAGTTCGAAAGTCTGCGCGAGTACGCAAGCGGTGACGGATTTCGACAGATCGACTGGAAATCAACCGCCAAACGCGGTAAATTGATGGTGGTGCAGCACGAGATCGAACGCAGCCAAAACATCATGCTGGTGCTGGATTGCGGCCGCCTGATGACGGCCCGCCTAAACGATCAGCGAAAGTTCGACTACGCGATTACCGCGGCGCTCTCGGTCGCTACGATCGCGGGCCTTGCGAACGATAAGGTCGGCGTGGTGGCATTCGCCCGCCGTATACTGCTTGCGATCGCGCCACGCAACACCAAACAGCTTGCGACCAACCTCTACGACCTGGAGCCGCGCTTCGAAGAGAGCGATTACTCCGCCGCTTTCGGATTCGTGCGCGCGCATCTGCATAAACGCAGCTTGGTGCTGTTCTTCACCGATATGTTCGACCCGGTCGCACAGACCCAAATCCTTGCGGAGATCGGCAGCGTCGCCAAACGCAATGTCGTCGTCTGCATCTTTATGAACGACGCCGCGATCGACGAGGCGCTTCGCGCAGAACCCCGCACCGCCCAGGATGTCTACCGCAGCAGCGTCGCGGCCGTGCTTTCAGAAGAGCGCCGATCGGCGGCCGCAGTCTTGCGCGCTCGCGGCATTCACGTTATCGACGTCCCCGCCGCCAGACTCACCACCGCCCTCATCGACGAGTACCTGCGCATCAAGGCTCGCGGTCTGCTGTAGCTATTTCTTTCCCTTGCAGTTCACCTTGACTGCAGACCGATTCGCACAGCCGACACGCATCAACCGAACCTCCGCGCAGTAGGGGCTCGCAGCGCCTCAATTTAGCGGTCCTTAACGCCTGACGAGCTAACTAAATAGTACGTGGCGGGAATCCGGGATGGCGTGCCTGCTGCGGGCCGCGTACGATAGGAATATGAGCAAGCGGATCAGCGGAGAGCCATTCGTTGAGGTGCTTCGCGGTAACCAGGTGGAATCGGTTCACGATGTTGCAGCCCATGCCGTGGATGCCCAAGGCCGTATTTTATCGTCCTTTGGCAATGTTGACACCCCCGTCTACCTGCGTTCTTCAGCTAAGCCGTTCATCGCGGCAACGGCTTTGGTCGCCGGCGTGCAGCAACTCTTTAACCTGCACCAGCGCGAGGTCGCCGTTATGGCCGCCTCACACTCGGGCGAGGCCTTTCACGTCGATGCCGTTCGTTCTATCCTGCAAAAGATCGGCCTCGATGAAAGCGCCCTGCAGTGCGGCGCGGCGTGGCCGTACGATGCGCCGGCGCAACGCATGCTTATGGAACAGGGGATCGCGCCGGCGCCGATTTACAATAACTGCTCCGGCAAACACGCCGGCATTCTCGCACTCTGCAAGGCGATCGGCGCCGATCCGGCGAGCTACACAGAGATCGCTAATACCGCGCAGCAGCGCATTTTGCGGTTTTGCGCGCAGATGTCGAGCGAGCGGCTAGAAGACATGCCTCTCGGCGTTGACGGCTGCGGTATTCCAGTTTACGCTACGTCGCTGCGAAATGCGGCGCTCTCTTACATCCGGTTCGCAACGCTTACCGGAATCGACGAGCAAGCGGCGCTTGCGCTGGGTAACGTTCGCGCAGCCATGATCGCGTTTCCAGAGTACATGTCTGGAACTGAAGAGTTCGACGCCGCACTCATTCGCGCGTACGGCGGAAAACTCGTATGCAAGGGCGGAGCGGAGGGCGTTCACGCGCTAGCGATCCTCAATCCGGCGATCGCGGTCGTTCTCAAAGTTATCGATGGCAATGAGCGCGCGCGCGCTCCGGCCGTTCTGCGCGCACTTCAGATGATCGGCGCAATCTCGTCTTTGCAGCTCCTGGAACTCGACAACTTTGCGTATCCACCGGTAACGAATCGCGCTGGCCGCATCGTTGGCCGGATCCGTGCGTGTAGAGAACGAGTGGGGGACGAAAGAGCTTCGCTGTAAAACAGCGCATCGAATGGCTCTAGTCTCCGTACCGCTTTATAGCGATGAATTCGTCGGCCGGCGTGACGAACTCGCATTTCTTCACGAAGAGTTCAACTTGGCGTCCGAAGCGAAGGTCCGCTTGCTTCTCATCGAGGGAGAGGCCGGGATTGGAAAGTCTCGCCTAGTTCGCGAGTTCATCAATTGCATCTCGCCACATGCCTGCGTTGCGGTCGGTTCCTGTGCAGAGCAGGTTCGTTCGCCGTATCTGCCGATGGTCGAGATTCTTGAAACGCTCGACCCGCGCGGGACCGTCTCTCCGGTACGCCTTCGTCAACAGGTTTGGTTGAGTGAGGACCGCTCCGCATATTTCGAGGCGGTCGCCGATATCGTGCGGCTGCAGTCCGTACGCAGTCCACTGGTTATGGTGATCGAGGATGTGCAGTGGGCCGACAGCGCAACGCTCGAACTCTTGCGTTTTTTGTTACAGGATCTACGGAACAGCCGAACGATGCTGGTAGTGACGATGCGTACTGAGAGAATCGGTACAAATCCAGCACTGGCAGCGTTGCGCAGCGCGGCGTCGCGAAGCCGCTGCAACACACTCGTCCTGCGGGCACTGCGCCGCAACGAAATCAAACACATGGTGCAAGAGACATTACGAAAGCGCCAACTGCATCTGGACCCGGCAACGATCTCGCAAATAGAGGTGCTGGCTGAGGGTAATCCGCTCTTTGCCGAGGAGCTCGCGCGAGTCGCCATCGAAAGCGGAGAGCTTACATTTCAAAACCAGATGCCGCTCTCGCTGCAGGCTCTTTTGAGCGAGCGGCTCGCACCGTTCTCCGAGATCGAGCGGCGGGTCCTCATTCATGCCGCAATCATTGGAGAGACGTTCGACGCCGCGTTGCTGGCCGCGATCTGCAATTGCACGCAAGATGAAGTTCTTGCCTTGATGCAACGCGCGGTCGCACGCGAACTCGTGACAGAGATATCCGGTGCGCCGCTGCGATACCGCTTTCACCACGCGCTGATACGTCAAGCCCTCGGCGATCAACTCGTGCTCGGTTTAGCGGCTCCGCTTCACGTTCGGATCGCCGAAGAACTCGAAGCACGGCACGATTCGCCCGAACGATCGACCGAGCTTGCTTACCACTGGTCGGCGGCGCGCATTGCGGACAAAGCCCGATTCTGGAATGAAATTGCGGCCCAGAGCGCGTGGGACATCTACGCCTACCGCGACGCCATGCGATTTTATAGCGCTGCATTACGATGGGACTATCCGCCGGGGATTGCACGTGCCGCGATCTTTAAGCGACTCGGAACGCTATTATATATCGACGGTTGCGGCGAGGAGCCGGCCCGCTGGTTCACCCGTTGCCGCGAGGAGTACGCCGCGGCCGGGAACGCGGTCGGAGTCGCCGAATCGCTGCTGATGCTGGCGGATCAGGGTTGGGTGGATGCCAAGACCGACGATAGCCTGCGAGCCGCCTCAGAGGCGGCTGCGCAATTGGAGCGGCTCGGTAACAAAGAACTCTACGCTCAGGCCGTCCTTTCTGTTGCGCGCTTTTCTATTACGTTGGGAAACGCTCCTCAGGCCCTCGCGCACTTGCGTGCCGTCGAACGCTTACGCTCGCACCTCGATTTGGGCACGAACGCGTCGTTTTACGAAGTTCGGGGCGAAACGTATGCAATGCTCGGTCGTACCGGTCCGGCACTAAGCGATCTGCGTCGCGCGGTTGCGCTCGCCGCGCAGAGCGGCATTAGCGAGTTGATCTCGCAGATTGAAAATAACTTTGCTCTGGTTGCCGTCGACCTGGGCGAACTGGATCTGGCAATCGAGCGACACCGGATCGCGGTCGAAGAAGCACGTCGCACCGGAATGACCTGGCGGGTTGCTTATTCGGCGCTCAACTACGCGCGCACGTTGATGCTCAAAGGAAAATTAACGGGCTCACGCGCTCTGGTCTGGGC
>JALYVT010000053.1:7034-11831 GCA_030853105.1 Vulcanimicrobiota bacterium
AAGGTTGCTGCGATCGGTATCCCGCTCGCGCTCATGCTCAACGACCGAGCGCTTCTGGACGCATGCGCGGACGAGGATGCGCTCACACTCTCCGAACGTTCGCGGGAAATTCAACGTAGGAGCTCGGTAAGCGCCGGCTTTGCCGAGTTGCGGACAGCTCAAGGCGCAAATGCGGATGCTCGCGAGCTGCTGGCGCGCGCGATTCGAGCCACGCCGCATGCGCATCGCAGTTGGGAACTCTTCATCGCCATCTCGCGCTGGGGAAATCCCGAGGATGTCGCGCTCGCGCGCACGGTTCTTTCTGGTGCTTCGGGTCGACCCCGCGTGCAGCGCGCTTACTCGCTGCTCTTCTCTTCACTAACAATGGCGAATAGCAACCGTGCAGGCTCCCGGAGATTGGCGGCGATAGCGGCGCGCAGTTTTGCCGGACTGGGTGATGTGGTTCATGAGATCTACGCGATCGAACTGAGCGGTCGCACTTCGGAGGCCCTGGAGCGCTACAGAGCAATCGGCAGCGTCCGCGATATCAACCGGTTATGCACCCGAATCAAACCCGCGACCACCATCCAGCTTACAATCCGCCAAGCCGAGATTGCCGAACTCGTGAGCCTGGGCGAAAGCAATCGTGAAGTTGCCAAGGCGCTCCACATCAGCGAAAATACAGTCGAGCATCATCTTTCGGCGATATTTGCTCGCCTTCATATAAAGTCGCGGGCCCAGCTTGCCCACGTGATCGCGCAGTCGCCCAAGCCGCTATAGCGGGAATCCGGGATACCTGCGGCTCGCGCGCCTTGCTATAATTCGCAAAAGGGTGCGTCTTTGGAGGGCGGCATGATCTTAAAGTATTGCGGCCGAAGTGTTCTTGCGGCCATTCTTGTTGCGGTTTTGCTTTGTTCGCAAGGGACGATTGGTATCGCCGGAACGACCGGTAGTCTGAACGGCACCATTGTAGACGCACTCAATCATTTGCCGGTGGCGGATGCGAGAGTATCGGTGGCCAGTCCTTCGCAAACCGAGATGGCCCTGACCGACGCTGCCGGTAAGTTTACCTTCTTATCGCTAGCCCCCGACACGTACACCATTGCAGTGCAGAAAGACGGCTACCAGAGTCAGACCGTCAACGGTGTCAGCGTCTTTGCAGATCAAGCTCAAAACGTCCCATTTGTTCTGCAGAAAAGCCTCACACAGATCGCCTCGGTGGTCTCGCGTTCGTCGCTGAGCCCCGTTAAACCGGGCACCACGACCGACGTATACTCCGTAAATCCCGCGTTGACTGCGGCTGCCGCCCCGCTCGGCGGTGGCGGCGGCCTCAACAACGCTTACTCTGCGATCGCGGCGATGCCGGGTGCGTACGTGCCGCCTGGGCAAATGGGCGTCAATCAAACAGTTTACATCCGCGGCGGGTTCTACGATCAAATCGGTTACGAATACGACGGCGTTCCGGTGAATCGTTCGTTTGACAACTACCCCGCACATTCGGCATCGACTCTGGGCCAGCAAGAGCTCCAGATCTATACCGGCGGGGGAACCGCAAGCTCGAACGCTACCGGCCTGGCGGGCTTTATCAATCAGGTGGTCAAAACCGGAAGCTATCCCGGCAAGGCCTCGATCTCGCTACGCGTCGGATCACCGACATTTTATCACGACCTTTCATTCGAGGTTGGCGGCGCGTCGCCCGACCGGCTCTTCTCGTACTACCTGGGAGTTAGTGGATACAATCAGGACTTCAGATATTGGGATAATGCAAACGGCGCCGACATCAGCAATATCTTTCCAAATGCCGGCGAACTAACCACCGGTCCGAACGCCGTTACAACCAATTTAACATACTATCCGGCCGTGTATCCGACCTGCGATCCAAACAATCCCAACCTCTATAGCAACCCGGCACTCGCAAACACCACAATCAATGACCCGGGCTGCTTTTCATCGTTCAACCCCGCATATGGAAATGTTTCCGCCACCAACGGCCGAGAAGTCGTAGCCAATCTGCACTTCGGCATCAAGCATCGTAAGGATGGCGGCCGCGACGATGTTCAACTGCTCTACACCAACTCGGCCCAATACCGACAGTATTATACCGGGCCGAACGACGCCGGCTTACCCTTCGTCAACGCTTTGGTCGGGTTTGGCGATTTGAAAAATCCGCATTGGCCCGATTTTTTAACCTTTCCCGCCGGCACGCAGTTCTTAGCGCCTGCCGATACCGCACCGGTCGCCTATCCCTTCCCAGGATCACCGACGAACCGCTGCTACAACGTCGTGTCGCCGTTCTTGAAACACGCCCCAGCGGTTCCCAATGCTTGCGCGAACGGCACCTACTCGCCCCTTCCTAACGACTACCGAGATGGACGCTGGGATCAAGCCAGCATTCTAAAACTCCAATATCAAAAGAATTTTGGCAGCAAAGCCTATCTTCGGTTGTTCGGCTATACCTTTTACTCCAATACCAATCGGAGCGGCGCCGCCCGCCGCGGTATTGGCAGCGGGTTTGGGGGGACGAACTTCGATTACGAAGTCAATTCCCATAGCCGCGGCGTGCAGTTGCAGTTTGCTGACCAGATCTCCGATACCAATCAGATCAGCGCCAACTTCAATTACGTGACCTCGACAACGTTCCGTATTAATAACGGTAACTATAACAACACGGCTAATCAGCAGATCAGCAATCTGACCGATGGGAAGCGGTGTTTTGCCTATCAGGCCGGTGCCGCGGCCAATAATGTCGATAATTTTAATGCCGGCGACCAGGCTCCGTGCAACGATCCGATCACCCAAGGAACCTTTCGCTATCCAACCCAGGGAATCGGCGATAATCCGTGCCTGCTCGGCGGGGCGCTTATCGGAACGCCGGCTTGCACGGCGGGAGCGCGGTTCGCGTTAACCTATACCGGCAATCAAGGCCCGATCAACGCGGTCACCCCAAAGTTCATGAACGTTTCGTTAACCGATGAATGGAAACCGAATGAAAAGCTGGATATCAGCGCCAGCTTACGCTTCGAGCGTGACGAGTTCGATCTACAAAACACCAATACGCCGGGCAAGAACTTCTTCTACGCGGCAGCGCAGAACGAGTTTTGTTACGATCCGACTACCTTCAATCCGGTGCTTGTCCCGCAACCGCCGCAAAACGCATCGACGCTGCAGCCATACGTAACGTTCAATTGCCCGGTTCTACCCGGCACCGCTATCCAAACAGTTCACCCCGACGGACTTAACGGGCACATCCTGCTCTCAAATCAGTATCCCAATACGTATTCGCAATCGTACGCGGAGCCGCGATTTGGGCTTACCTACTCGCTCAATCCGGATACCGTGTTGCGGTTCTCAGCGGGTCGCTATGCCCAAGAGCCGCAGAACTACGAAGTGCAGTATAATAGCGCTGAGGAGAATCTGGCCTCGGAGCTAGTCGGTTTCTTGCCGTTCGGGTTCTTCACCCCGCTCCACCGAGCCGGAGCGCAGTTTTCAAACAACTTCGATGCCTCATACGAACGCCACTTTCCCGGTACGGATATGGCGATGAAAGTCACTCCGTACTATCGCTACGCGACCGATCAACTCGACGAATCGGTAAACGTCGCGACGCTTAATGCCTCGCCCTCGCTGAACTCTGGGACCGAGAAGACCAGTGGTATCGAGTTGCTTTTCACGAAGGGCGATTTCAATCGCAACGGGCTCTCCGGTACGCTTTCGTACACGTACACCAACTCGAAAGAGAAGTGGGCTAACTATGCAAACGTACCGATCAATCCGGTCGATCCGTATAACCAGGACATCGCCAACTTCAACGCCCTAACGCAGGCCGGCGGCGGGTCGCCGTGCTACGACCCGAATAACTCCGGCGCACCCTCAAACTGCGCTACTGCAACGGATGTTCGCAATCCGTACTACGGCATGGCCGCCCAGCCGCTGATGGACAAGTATGGCTGGTATGATACGGGCCTAGCTTCGCCGTACGTCTCGCCGAACACACTTGCTGTTGTCCTGAACTATCGTCGCAACAAGTTGTCGATCACGCCGGCCTTCACCGTAAACCAGGGCGCGACCTATGGCGCACCCAACGATATTCTCGGCATCGACCCTCGGACGTGCGGACAGAATAATGCCGCTGCGGGTATTGCGACGACCGGCACCGACCCGCTGCGACCGGACTACACTAGCTGCGGTTCGGCCGAAACCAATTCGGGAACCTCGACCGGGAGTTTGTTCATCCCGAATCCGTCCAACGGGAAATTTGATAGCTTTGGGCAGTACCGCCAGCCATGGCAGTTCAACATGGGCCTTCAAGTAAGCTACGACGTTTCGCCCAAAGTGACCCTAAATGTTACGGTCGCAAACTTGCTCAATCGCTGCTTCGGCGGGTCGAGGACGTCGTGGAGCTCCACATATGCACCAAGCCGGACGGTTTGCGGCTACTATACCAACTCGTTCTACATCAGCAACTTCTACAACGGGGCTAGTCCGAACGATACTGCGGCGAACGGAGTGCCGTTAAACCCATTTTTCACGCAGCCGTTTGTCCCGTCGTACGGCGACGCAAATTCGTTCAACTCGCCGTTGCCACTCCAAATGTACTTTCAACTTCAAGTTAAATTGTAGGTGAAGTGCTGCAGCGGTGATTTTTAGAAAAATAGCGGCGCTCCTCGCGTGCGGGTTGCTGTTTGGAGCCGCATCGCCGCAGCGTTTCTCGATCGCTGCGATGCAGCACGTCGTTGGGCTCTCCAACGCCACGATCTCGCCGGACGGTAGGCGTATCGCGTTCGTTGACTCACGCGTCGATCTCGACCGTAACCGAAG
>JALYVT010000054.1:0-11332 GCA_030853105.1 Vulcanimicrobiota bacterium
GTGTACTGCTTACGAACAGCGTCTACTACGGGCGCAGCGACACCCGCGATCTGCGCGCTTCGGTATACGAGGCGATAGTCGCCGATGCAGGGCTGCAATGATCGCGGTTGGCTTGATGAGCGGAACGTCGCTCGATGGAATCGACGCGGCGATGGTGCGAGTACAGCCGGTCGCGGCGAGGTACGAACTCGATTTGTTGGACTTCCGCACGATCCCGTACGATCGCGCGTTAGTTGATGGACTACGCGGCATCTTGCCGCCCAATCCCGGCACCGTAGCCGAGCTTGCCGAACTTCACGGTGCGATTGGTCGCGCATTTGGAGCGGCCGCTGCGCTGGCAGTCGGCTCGCAACGACCCGATTATGTCGCATCCCACGGCCAGTCGGTCTATCACGACGGCGCGGCCTCAGTTACGCTTCAGATCGGCGATCCATTTGCAATTCGGGAGGCCGTTCGCGCTAGCGTATGCTATGATTTTCGCAGCGCTGATTGCGCTGTGGGCGGACACGGTGCGCCGCTCGTTCCGTATGTGGATCAACTCCTGTTTTTGAGTGCGGCAGAAGAACGAGTCGCGCTGAATATCGGCGGCATCGCAAACATTACGCACTTGCCGACTCACGGAAAACTTCGGGCATTCGATACCGGCCCGGGCAACATGCTGATCGACGCCTTCGTGCAGCGGGCTAGCGAGGGATCCCTGAACTTCGATCGCGACGGCGAGCTTGGGTTGCGCGGAATCGTCAACCCGAGCCTGTTGGCTGCGATGCTTACTGATCCGTACTTCGCCAAGCCGCCGCCGAAGTCGGCCGGCCGTGAGCAATTCGGCTCGCAGTTTCTCGCCGCGCACGAAAGCGCGCTAAAATCGTTGAGCATTGAAGACGGGGCGGCGACCCTGGCTGCGCTGAGCGCACAGACGATTGCCGACGCGATAACGTCGTGTTGCGGCCGCGGAGCCGCAGTCATCGTCAGCGGCGGCGGCGTCCATAATCGAGCCCTTATAGCTGCTCTGAAGGAGCGGCTTGCGGGTTATTATGTCGAACCGAGCAGTTCGATGGGAATATCAGTCGATGCCAAAGAGGCGCTTGCATTTGCAGTCCTCGGATATGAAACACTGCGCGGTCGGGTTGCCAATATTCGGCAGGCAACCGGTGCATCCAAGCAAGTGCCGCTCGGAGCGATCGCGCCGTTCGAGTTAGCGAACCTGTTGGCAAAAGTGGAGGCGGAATGCGCGGTGTAGCGGTTGGCCTCGATGCCGGCGGAAGCTCGACGACGGCAGTCCTTTCGATCGACGGCGAGTTTGCCCGGCAGATTGTCGGAAACGGAGCGAGTCCGACGGCGCTCGGCGTGGCGCCCGCCGCAGAGATTATCGCGCAGGTGATTTCCAGTCTCTGTGAGAGCGATCGACCGAGTGCAATCTATGTTGGTGCGGCGGGAACCTCACGCGAAGGGGTTGCGGTCGAAATCGAGCGCCGACTTACGGCGCAGTATCCGACTGCGCGCATTGTTATTGCGGACGATGTGCGCATCGCGTTGAGGGCGGCAGTCCCAAGCGGTGACGGTGTGGTGCTGATCGCCGGGACGGGCTCGATCGCGTACGCCGAGCGGTCCGACGAAAGCTTCCGATGCGGCGGTTACGGGTATCTGCTCGGCGACGACGGTTCGGGTTACGCATTGGGCAGCGCGGCGATAAAGCAAGCTCTGCGCTCGTTCGACGGTCGGGTTCCGTGCGATGGGTTCATCACCGGCGTATTGCAACAGGTCGGCGTCGATTCGCAAACGGATTTGCTTGCGAAGGTCTACGGCGGTGCACAGCCGATTGGACTGATTGCTTCGCTCGCGCCGTTTGTCATCGCTTCGGCGAGCGATGGTGAGCGGTTGGCGAATCGGATCGTGCAGTCGGCAGCGCTGGAGCTGGGTGATCTTATCAAAGCCGTCGTAAAGGCAGCCGGTCTGCAATCCGCCGAGGCGCCGATCGTTTTAGCCGGCGGACTGCTGCGCGAGAACAGCCTGCTTACGTTTTTACTGGAGAACCGGCTGCAAAGCGATCTGCCGCAGATGCCGCTGATCAAGCGTCCACGCCAAGCCAGCTATGGTGCGCTGGAACTAGCGCAAGAGCTGCTGGAGAAGTGATGTTCGACAATCTACCCCAAACCGAAGCGGTAAACCCGCGCACACTTGGACTCGATCAACTCGCGAGCGCCGACTTGGTTCGGATTTTAATCGATGAACAGCGGGGCGCGGTAGACGCGGCGCTTGCTCAAGCTGATGCCGTCGCTGCGGCCATCGATGTCATCTCGAGCCGCCTGCGCAGCGGTGGACGTCTGCACTACGTCGGCGCCGGTACCAGTGGACGGTTATCCTTCCTAGACGCATCCGAGATGCCGCCGACATTTGGAACCTCGCCGGAACTTGTCTGCGCGCACATTGCCGGTGGAACCGGCGCATTGATCCGCGCGGTTGAAGGCGCGGAAGACGATGCGCAGGCGGGTGCGTCCGAGATGCGAGATCACGTGCGCGAAAGCGATGCAGTCGTCGGTATCTCGGCAAGCGGCACCGCAGCATTCGTGATCGCGGCGCTCCAGACCGCGCGTTCGATCGGCGCATGGACGATCGCGCTTGCGAATAGTTCGGGCTCACCCTTGGCGCAGGCCGCCGATTCTGCAATTATCGTGCTGACCGGTGCGGAGCCGCTGACCGGTTCAACGCGCCTAAAGGCCGGCACAGCGCAAAAAGTGGTGTTGAATACGATCTCGACCGGTATAATGATTCGACTCGGCAAGACCTTCGATAACCTTATGGTGGATATGGTGCCGACCAACCGAAAATTGCAGCGCCGCGCCATGCGTTTGGTGATGCAGCTCGCCCTACTGAACGAGGTTCATGCGAAAGCCTTGTTGGAGCAGGCGGGCAGCGTGAAAATAGCCGTGGTTATGGCACGGCGCGGCCTTGATGCCGCAGCTGCGCGCGAACGGCTTGAGCAATATGGGGGATCTCTGCGCGCCAGCTTATAAAAAAACGGCTGCCGCAACTTTCGGCGACCAAGGCTCGTTAATCCGGCACTAAGGAGGTCTTCATGAAATTTTTCCTCGGATTTACCCTCGCGCTCGGGCTGATGGTCGGTACGTTGGTGCCCAGTGTCGCCGGGCAACAACTGGCGCCCGGCGGCAAATATAAGGACTGTCACGGATACATGCGGCATGTCTCACTTGAAAATGTGCGCGTGCATTGCATTGACGGAATACCAAAGGACATGTCGTTTTTGTCGTGGCCGAAGTTCGTGAACTTATCTAATGGCAAGACGATGCAGACAAAGTTTCTCAGACCCGGCCAGCCGGTCCATGTGATCTTTACGCAATCGCTGGGGATTCGTCACGCCTACAAAGTCTATTTAGCCAAGCCCAACGGCCGCGGATTGTACGGTTTCAAAAACTAACCGGCAGGCGGCATCTGTAGACTTGCGAAGAGCATCGTGGTGAAATCTGCGATGCTCTTCGTCTTTTTGCTGGGAGTCATAGTACCGGGGGCAACTAGGGCATCAACCGGCATCGCGTTTGTACCACTCGACGATCGGCCGGTGACCCGCCAATTACCCCAGCTGCTCGGAAAAATCGCCGGTGTAATCGTTTCGATGCCGCCGCGCGTAGAACTTGGGCGGTATCTGCATTTCGGCGAGCCGCAAGCGATTACGGATTGGCTGAACAGTCCGCAGACGGATGGGGTAGGTGCGTATATTGTTTCGACCGACATGCTTGCCTATGGCGGATTGGTCGCGTCGCGCGTTCCGGGTGTAAGCGCAGGTCTAGCGATCTCACGTTTGCGCGAACTCGAAGTGCTCCGCGCGCATCACCCTCATGCTTGGATCGCCGCATTCGGAACGATCATGCGGTTAGCACCGACCGGCGTTCCGGCGATTGGGCCGGGCAAAGATTTCTTTGCCGCATATCCGGCCTGGTCGTACGTGCAGCAATATGCGAATCTGCACGATCCGCCGCTCCCCAGCGAAAACGCGACCGCTGCACATCTGCGCGAATTGCTGGGTCCAACGCTGGAAGCGTATCTTGCGGCTCGCGCGCGTAATCGCGACGCCGATGCCTGGGTTTTGCGAATGACCGCCGACGACACAATAAATCGCGTCGTCTTGGGGCAAGACGATGCCGGTCCAGTCGGCCTACACCTGAGGGACGTTGCCGCCTTAAAGCGCATTTCGAGCACGTACCGCCTCGGCGATCGCGTATCGATCGAGCCGGGAGCGGATGAGCTTGGAATGGCACTGGTTGCGCATGCACTCGCTCGCAGCATCGGCTGGATTCCGCGCATTGGCGTGCGCTATTCGACGGCGAGCGGCGCGCAATACAATGACCCACTCGAGTTTGCACCGATTTCTACGGCAATCGCGAGTTTGATTCGGCTTTGTGGCGCAGTTCAGGTTGAAGATACCCCCGACATTACCTTATACGTTCGCGTACCGCAGACCCAGCCGTTACAAGATCAGGGACTGCTCGGTCGCATGAGCGCCGATGTCGCAGAGAACCGATCGGTGGCCTTCGCCGACCTGAGTTTCCTCAGCGGAGGTTTTGCACCGCAGGCCGCATTTGCAGAGTCCCTGATGCGAGCCGGAATCGCCGGCAAAATCGATGCGTATGCTTCTTGGAACACCAATGCAAACACGGTCGGAACCGCGCTCGCTGAGAGTATCGCCGCTGGCGTCGGAAGGCGATCGGGGCACTACAATCCGGTGGCCCACGCCGAGTTCACGCTTAACCGGTACATCGACGATTACGCTTTTCATGACTATGTTCGGCCTAATTTGAACGACGAATTGAACCTGCGCGGTGTCAAGGATCATACGTTGCTGCTTCCCGGTGAGGCGTTCCGTACCGATCATCAAAATCGCGCGGCCTTATGGCGCCGCGCCCTGGCTGTGCTGGCCGCTGTCTACCCCCAATATGAGGATTCCGGGCTAACGATCACCCTGCCCTGGGACCGCACATTCGAGACGCAGATCGATCTCCGACTTTCGCCGGGAATCAGCCGCTAGGCGGCGAAGCGGCCATTCTGAGCGTGCAATCACGCACGCCGTGGGAAGGTAACATCACATGAAACGTTTGCTACTCTCGGCCTTATCTTTGGTTATGCTGGCCTCACTGGTTGCTACCGGCAGCGCCAAAACGATGACCCATTCGATGACCCACTCTAAGATGATGATGAAGCATCACTGCCCGGCCGGCATGCACTATGTGCATGGTTACATGAAGGGCAAGAAGCACGTTAAGGGCTACTGCCGCAAGTAGCTTCTGCTCGGTAATCTCGTGACGGGGCTGCGTGAGTACGCATCCCCGTCATATTTTATGCGGTGCTTGACAGAGCTCGATTAGGACGCCGGCGGTGCTTCTCGGGTGAAGAAATGCGATCCGGTTGCCGTGAGCCCCGGTGCGCGGGCGTTCGTCGATGAGGCGGACGCCTTCGGATTTTAAGCGGGCAAGTTCGGCTTCCAGGTTGTCAACGCGGTAGGCGGTGTGGTGGAGTTTCGTAGCGGATTCCCCGCGGAACTTTGCGATCGGTGATTCCTCGGAGAGGGGACGCAAGAGCTCGACGATCGACTCGCCGGCTCGCAGACCAACGGCTTCGACGCCTTGATCCTGGATTGTTTCGCGGTAGACGATTGCAAACCCGAGCGTTTTGGTGTAAAGAGCAAGCGTTTTGTCTAAGTCTTTGACAACGATGGCGATATGATCGATCGTCATGCGACAATCTCGGGCGCTTGATAGAGGCCGAAGACCTCACGCAGTTCATTGCAGATCTCCCCGAGCGTAACGCCTGCATCGACGGCTTCAACGAAATCCGGCATCAGATTCTCCTTGCCCTCGGCGGCAGCGCGAACTGCGCGCAATCGACCTGCCGCGAGTGCCTGATCTCGGGTAGCGCGCAGCTCGTGCAAGCGACGAATCTGGTCGATTTCGACTGCGGCGTCGATTCGTTGGAGCGGGATATCCGTCTGTGAGGCCGCGGTATCTGCGAACTTGTTTACGGCGACGACGATCTCGTCGCCGCGCTCGATTTGCTGCTGGGCGCGATAGGCGGAATCGGCGATCTGCGTCTGCATCCAGCCGCTTTCAATTGCAGCAACGCTGCCGCCCAGCTCGTTGATCTGCGCCATCAAATCCTGTGCGCGTTCGATTAACGCGTTGGTGAGTGATTCGACGTAGTAAGAGCCGGCTAGCGGATCGACGACATCGGTAACGCCGCTCTCATAGCCGATGATCTGCTGGGTTCGCAGCGCAACCTTTGCGGCTTGCGCCGTGGGCAGCGCGAGCGCCTCGTCTTTTCCGTTGGTGTGGAGCGACTGTGTGCCACCCAGGACCGCCGCCAGAGCTTGTATGGTGACGCGCACGACGTTGTTATCGGGTTCCTGCGCGGTCAGGGTCGAGCCGCCGGTTTGGGTGTGAAAGCGCAGCATCTGCGAACGCAGGTCTTTACACCCGAACTCATCGCGCGTGATGTGCGCCCACAGATAGCGGGCGGCGCGAAACTTTGCGATCTCTTCAAAAAAGTCGTTGTGTGCGTTCCAGAAAAATGACATTCGCGGCGCGATCTCGTCGGCGGATAAACCCGCTTGGATCGCCGCGTTCAAGTATGCTTTGCCGTTGGCTAAGGTAAACGCGATCTCTTCAAGCGCGGTCGATCCGGCTTCGCGAATGTGATAGCCCGAGACCGATATGGTATTCCATTGGGGAACATGCTGCGCACAATACGCCATCACGTCGGTGGCCAAACGCATCGACGGCGTCGGCGGATAGATGTAGGTTCCGCGTGCGACGTACTCTTTGAGAATATCGTTTTGAATCGTGCCGCCCAGAGCGTCGAACGGGATTCCGCGTCTGCGCGCGACCGCCAGGAGCATCGATAGGATAATTGAAGCCGGTGCGTTGATCGTCATCGAGACCGTCACTTTATCGAGTGGGATACCCTCAAAAAGGGTTTCCATGTCGGCGACGCTGTCGATAGCCACGCCGACCTTTCCGACCTCGCCGCGGGCTTGCGCAGCATCCGAATCGTAGCCGAGCTGAGTCGGAAGATCAAAAGCGACCGACAGGCCGGTGGTGCCGTGTTCGAGCAGGTAGCGATATCGTGCGTTCGATTCGGCTGCGCTAGCGAACCCGGCATATTGCCGCATCGTCCACAGACGGCCGCGATACATATCGGCTCGGATGCCCCGCGTAAACGGAAACTCGCCGGCTTCTCCGACGTCATGCTTAGGTCCGATGACCGCGTCATAGTGAGGCTGCAGCGGAATCCCGCTCTGGTTGTTTTCGCGCGCCATCACGTGATCGTTAGCAGCGGTGAGCGAGCTTCGACGGTATCGCCCTTCTGAATATGAATGTGGGATGCGACCCCTGATTTGTGCGCGCGAATCTCATTCATCATCTTCATCGCCTCAACTACGGCAACGACCTGCCCCTGGGCGATTTGGTCGCCGGCTTGAGCCAATACCTCGACGACAACGCCATGCATCGGCGAGACGATGTCGTTTCCGCTTTGGTCGGCGGATTTACGAATCGCGCGCGATCTTGTGGGAACCGGCAATCGTGGTTGGTTCCGCGAGGCGGCAGCTTGATCGATAAGCCGAACCCGATAGAGTTTATCGTTCACTTCAACCCGCACAATTTCGGCCGGCGGTTCTGTGGGCGGCTCGTCCGTTTGAATGACGCCATTGCTCGGTGCTGGGAACGCGGTTACTGCAAATGGCTCGAGGGTTGCGGTTCCATAGCTCGCGTCGATTACAGGCCCATAATCAACGAGCGCGCGGAGCAGCGGCAAGGTTGTCGGTACTCCGGAAATTTCATACTCATCGACTGCGCGGGCCATACGCTGCAGAGCCTGGGCGCGGTTCGGCGCCCAGACGATAAGTTTGGCAATCATCGAATCGTAGTCGGCTGAGATCGTGCAGCCTGGATACGCAGCGGAATCGATTCGCACGCCGGGGCCGCCGGGCTCGCGGTACCGACGAATCAAGCCGGGTGCAGGCCGAAAGTTCGCACCAGGGTCTTCGGCGTTGACGCGGCCTTCGATGGCGTGTCCGCGAAAGTGAACGGCGTCCTGCGTGTAGCCGAGCGGTTCGCCGGCGGCGACCCGAATCTGTTCGCGAATCAAATCGAGTCCGCAGATCATCTCGGTTACGGTATGCTCGACTTGAATTCGAGTATTCATTTCGAGAAAGAAGAACTCATCACCCGAAACTAAACATTCGATCGTACCGACGCTATCGTAGCCAATCGCGCGCGCTGCGCGAACTCCGGCTTCTTGCATTGCCGTGCGGACAGAGACAGGAACGAGCGCCGGCGCTTCTTCCCAAAGTTTCTGGTGTCGGCGCTGCAGCGAGCAATCTCGCTCTCCAAGATGCACGACGTTCCCATGTTTATCGGCCAATATTTGGAGTTCTATGTGTTTTGGATTGTCGAGATAGCGCTCAGCGTAGATTGTGCCATCTTTGAAATAGGCTTCAGCTTCGCGTTGTGCGGTTGAAAACGCCGAGTCGATCTCGTCAAATGTTCGCGCAATCTTCAACCCTTTGCCCCCGCCTCCGCCCGAGGCTTTGAGCGCAAGCGGAAGCCCGTACGTCTTCGCGGCCGCGTGCGCGTCGGCACTATCTGCAAGCGCCTGCACTCCGCCGGGGACAACCGGTACGCCCGCCGCAATCATCGCTTGTCGCGCGCGCACTTTATCACCCATTGCATCGATCGCATCGGGATGCGGGCCAATCCAGGTAAATCCGGCGACGATCGCTGCGCGAGCGAAGGCTGCATTCTCGGCGAGGAAGCCGTAGCCAGGATGAATCGCCTGCGCTCCGGATTGTCGCGCAATCGCCAGCAGTTTCTTGGTGTTGAGATAACTCATCGACGGAGAAGCCGGACCGAGCAAAAAAGCCTCATCGGCCATGTTGACGTGCAATGCGTCACGATCGATCTCGGAGTATACGCAGACCGTTGGGATGCCCATTTCGCGTGCGCTGCGGATTATCCGCACGGCGATCTCGCCTCGGTTGGCGATCAGAATCTTCTTAAACACGCCGCAATTCTTCTACGTCGAGTTCGGGATAGTGCATTGCGCGGCGCCAGATCGGCATTACAGTCGCACGCTCGGGCTCAAGGTCGAAACTGCGTGCGGCAATCACCGTCTGAATTGCGGCGATCTCGTCGTAGGTAGGGATCGAATCCTCGAACCTCATCTAGGCCGCGGGATCGGGAAACATGCCCATTGCATGATAGCCGGCGTCTACGAAATGAACATCTGCGGTTATTGCGGCAGAAAGGTCGCTAGCGAGGTAGACGGCGGTCTTTCCGACCTCGTCGGCGGTGATGTTGCGTCGCAACGGGGCCGCATTGCTGACCTTGTCGAGCATCTTCGAAAACCCGGCGACTTGACGCGAGCTGGCCGTTTTTATCGGGCCGGCCGAGATCGCATTGACGCGAATCCCGCGATCGCCCAGATCGAAGGCGAGATAGCGGACGATGGCCTCAAGCGCCGCCTTTGCGATACCAGCGATGTTGTAGTTCGGAACGATGGCAGTCGCACCGTAGTATGTGAGCGCCATGATGCTCGCGTTATCATTCAGGGTCTCGCGCAGCGCCTGAACTAGTGCAATCAACGAATACGACGAGATATCGAGGGCGAGCTTAAACCCGTCGCGCGATGTATCGTAGACTCTACCCGCGAGGTCTTCCTTATTAACAAACGCGATCGAATGGACCAGGACATCGAGCTTACCGAAGTCCCTAGCGATCGTTTCGTTCAGGGTCTTTAAGGCGCCGTCCGAGGTGACATCGCACTCAAGCACCGGACCGCCCCCGAGTTCGGCGGCCAGCTTTTCGACCTCTTCACGAACCCGCTCACCTTGATAGATGAAGGCTAGTTTCGCCCCGTGTTCATGCATCTGCCGCGCGATGCCGGTCGCAATCGACCAGCGGTTAGCAACCCCCGTAATGAGAGCCGTTTTCCCTTCGAGTAACTTCACGGAAGCTTAGATACCATCGCAAGCCCCGGCGTCCTCCGCGCGGCTCACTTGTGGAGGCGGTAGAGACCGGTTGAATGCTAAGACTAGTCGTGCTAAACTAGCTTTATGGAAAAACACATCGGCATCTTCGAGGGGAAGACGCATTTTTCGGCACTCATCGAACAAGCCCAGCGCGGAAACGCGACGATCGTGACCAAGAACGGCACGCCGGTTGCGCGCATCGTGCCGTTCGAGAAATCAGCCTATCGCGAGCTAGGAATCGACGATGGTCTCGGCTATATCGCCGAGGACTTTGACGCGCCGCTTCCGGCTGATCTACTGAACCAATTTCTTAAATGAGCTACTTGCTGGATACGCACACGCTGCTTTGGATGCTTTTGCGTTCTAAGGAACTGCCGCGAAAGATTCGTTCGGTGCTTACCGACGTCAACAACGAGCTTACGGTATCAGCGGCTTCGACATGGGAGATTTCTATAAAGCTCGCCATCGGCAAATTACAGCTCCCGGGCGCCCCGGCGCACTACCTGCCGGATCGTCTGGAACGAGCCCGTATAGCGACGATGCCGATTCTCCCCGCGCACACGTACGGCGTCGCGTCGCTGCCGATGCATCACACCGATCCGTTCGATCGGCTCATCATCGCGCAAGCGCAGTTTGAGGGCTTCACAGTCATTACCCACGACAAGAACTTCGCGCTCTACGATGTGAAGGTACTCGCTTTCTAGCATCAAAGCACGGTGCGCTAATGCGCGAAGCCGTCGCCCGATACTGCTGCCGCCCGCTGGGTCGCAACGACGTGCACAGTGCTGTCGGTGAAAACCGTGAACGGCTTGCTGGAATCCAGCACGAACTCTTTGCCTTTGACCCAGTTGTGCGCGAAGAGGCCGACCGGCCCGAGCACCAGGTAACCAACCATGGTCGCCGTGGAAGATTTGCCCTTTTCAGCAGACGCCGCTCGGGTTTTGCCGATATCGGTGAGTTTGATCTTTTCACCGTCCGCTGCGTAGACATAATCAAACTGCAGCTTGAGACGGCCTGAATGGCCGTTTCCGGCGGCTCGATCGACCTCCAGCACTGTCCCGCGCCCCGCAGCTCCGCTTGGAATGACCACGTAGCCGTTCAGAACGATCGCGCCATCGGTCTTAAACTCAAAGTTGTCGCCGGCCTGGGCGGTTCGACTCGAAACCGTATCGACCATCCGGATTGTGATGGGCGTTCCGCCGGGCACTGCAATGCGTTGACCGCACAGGCCCGCGAGCGGAATGACGCTCAGGATTGCGGCTGCAGCCAATGTCGTCGCTAGTCTGTTCATCGTAATGC
>JALYVT010000054.1:11342-11829 GCA_030853105.1 Vulcanimicrobiota bacterium
CTCCCTAAGTGTTGGTGTAGAAGTAAAGGAAACTCAACCACGACAGGACTCAGAGAATCCGTCGTTTGTTCATTCCTAGTATCGGTTGTCTTGTTTCTTTGCTTAAGCCGCCCAATGCCTCTATGGAGAGCGGCCTTTTCTGGGCTACAGCGGGATGTTGCCGTGTTTGCGTTTGGGGCGATCGACGCGTTTGTTGGCGAGCATTGCCAGCGACCGCGAGACCGTGGCGCGGGTGGTGTGCGGTTCGATGACCGCGTCGATATAACCACGTTGCGCGGCGATGTACGGATTGGCGAAGCGCTCGGTATAGTCGGCGATCAGCTCTTGCATCTTCGCCGCCGGATCGGCGGCGGCGGCGAGTTCGCGGCGGAAGATGGTCTTGACCGCACCCTCGGCGCCCATGACCGCGATCTCGGCGGTCGGCCAAGCGAGATTGACATCGGCTCGGATGTGTTTGGAGGCCATAACATCGTACGCGCCCCCATAC
>JALYVT010000229.1 GCA_030853105.1 Vulcanimicrobiota bacterium
GGCAGATTGCTTGCGATCGAGGTCCAGCTCTTACCGAAATTGTGGGTGACGAAAACGTAGGGTTTGTAATCTCCCGAACGGTGCCGGTCGATCGAGACGTACGCTGTTCCGTCTTGGAGCGGCGATGGAGCGATCGTTTCGACGCGTCCATATCCTGGAACACCAGGCGGCGTGACATTGCTCCAATGCGCGCCGCTGTCGCGCGTCATCTGCACCAAGCCGTCATCGGTGCCGACCCAAATCTCGCCGCGAGCCAGCTTCGAGCCTTCGATATCTAAAATCGTATCGGAGTATTCGGCACCGGAGACATCGTGCGTAATTGGACCGCCCGACGGCTGCTGATGCGCCTTGGTGTTTCGCGTGAGATCGGGGCTGATCGTCTTCCAATGGATGCCGCGGTCGGTGCTTTGAAAGACCACGTTGCCCCCGTACCATGCAATGTGGCCGTTCCACGGCGCAAACGCAATCGGCGAATCCCAGTTGAAGCGATACTTTGATTTCGCGAGATCGTAACTCTCATTTGCATCTTGCAGGTAGGGTGCAGCGAACCAGCCGTCGTCGGTCTTCTTATCGTAGAGCGTCAGCGCGCCGTTCTCGGAGTCGCTCCAAATGTAGCGCGGGTCGACCGGGTCCGGAACGGCCCACTCGCCGTCGCCGCCGGTTACCGAGATCGCATGCCGCGCGAGTATACCTGAGGGGTCGAGCGAGTTGGATGGAATGCACCAGCCGCTGTTATCTTGAAAACCGCCGCAGAGCGTATACGGATTTTCGTTCTGACTTAATCCCACATGATAGACTTCCCCGATTGGAATGTTTCGCGAGAACGACCAATGCTTGCCTCCGTCGACAGTCAGCGCATATCCGCCGTCTTCGCCGGTCATCATGCGCTTGGAATTGTTCGGCGCGATCCACATTGCATGATAGTCAACATGCACGTCGGTCGCGATCTCTTTGAACTTTTTACCGCCATCTTTGCTCTCAGCGAGCATCTCCGAGACGGCGTAAACATGGTTCTTATCACTCGGATCGACCATCAGATGCGAGAAGTAAAACGGGCGCTGATCGACCAGCGTATCGCTGCTGACCAGCTTCCAATTCGCACCCGCATCGTCTGAGCGCCAGAGAATCCCGGCCTTTGATTCGATAGTTGCATAGACGACGTTCGGATCGCTCGGCGCGAGCGCGAGGCCGATTCGGCCGACATCACCGCTCGGAAGGCCGTGCCCGGTGAGTTTTGTCCAACTCTTTCCGCCATCGGTCGATTTATAGAGACCGTCATCTTTACCGCCCGAATGAAAGGTCCACGGCTCCCGGCGGAACTGCCAGATGCCTGCGTACAAGACGTTCGGGTCTTTCTGGTTCATCACCATATCGGAGACGCCGCTGCTCGGTCCCACGTAGAGCGTTTGCTTCCAGGTTTTTCCGTCGTCTTCGCTGCGATAGACGCCGCGATCGGTGCTGTCGGCGAATAGATCGCCGAGCGCGCCGACCAAAACGACTTTCGGGTTCTGCGGATCGATGAGAACCCGTGAAATTTGACGGGTCTTCTTCAAGCCCATATTCTTCCAAGTCGCGCCCGCGTCGATGGATCGATAGACACCGTCGCCGTAGCTGACGTCGTTGCGCGGATTGGCCTCGCCGGTTCCGACCCACACGGTCTTAGAGTCTTTGGGATCGATCGCCACATCGCCGATCGCGGCGACCGCCTCTTTTTCAAAGACGGCCTCCCACGTTGCGCCGCCGTCCTGCGTCTTCCAAACACCGCCGCCCGCCGAACCGATGTAGTAGAGATTCGGGTCGCCGACCGTGCCGACGACCGCGCTGACCCGACCGCCGCTAATCGCCGGCCCAACTTCGCGCCACTTCAAGCGCGAATAGGCAGGCGGCGGTGAACTCGACGCCTTGGGGGTCGGTTTGGGGCTCGGCCCAGCCTTGGGTGCCTCCGAGGCCAGCGCCGGAACAGTCAACATCGCGGCCAATAAAAAAAAGACAGTCGGAAAGCGTCGGGTCATGTGGATCCTCCTAGCGCAATCGTCCGGGGCAACGGCGCCGCTTTCCTCTACCTAGCTATGCCAAAGCCATCAAAGTATTTTCAAAATGCGTTGTGAGTGGCAAATGCGCGCACGATAACGACGCCCAAGAACGCCGCAGCTATTCCCAGGACTACGCTGCCGATTGCGTACGCGAGGCTCAGCCAACCCGCGCGTTCGCCGAGCAGATTCAGCGCTTCGTATGAGAAACTCGAAAAGGTTGTGAAGCCGCCGAGGACGCCGACCATCAAAAAGACGCGCAAAACCGGCGCCATCCCGATCGCTCTGACCTGCGAGGCCTCCCCCACCATCCCAATGACCAGGCTGCCGACGACGTTGATCGCCAGCGTGTGCCATGGGAAACCGGCGCCTAGACGCTGGACCATCCAGAAACCGACGAGGTAGCGAAGCACCGAGCCGACACCGCCGCCGATCAGCACCGCGAGAATCGATCGCAGATCGAGCACTCGATTATTGCTTGGGCGATCCGCTCTTGTAGCGAATCACCTCGACGCTCTCGAGCGTAATCATTCCCTCAGCGACCATTTCATCAAGTTCCGGAATGAACTCGCGAATCTTTTCTTCGGTATCAACGACTTCGATCAGCACCGGCAGATCGGTCGACAGATCGAACACCCGAGCCGCGTGAACGACCGAGTGACCACCGAACCCCTCGATGCCTTTGAACACGGTCGCGCCGCTTAGCCCGGACCGACGAGCCGCCTCGACAATTGCGCTATAGAGCGGCTGCGATCCGTGGCGGTCGCTCTCACCGATAAAAATGCGCAGCAGTTTCCCCGTACCTTCGAGTTTCATCTCGCACGCCGTTCATACGCCGGCACATTATGATGGTAGGCATACCACTGCGCCCATCCGATCATTCCGCACATAACAATGAAAAAGAGCACCACACCGATTTCCAGGCGGCGGCGCTTCTGCGAAGTCATCGGAGTTCTTCGGCTCATAATAAACGCTTCGGGGTGCAGGGAGCCGATGCTTGCCGCAAGAGGTGGCTCCTCTAGAGGACGCCGGCATTTTCGCCGAAGAGAGGACTATGCGCAAACTTTGTACCGCGATCTTGATCGTGGCCGCC
>JALYVT010000230.1 GCA_030853105.1 Vulcanimicrobiota bacterium
CGATCGCTTGGTGAATACCGTCGGAGTAACGGCGGCCGTGCATCAGCCGACCGGTAAACTCATCAACGATGATGATCTCCTGGCCGTTTTCGGTTTCCTTAATAATATATTGCTGATCTTTGTGAAAGAGATTCCACGCCTTGAGTGCTGCATTCAGTTGATGCGTCAACTCGAGGTTGCGCTGCTCGTACAGGTTTTGAACGCCGAGCATCTTCTCGACCTTCGCGACCCCGGCTTCGGTGATCGGAACGGCGTGCGCCTTCTCGTCAACCGTGAAATCTTCGTCTTTCTTCAGACGTGGAATGATCTGCGCAAACTTCATATAGAGTTCGGTTGGATCGGTCCCTTGGCCGCTGATGATGAGCGGCGTTCGCGCTTCATCGATTAAAATTGAATCGACTTCGTCGACCAACGCGAAATACAGATCGCGCTGAACCATATCTTCAAGCTGCCACGCCATGTTGTCGCGCAGATAGTCGAATCCAGCTTCGTTGTTGGTGACGTAGGTGATGTCGCAATTGTACGCATCGCGGCGCTCGGCGTTCTCAAGTCCGTTTTGAATGATCCCGACGGTCAGCCCGAGGAACGTGTAAATCGGCCCCATCCACTCGGCATCGCGCCGCACCAAATAATCGTTGACGGTGACGAGGTGCGCGCCGCGGCCGGCGAGCGCTCGGGTGTAAAGCGGCAGGGTTGCAACGAGCGTCTTGCCCTCGCCGGTCTTCATCTCGGCGATGCGGCCTTCAAACAACACCTGGCCGCCCATAATTTGAACGTCGAAGTGACGCATGCCGACAGTTCGCACCGCCGCTTCGCGCACAACGGCGAACGCCTCGGGCAGCACCGCTTGCAGCGTTTCGCCCTCAGCCAGCCGCGCGCGAAATTCGGCGGTCTTGGCCTTTAGCTCATCGTCGGAGAGCGCCTGAATGCTCGGCTCGAACGAATTGACCTTTTCGAGCGTCTTCTGCAACCGAGCGACCTCGCGCGCGTTGCCGTCGAAAATGCCCTTTAGAAATCCCATAAGCCTGCTATCATTCTCCGCACTTAGATGGTACCCCGGCCGGCGTCGGCGATCGCCGCCATTTGCCTAGCCTTCGCGAGGATTGTTTGTATCTCGGACGCGTCTTGCGTTCCCGCCTCCAGCAGCAGTTCGCAGTAGCCGACGATGACGGTCAGCGGCCCGTTTAAGTCGTGCGCAAGGCGCGCGGCGTGGCTTTCGCACTCGAAAGTTCGCGCTGCCAAATACGCGTACGCTACCAGGAGCTGCACCGATTGCGCCGAGACCTCCGCGGCGGATTCCACTGCAATCAACCCCGTCGTGCGATCGTCCAGCCGCATCGGGAGAATCAGCAGATCATGCGCCGGACGATAATCCGTAAACTCCGCAAGCACCGCAACCCGACCGAGCGGCACGCAATAGGCAGCTTCAGATGCAAAGCCTGCGAGCGCATCCAAAAAGCGCTCCCCGAACGCGGCGGTGCGTTCGCGTAAGCCGAATTCATGCGGGCCATCCCGAAAGACTTCGATAGAGACGCGCGCGAATTGGCCGAGCGCACCGAGGTCGCTGGTTACGGCGCGAGCGCCAATCCCACGACATTCCCGGATGCCGGAATGATTGCCATCGGGGTCGCGTTCCCGCTGGCGGCCGCGGCAAAGATAAAGACCTTGCCGGCTCCGGGATCGGCGACGTAGATATTGCCGGATTTGTCCAACTTCACATCGGTCGGAGTTACGAATCCCGAGTAGTTTATCGTCCGGGTCGGTGCAACATTGCCGTTCGATTTCGGAGCGAAAACCCGAACGCCGGCATTACCTGCGCCCGCATCGACGACGTAAATATTACCGGCACCGTCAACGGCGATGCCAACCGGACTAACAAGGCCTGTCGCCGAGCCGCCAATGGTTGCGTTCGGCGGCTGACCGGTCGGAACCGGCATCGGAGTCGGCGTTGCGGTCGGGCTTGCACTGGGATTCGGGGTCGGAGTCGCCGTCGGGGTTGCGGTCGGCATCGGAGTGGCGGTCGGTGAGGGTCCCGGAGTCGGCGCATTAAACATCAGCACATTCGCCGAACCGCGATTTGCCACGTACAGATTGTTGTTGGAATCCAGAGCAACGCCGGCCGGGAAGTTCAGACCGGTCTGAGTCCCTTGAATAACGTTACTCGGCGAAAGCGATCCGAGGCCGCCGAAAACCAAAATCGAACTGGGAAGCTGCGAGGCCGGAGAGACGTTGGCAACGTACACATTTCCGGTGGAGGCGATCGCGATACCGCGCGGCTGCACGATACCCGAACCCGAACCCGATATTTGGCCGAACGGAATGACGTTTCCGGTGGCTTGCGACTTGTAGATCAGAACGCTCGCGGCGGCGGTTCCTGGATTATAGTTGGTCGTGTAGAGATTTGACTGTGCGTCAAAAGCCAAATACTGCGGGCCGTTGAGCTGGGTGTTGCTGCCGCCGATCTGAAAGAGCGGCGCCGCCGACGAGGATGGGTTAGGGGCATAAATCGAGATCGCATTTTGGGTGCTGTTGGTCACGTACAGTGAAAGCGTCGGGAAACTTGGTCCGATGTTCAGGTTCTGGACGCCCGAACTGCATGCGGCAATCGCTGCAACCCCGAGGAGGGCAAGAAAAGCTAGGGTTAGGCGTCGCAGCATGTGATCTCCAAAGATGGTGAGAGTGTACGCGCAGAAGGGCCACTCGGCTCCGATGGTTCAACGCGGCGTTGCGCTATTTCCTGGAGGAGTGGCCTTCCGGCAACGTGGTGGACGTATTCGTAGGTTCCAAAACCGGCCGCCAGCACAATAATAAGGAGAACAACCCCCAACAGCACGTTCCGCCGAACGTACGCGGGCCGGCTCGATTCTACGTCTATGATTTGTCTGGGCACAGGTGAACGGTCTTCCTTTTCATACTTGGCGGCGGGCCGGGTGGTTGATTTGCGCGGCCGGTACGCGTGCGAGCAGTTGGCTAACGGTCAAGAACCGATACCCAGCCTTTCGAAAGCGAGCGACCACCTGCGGCAGCATCTGAATAGTCGCAAGTTTGCCGCTGTGCAGAAGAACGATCTCCGGCGCGGTTGCGTGATCTTCAAGGTGGCTCGCCAGTGCTGCA
>JALYVT010000231.1 GCA_030853105.1 Vulcanimicrobiota bacterium
CGATATGCGAGCCGATGAATCCGGCTCCGCCGGTTACGATAATCCGCAAGAAATTGTATCCTCTTCTCTAGTCGATGCGGTGCTTCGTCGCAGATGGTCTGCGAATGAAACGGGCTGCACTCGCTCGAGTTGCCTGTGTTGTCGTGTTCGGTACGGCGCTCGTGCAGCCGATAGACCTCTGGACTCGAACACTTCTCGTGTTCGGCCTGATTCTGACATTTGGTCCGTCGCTGCGCCGTTCCGAGGAAGAAATCGGCATTCGCGCGGCGCTCGCCGTCGCCCTGGTCGCAGCCCTCCTGAGTGCTCGTATGCATCAGCTGTTCACACCAACGTTTTACGAAACGCGCACCGAGCAATATACCGGGACCATAATCGGCGATCTGCAAACCAGCGGCAACGGCAGCACCTTCGGCATGCAGTTGGATGATGGGCGCAGAGTTCTCGTCAGCGCAATGGGTGCATTGCCGCAACTCGGCGCGCGGTTGCGGTTACGCGGTCGGCTTGAGCCGTTCGACGAAGCCAGAAATCCAGGCGAACCGAGTGAACGCGCAATCGAGCAAGAACGCGGATACCAGGCGCACCTGAGCTCTGCGCGAATACTGGCGCGACTTGCCGCCGCGAAGTGGTCGCTAAACACGACCATTGCCTCACTTCATCGAATCATCGGCGCCGGGTTGCGCTCGCAATTGCCCGAACCCGAAGCGAGCATTTTGGCGGGAGAGTTGTGGGGTGAGCGCGCCGCGCTGCCGCCCGACTTGAAGGCCGAATTTCAGCAGACCGGCACCGTTCATGTCCTGGTTACCGCCGGACTTCATCTGGGAATTGTTGCATTACTGACGTTTTGGCTGTTGAGTGCGCTACGCATCCACCGCACGACAACGTGCGTGCTGACGGCAGCCATCGTCTGGGTGTATGCGATCTTCAGCGGCGCCCATCTGCCTGCGATGCGAGCTGCAACGATGGTGAGCTTTGCGCTTGCAGCTCGCGCAATCGGTGCGAAAGCGATCAGTCTCAACGCGATTAGCGCGGCGGCGATCTTCATCGTATTCTTGCAGCCGGAGTCGGCCATCAGCGCTTCCTTTGCGTTGTCATTTTCATGCGTGGGATCGATACTCGTGTCCCACGATGTGATTGACCATGCGCTGGGCGGACTTGGTGACTACCCCAAGCGTTTACGAGAGGCGCTCTCGCTCACGATTGCAACCCAAATCGGAACCTGGCCGATAATCGCCGCAACATTCCTTGCGTTCATGCCGTACGCGGTAATCGCCAATGTCGCGGTCGTGCCGGTGGTCGGCGTAACGATGCTCCTCGGCTTTGTGCAAGTGCTGCTTTCACCGGTCCCTGCGCTCGCGCAAGCGATCGCCAATCTCAATTTGTGGCTGCTCACTTGGATGGTCGATGTCGTTCACGTGATCGCCGCGCTGCCCGCCGCGCGCATCGTAATGACACCTGCACCACTTTGGGCGATCGGCGTGTACGACGTCGCGGTAATCACCGCGTTCTGGTGTTTCCGCCGGGCGCAGCCCACCGCCGCCTGTGGTCTGCTTATCTTCAGCATTGCGCTTATCCTCAACCCTCCTCAACTCAATGCACACCATCGTCTCATCGTCACGGTCTTAGATGTCGGGCAGGCGGACGGTATCGTGATTCAGACGCCTGCCGGGCACACATTGCTGGTTGACGCCGGCGGCCGCTTGGAGCGAGGACCGCTCTCCGCCGCCCAGTCGAGCGCCGAGCAGATCGGCGAGCGAATCGTCGTGCCGTTTCTGCTTCGGCATGGCGTCCATCATGTCGATGCGATTCTACTCTCACATCCGCACGGCGATCATGCGGGCGGCGTAGCGCCGGTTCTGCGCGAGCTAGGTACGAATGAGTTCGCCGACAGCGGCCAAGTCTATCGCGGCTTCGCCTATCAGGATGCGCTCAGCGTTGCACGGTCTGAACGCGTTCGCGTTGTTTATCCTCGCGCGGGAATGGTGTGGCGCACGAATGATGGCGTGTCGCTACGCTTTTTCGGCCCGGAATTGCCGTTCATAACCGGCTCGCGCAATGATATCAACAGCAACTCGCTGGTTTTTATGCTGCAATACAAATCGTTTCGAATGCTGTTCACCGGCGATGCAGGCGCGGAAGCAGAGCAACGCATCTTATCCGAAGGCGTCGACTTGCACGCAACGGTTCTCAAAGTCGGCCATCATGGATCCGCCTACAGCAGTACTCCGGAATTTATCGCCGCGATTCGTCCGAAGTATGCGGTCATCTCAGTTGGCCGCCACAACCTCTTTGGCCATCCAGCGCCATCGACAATTGAAACGTTGCAACGCATTGGCGCCGCAGTCTATCGCACCGACGAAAACGGGGCAGTGCGTGTCGTCACTGACGGCGCCCAAATCTCGATCCACACGGTACTAAAGGAGGCATTGCCCGATGGGATTCGGTGAATTTCTGCCCGCGCCAGCGATACCGGATCTTTCGTTGCGCCGTGCATTGCCGGCACAGGTAGGTAAGCGAGGTTCCCAGGCGGTAACTTTATGCGACCTGACACTTAGCAGAAAGTGCGCCGCATCCCCTCGAACGAGTACAACGCTCGCACGGCGCGGCGTAAGCCGCCTTTCAGGTACTCCACCGTAACTTCGAAGCGATTTTCGCTTCGCTTCCCACGCGACGCATCAAGATTGAGATTGGTGGCGAAAAAGCTACGAGCCGATCCCGACCCCGCAACTGCTGCGCGAAGGACTTGTCGTGCAGGATGGGTCGGAATTTGGATTTCCGGATCGTTATGACAACGCTCGAAGAACTCATGTCGCACGGGTTTGGCGGAGGATATTCACGCTGCACTACACTCGCATTCGCGACGACAGTCGTCGCGAGAGAGGGCTTTGCCAGATGTTCGCACAAGCGCGTCGAGTTCAAGAACAAGTAAGTGGCATCGCGTTTTACTGCGTGGGCTGCAAACCGATCCCGTCTACCAGCTTTGTCTTCAGGTTGTACTGAAGGATGAAACGCAGGGCGCTGCGCGCAAACTTCAACCGATAGCGGTAGACGATGTCGTCGCCGTGGTTCTCCATGCCGCGGAAGATGACCGCAGTCGGTCGACCCATTTTCGCGAA
>JALYVT010000232.1 GCA_030853105.1 Vulcanimicrobiota bacterium
CACCTCTGCCCGATCGATGTCGACGACCTCGGCATGAAGGTCGACAATGCGGTAGATTCGCGCCTCGCCTACGTCGCTCCGTCGCACAACTTCCCGCTGGGGGGCACGATGAGTCTGGCGCGCCGCAGTGCGCTTCTGAGCTGGGCGCGCGAACGTAACGCGTATATTTTAGAAGATGACTACGATAGTGAGTTTAGTTTCGGCTCACGACCGCTACCGGCGCTCCAGAGTTTGGACCATTGGGAACGCGTCATTTATATCGGAACATTCAGCAAGACGCTGGCACCAGGACTTCGATTGGGTTATGTGATCGTGCCGCAACATCTGGTCAAAGCGTTTACGCTGGCTCGCGTAGCCTCAACTTTAGGCGGCGCGACGTTCTTGCAAGCGATACTCGCCGAGTTCGTGGCCGAAGGCCACTTCGCGCGGCACATCCGCCGGATGACGGAAATATACAGCGAGCGCCGTAGTGCCCTCATCCAGGTATTGAAGGGCGATCTAACGGGAAGCGGGTTTCGAGTCGGCCCTTCTCAGACCGGACTTCACCTTGCGCTCATCGCCCCGCCCACCTACGACGATCTGCCGGTTGCGCAGGCCTGCGCCGCGGATGGCATCCGCGCGCTCTCAACCTATTGCATCGCTCGCACCGACTGCAAAGGTTTTCGCATCGGCTACTCTGCCGCTCCGACCGAGGAGATAATCGCGGCGGCAAAGCGGCTGATCGCAGCGATCCGCGCCTAAGAGTTACGCATCCGCGCCGAGCGTCGATGGAAGGTTGAACGAGCCGTCAACCAGCTGCACGAAGTTTCGTTCTTCGCGCAGAATTAGACGACTTGCTTTCGCCGTCTCAAAGTTTGCGCGAGCGTCGGGATCGGCTTTGATCCGCGCCTTGTAACGTTCGTACGCCGCGAGGCTTGAAAACGCGATGAGCCCCCATCCAACATCGTTCGTGCCTTCGTATGGAAGAAAATATCCAACTAAGTGTCCACCGCAGCGCGGAATGATCCCGCGCCAGTTCTCCGCATAGGTTTTAAACTCCGCCAGCTGCGCAGGATCAATTTGGTAACGAATAACGCACATCATCATCATGTTTTGAGTATTCATGTGCGCGTGCTACAGTTTGCTCAGTTTTTCCAAAACCGCTATGCCGGCTCCGGCTTCCGATTGCATTTGAGTGTAGGCCGCTTCCTCCGCAGCCGTCGGACGTTGGAATGCGGTCTCAAGTGAATTCGCAAGAAATGCCAGCTGCTCGCGCAGTTTGGTCGGTTTGAGAACGTCGGCCTCATCGGAATGAATGTCCATTTGGATGAGCTTTCCGACCTCGGCGTCCACTTCTGCGCGCCTATCTGAAGAAAGATGCCTGCGAGCCGCAATTGCGGCGGTGAGCGCTCTATCGAGCGAATCGATTGTGCCGTGAATCCTCATCTCAAGGTCGAGCCGCGCCGCAAGGTCACCGCCTGCGGGGTGCAGTCGCGGATCCAGGGACACGATCAGCGGCTGCGACATTTCAGTGCTTCCGTATTTCAACTCCACCTTGTATGAACCCGGGAGAATCGACGGGCCATCGGAGGTATCGGGAAAATCGTCAGTGGGAGAGATTCGAAAGCCCGGTACATCGGTTGCCGGCGCATACAGCATATCCCACTGGAACATATTCATTCCGGGTTTCACCGCCGTCGCAGTCTTGAGGTCGTTTGCGCGGTTGGTTATCGCGTCGAATTCGGCCTTTTGCTCGTCTGTCGGCTCCTTTTCTTTCTTTTTAGGTTTCAGATGCATCGAAAAACTGCGAATCGTTGCACCATTTGCATCAACAAATGAGAGCGTGAGCGGCGTCTTACCGTCATACGCTTCCGGTACATTGAAGAATACTGACGCGCCGTACGGCGGGTTTTGACCTGCCTCTCCGGACGTCGCGCCGCCGTAGGCGTGCGTCAGCCACGCAGGTTCCACCGCGAACAAATGCGCCTGCGTCGCGTTCGGCGCGCCCGCATCCGCCAGAGTCTCGAGCAGCCTCAAGTTATCGAGAATCCAGAATCCGCGTCCGTGCGTCGCGGCGACAAGCTCACCTTGGCGCGCATCAATCTGCATGTCTCGCACTTGAACTCCCGGGAGATTCATCGTCAGCGCCGTCCAGTGTGCTCCGTCGTCGAGACTGACATAGGCCGTGCTCCGCGTTCCAGCAAACAACACGCGCGGATCACGCGGGTCTTGACGGACGACAAACACATACTGATCCGACGGTATCCCTTGTGAGATGGCAGTCCAATGAGCGCCGTAGTCGGTTGTCTTGTAGATGTACGGATGGAAATCGTCCCACATATAGCGCGACGCGGCGAGATAAGCTGCTCCGGCATCGGTCTGCGACGGTTCGATTGTGCTTATCTGCGTCCACTGCGGCAGGTTAGCCGGCGTAACGTCAGCCCAGCTCTTGCCGTGATTCTTGGTTACATGCACGAGGCCATCTGACGAGCCTGCCCAAAGAACATCGGCGCTTTTCGGCGATGCTGCAAGAGATGCAAGATCGGGAAATGTTTCTGCGCCGGTTTGATCGAGCGTCACCGGGCCACCGCTCGGACCTTCGGTGCTCTTGTCGTTACGCGTGAGATCGGGGCTTATGGTTTTCCAAGTTTTACCGTGGTCAAGACTCGAGAACACAACTTGTGAGCCAACGAGCAACTCGCTCGGATCGCCTTGCGAGAAAAAGATCGGATGCGTCCAGCCGAACCGATAGTCGGTGTCGATTGCAGCATTGCCGGCCTTGTAGCGCGCCCACGGACTCACGTTCTTCTGTTCGCCGGTTCGATTGTTGAGTTGTGCCAGCGAGGAGTAGTACCCGCTGCCGTACGTCACATCCGGCGCACCGGGCTCCGGCGCTACCCACGTGCTTTCTCCGAGCGCAACCGAATGCCACTCTCCCCAGCTGATCTGCCCGTAAATCGAGGAGCTCGGCCCTTCGAAGGCACCATCATCCTGTTGTGCGCCGTATACGTGGAACGGAAACTGGCCGTCGATCGCGACCTTATAGAATTGGCCGGTCGGCTGATTAAGATTTGAGCTCCACGACTTTCCTCCGTCCGTCGAAACGATCGCGCCGCCGTCGTTACCCTCCAAG
>JALYVT010000233.1 GCA_030853105.1 Vulcanimicrobiota bacterium
CCTTCGAGTATTTTGATTCAAACGGCCAAGTTGGGATTCGCTGGCGGCGCCTATGATAGCGATGCGATGAAACTCGTTTTCACTTTTTGATGAGGCGGCTATACTGAGCGCGTATACTCTTGCTTTTAAGAAGGTGGACACTTTTCATGTTGGCTAAGGTCGGACAACCGGCTCCCGAATTCAAACTTCCCAGCACCAAAGGCGCGACCAGCGCGAAGGATCTCGGCAAGGAGATCAAACTCTCCGATTACAAAGGTAAGTGGCTGGTATTTTTCTTCTACCCGCTCGACTTCACGTTTGTTTGCCCGACTGAAATCTTGGCGCTCTCCGATCGCAGCGCGGCGTTCAAGGAATACGATTGCGAGATTCTGGGTTGCTCTACCGACTCGGTTTTCAGCCACTGGGCCTGGATCAACACGCCGAAAGAGAAGAACGGCATCAGCGGACTGCAGTATCCGCTCGTTGCCGACTTCACGAAGGAAATCGCGCGCGCGTACGGCGTGCTCGATGAGACAACCGGCGCAGCGCAGCGCGGCCTGTTCATTATCTCACCCGATGGTGAACTCAAGTACGCGACGATAACCCACGACAATGTTGGGCGCAGCGTCGATGAAACGATTCGCGTTCTCCAAGCTCTGCAAACCGGCGGTCTGTGTGCGGCCGAATGGAAGCCCGGGACCGCCCTGCTTCAGCCGGCATAATGGCGCTACGGATGCGCAGCCCCTTGCCTTCACCGGCAGGGGCTGCCGCCTGGATTAACGGCGAACCAAGACTTGAAGAACTGCGCGGTCTGCCGATTTTTGTACATTTTTGGTCGATTAGCTGTTACATCTGCCACGATGTTGTCGATCAGGTGAATTCCTGGCGCGACAAATACGGCGCGCAGGGACTTGCCTTCGTCAGCATCCATCAACCACGCGGGCCCGAAGAGCTCGACATTGCAAAGGTCACCGCCGACGCGCTTGGCGCCATGAAGATGACGCAGCCGTGCGCGATCGACAACGATCATGCACTTGTCGGTCGGTTTGAAAACCAATTCGTTCCGGCATACTACATCTTCAATCGCGAGCATCAGCTGCGTCATTTTCAAGCCGGCGATAAAGGGTACGACCGCATTGAAAGTGCGATCGCGCGCGTTATCGACGAACCGGCCGAGCAGGCAGTCTAACTCGCTCCAACCCTAACCACTGCGACATACGATCGAGGTCGTCTCGCAGTCGCGGCATCACATCCGAACTTCGCACCCCGGTTTCAAGATGAACCGCGTGCACGATCAGCGTTCCGGCGGCGCGGTCCGCTTTGGCGTCGATCCGAGCGACTAGCCGCTCATCGAGCAGATACGGCAGCACATAGTATCCGTGAACTCGCTTGTGGGCTGGAGTGTAAATCTCCAAGCGGTAATCGAAATCGAAGAGTCGAGCAATGCGCGGGCGATTCCAAACCAGCGAATCGAACGGCGAGAGCAGTGCGCTGGTTTCGATTTTGCGGGGTATGCGGCATTCGGGATGCAGATAAACTTGCTGCTTCCAACCTTCAACCGTCACCGCTAGTAGGCGCCGGTCTTCGAGCAATTCCGCCAGCCGCAACTTGTTTTCGCTCGCATCTAGTCGGAAATAGTCGCGCAAGTCTGATTCGGTTGCAACGCCGAATGCACGCGCGGCGATCATCAGCAGCTCGCGCTGCGCTTCTGCGGACGATGGTTTGAGAAGCGACAGTATATCTTCCGGAATGACGCGTTCGGTAAGATCGTACACGCGCTCGAAACTATTGCGTCGAGTTTGCGTCGTTAGTGCGCCGCTCCAAAAGAGATACTCGAGTGCGTGCTTAGTCGTGCTCCACCCCCACCAGCCGCCTTTTCCGCGCTCGCCGTTGAAATCCGAGGCCGCCATGGCCCCGCGCTCGCGGATTTCGCGTTCTACCTTCGTGATTATTTTACGGTTGTCGCGCGCGAACTCAGCTAGAGATCGATATATCCCGACACCGTCGTGCGCCCGCCGCATTCGCCAGCGCAGCAGCGGAAACGTCGCCAGCGGCAGCAGTGACGCTTCGTGCGCCCAGTACTCAAAAAGTTCGCGTCGGCGACCATACGCGAGCGATCCCAAGAGCATACGATCGTACGCTCCAATCCGCGAGAACAGCGGCAGATAATGCGAACGCACCAGCACGTTGACCGAATCGATCTGCAGCAGCCCAAGTTGCTTGATAGTCTTCAGCGCCGAGCTGCGCCCGGCGCTAGCGGGCTGCGCTCCGCCGAAACCTTGAGCCGCCAGTGCAACGCGCCGCGCTTCGGACGCGCTTATTGCAACACGTGATCGCATTTTCTCCAAAATAGTAAGCGGCCGCCTTGTTCAGGCGAGCGAGTGCAAGCCGCTTAACCGACTACGGCGGCCGGGAGTTGCGAGGCCGCACGCTTGCTGCGGTTTGAAACGCCGATGAACGGGTACGCGGTTCGCACACTTCGAGCACGAAAGGTTTAACTATGGATGCCATAACTCTGCTGAAAGCCGATCACAAAAAAGTTGGCGGTCTGCTGAAAGAGATCGACGAGCTCGGCGATACCGCGCACGCAGCGCGCGCCAAAGTTTTCGCCGAGGTCAAACGCGAACTCACCGCCCACTCCGAAGTAGAAGAGAAAATTTTCTACCCGGCCTTTAAGGCGAAGACCAAGAAAAATACCGAACCCGGCGACGAGGTTCTGGAAGCCTACGAAGAGCACGCGAACGTCAAGGCGATGCTGGAGAAGATCGCGGCTCTCGATCCAACCGACGAAACCTACAATGCCAAGCTTCAAGTGATGGGCGAACTCGTCAAGCATCACGTAAAAGAAGAGGAAGGCGAGATGTTTCCGCAGGCTCACAAGCTCATGGACGAATCTGAACTCAAAGACCTGGGCGAGAAGATCAGCGCCGCGAAAGACCGTATGCTAGCGCGTGCGTCCTCGTAAAGCAGCAGACGGGATTTTCTCAATAAACAGCCGCAGAAGCGTTGGATTGCTTCGCGGCTGTCTTATTGCTGCTCCGGGCAACTCGCACAGGGCGACTCCAAGCGAGAAGGTTGAGTGCTGCTTGCACTAAAACATCTGAAGCGCAAC
>JALYVT010000234.1 GCA_030853105.1 Vulcanimicrobiota bacterium
TTCGGCCCGCAGGAGATGCTTGCGCGGGTACGCTCGAAGATTCGGCGCGTCGAAGTCGACTCATCGCTCTCACCGTTGACACGCTTGCCGGGTAATCTTGCGATCGAAGCCGAGCTGCGGCGGCGGCTCGAAAGCAGCGATCCGTTTGCGGTGCTCTATCAGGACCTCGACAATTTTAAGGCCTTCAACGATGTCTATGGCTTTACTCACGGCGACGAGGCGATTCGGCTGGTCGCATCCAGCACAGTTGACGCGATTCACCGACGCGGAACCGCCCGCGATTTCGTGGGGCATATCGGCGGCGACGATTTCTTGATCGTTACATTGCCGGATCGTGCCGAAGAGATCGCTCGAGAGATCATCGCAGCATTCGATCGCGAAATCCGCGCGCTCTACAAACCCAACGACTTACGACAAGGCTACATCGAAACACGCGACCGGCGCGGAACGCTCAACCGCTATCCGATTATGTCGCTGTCGATCGCGATCATCAACAGTGAAACCAGCCAACTCACGAGTTACGCCCAAATCGGCGAAGCGGCCGCCGAACTCAAACAGTATGCCAAGTCGATCGCCGGATCGGTCTTTGTGAAGGATAAACGTCGCAAGTGAATCGCTTCTTCGCTCTATTGCTTATTCTCGGTCTCTTGCCGAGCGCCGCGATCTCAAGCGGGCTTGAATCGCGCATTCAAGCCGAACGAGCAAAAGCCCAACAGATTCACGAACGTCTCGATCAAAAGCGCGGTGAACTGCATGCTGCCAAAGTGCGTGTCGGCAATCTCAAAGTCCAGCTTGCTCAAACCAACTCGGCGATTATCGATGTCAACACCACGATCGGATCGCTGCAGCTCCAAGAAAACTCGACGCAGCGCCGCCTCGCATGGAATAACATTCAACTTGCGGCAGCCAAAAAGACCCTCGCGCTGCACGATAGCCTGTTAAAAAAGCGTTTGGTCAGCATCTACGAGCGCGGCGATTTCAGCTACCTGAATGTGCTGCTCGCAGCATCGTCGTTTAGCGATTTTGTCGAGCGCTGGGACGATCTGCGACTTCTGATCGCGGCCAATCAGCGCGCAGTGCGAGAACGCCGGCGTTCCGAGCAGCGCGTTTCGAAAGTACAGGCCGCGCTGCAGTCGGCTCAAATCGCACTTGCGCAGCAGCAAGAAGCTCAAAGGCGCGCGCGCAATCAGCTCGCAACGCTCGCAGATGAACGCGCCCAGCTTGTCTCCGTCGCGGACGCGCAGCGTTCCCACATCGCGGGCCAAGTGGCCGAAATGGAAGACCTCTCCTCGACTGAAGAGGCTAGTCTCGAGGCGCTGATTGTGGAGCGGCAGCGCGAGATTGCAGCTCAGCAGGCGGCTGCTCGTCGTGCCGCCGGAATCGTCGGCGTCGTGCCTCAAGGGCCGGCGGGCGCGCTAGCGTGGCCGGTCACCGGGACGATCACTTCGCCGTTCGGTATGCGACGCAGCCCATTCGGTAGCGGTCTCGAGTTTCATCAAGGGCTGGATATCGCAGCTCCGACCGGGACGACCGTGACTGCGGCCGCTGCCGGAACCATCATCTCGGCCGGCTGGTATGGCGGCTACGGCAACTACATCCTGATCGATCATGGCGGCGGCCTCTCGACCGGATACGGACACCTTTCACAAATATTCGTGGCCGCCGGTCAGAGCGTGCAGCGTGGGCAAGCCATCGGCGCGGTCGGCTCGACCGGCGCTTCAACCGGGCCGCATCTCCATTTTGAGGTGCGGGTCAACGGGAAACCGGTCGATCCGGCGGCACGCCTACACTGATTTTGCGTCTCCCAGCAACTTGCAAGCCGATTCTGGGTATTATGATTCCGCAGCGGAATCCGTATGATTCCGCTACGGCCAACTCCGTCGGGGCTCATTAGGAAGGAAGTTCGTCACTCTTGTCACCAAAAATTCGCTCGCTCACTGCGGTGCTCATCGTAATCGCCTGCGCACTAGCCGGCGCGCTCTACATTGGGTATACGAGCGGGCTGCATGCCGGTTCACAGACATCCGATGTCGGAACAAACAGTGTCGCTTCGATCGATCTGCACTCGCTGTTTGGTCAGCCGTCCGGCGAGCATCTGGTCGACATTGCCTTTCAACAGGTCGAGCGCAGTTATTACAAACCGGTCGATGCGCAAACGCTTATGAGCGGGGAGCATGCCGGACTTCTCAGCTATCTGTCTTCCGATCGCAAAATCAAAGGTGCATCGCTTCCCAGACTGGCCGCAACCGGCGATCAAACCACCGACGAGCAGCGCCTCGATGCGCAAGTCGCCTACGCACAATCGCGTTACGGTCGGCTTATCGGCAGCGGTGCGCATGTTGCGCTTGTTCAAGCGGCGCTAACCGGAATGTTGAAGTCGGTAGGCGACCCGTATACCGTTTATCTTTCGCCTAAGGAGATATCGGGCCTGAATGAATCGCTTTCGGGCGGAAACTTCGGCGGCATCGGCGTCTATCTTTACGAACTTAAAGATCATAGCGTGCTGCTGCAGCCGATCGACGGTCTGCCGGCGTCGCGGGCCGGCGTAAAAACCGGCGATATCTTGACGCGCATCGATCAAACGACGGCCAAGGGTCTCTCGCTCGATAAAGTTGCGCAACTGGTGCGCGGACAAGAAGGCAGCACCGTACGCATTCAGACCCATCCGCTGCACGGCAAAACCTTGCACATCTACACAGTCGTACGGCAGATCATTCACGTACCGACGGTTAAGGCGGAGATGAAGGATGGGTTCGACTACATTCGGCTGAGCGATTTTGGCGAAACCTCAGCTGCGGAAATTAAGAAAGCGCTGCTCCTAGGTCGCGCAAAAAATGCCAAAGGCTACATTCTCGATTTGCGCGATAACGGCGGCGGTCTGGTCGATGCGGCGGTTAAGATTTCGAGTTTCTTCATTCCGCAAGGCGTCATCGTCTCCACCATCAAGCGCGACGGGACCAAGGACGAACAAGAGGCCAACGGCGAGCACATCCCGGGCCTGGCTCCGCTGGTTGTCTTGGTGAATAAATACACCGCCAGCGCTTCGGAGATCACCTCCGGCGCTATTCAAGACTATAAGC
>JALYVT010000004.1 GCA_030853105.1 Vulcanimicrobiota bacterium
AGAACTGCAGTGCGCGTTCCAAGCAGGCAATCAGCGTTTCCGCTCTCTCGTTATCGGTGAACTCGACGTAGGAGTAACGCGAATACCCAAGTTCGGCCGTGAACGCGCGCAGCGGCGAAAGACCGCGTCGAAAATCAACGAAATCAATCTGGAGTTGCAATCCGGGTTCGGTCTCGAACCGCACGATCGGCTCGGGCGGCCGCTCCGGCCGAACTGTTCGCAAGAACTCCTTGAGCTGGCTTATACCGCCCGCATATCCGAGCCCTCGAATCTCGCGCAGCACAACCATCGCCGACAAGCGGACGTTGCCGGCTTGTTTAAGGCGCTCTCGGATGTAGCCGGCGTACGGGTCGAGCTTGGTCGCCCGCGGCTTTCGAGGCCCGTAGACGCCATCGTGGTTTTTCCGCAGGACGCTTCGAACGGTATTGCGTGAGGCGCCCGATTGCCGGGCGATCTCGCGAATGCCATGGCCCTGGCGCTGTAAGACTGAAATTTCCACCTGAATCTCCTGTGTAAGCATCGCGAACAAGTATTCGCGATCAGATCAGGTGGGTCAATTTTCAACCGGCCGGGTGGGTCAATTTTACTTCGGCGCTAACACGGGCGCCTGGGAACAGCGATTAGCGCTTGGTCAAGCCGTAGGACTGGACGTAGAGATTAGCACCGATGCATTGGGCGCCCCAAAGAGTCTCACCGCGGTAGAGCAGCGTGTGGCGTATATCTGGATAAAGACCTACGTGCGGACAAACGGGCGCTCGCAACGGAGCTTTTGGAGCAGCGGATACGCGGGAGAGTTCAGCTGGCAGAAAAGCCACCTCGTCCTACATCAGCCGGCGGGGATGGGGAATGCGAAGCCCGTGGATCTCGACGTCGTGTTCGATCCAGGAAAAGACACGTGGCGCGGAACGATGCAAAACGAATGGTTTTCGGGCTCGGTGACGTTGCAGCGCCCATTCGTGCCACACATCGGCTTTCCAATTATCGGCGATTGGATCGAGGGAACAGCCAGCAGCGGCAGCTTTACGTGCCACCACGTGGCGCTCGGTGCCGACAGCGCGCTTGTCATTTGGAGTGACTACATCGACTTGCCGGGCTTTATTATTTACGGGGCGAACGGCACCCTGCCGCCGGCATCGACGCGGGAGTGGTACGGTAGTTTAGACATGGATCCCGAGCTAAAGAACGTCGGCTCAAGTTTGCTATTTTTAACCGGCACGGACATGGGCGGCGATATCGTTCTAGGAGAGGTTGCCGTCGACGGCGCAACTCTCGCCGGTTCATCTGCACACTTCGGAAACGGCGTTTCGAACGGAGCGTTTAATCCGTTTACTTGGCGGCGCAGCACGCCCGATTGCGGGACGAGTACGTAATCATGACATTAGGCAATCATTGTCCGCGACTTACCCAAGACGGTTCTGCATAACGGAACTGCGAAGGGCGCAACGATGCCGCCGGCCGCGCTCAGAAGATGCGACATCTGATCCGCCGGCGCAGGAGCTCGGCGCAAGGCGGGCGCGCAAGTGATGATGCTCGGCCGGACACTTCACTTGCGCGAATTGGTAAACGCGCGTCCGACGATGGGACCGTTTTGGGCTGAGATTATGGACCATCCCGGGGGGTGGCGCCTTTTTTCGTGACCGTGTGGCTATGTTTACAGGTCGCTTTTCCATCATCTTGCGTGAGCTGCTTACTTCGTGATACAAAGTTGACTATGCTAGGTCTGTTGAAACGTCCCAGCGCCTACATTCCCGTTGTGATTTCGGCAGGGTTTCTCGCCGCGTTCACTCTTGGAAGCGTCCAAGGAACGCTCGTCCGTCAGCCCGACGAGAACACGGGAGCGCACCTATTTCAAATACTGATGCCAATGCAGGCGTTGATTATCGTCTTCTTCGCAATTTGCTGGTTGCCGCGTAACCGAAGCGCCGCGCTACAAGTGCTGACTCTACAGTGTATCGCGGCGCTCGCGGTTCTTGCCGTAGTTTACTTTCGGCACCTATAGCCGCCGCTTCCGCGCCGTCCCGCTGGGGTCGGTTCCGGGATTCACGGTGGCCGGAGGGATTACCGTGCGACACACTAATTGCGAGGCCTATGGACGTAGCTAAAGCGTTGTTATTTGCACTAGCTTCATTTGTCGCTCTCGTTGGCCCAGCCACCGCAGCGCCGGCGAGCCCGGCACCTTCAACCGCAGGAAGTCAGGCAACAGCCCCGGAGCCCTTGAAAGCGCAGGTCATGATCGTCGGCGTCTCTCATCTCGTCGCACGCAGAGACGTTCACAACAGTAAATTTACCGACAGCCCCCTCTCATCCAAGCGTCAGATGCAGATCTCTGACATCGTCCGTCGCCTCGTTCAGTTTCACCCCACGAAGGTGCTAATCGAAGCTACGATGGGAAGCCCGGTGTTTACGGAGCGCTACAGCCGCTACCTTAAGGGTACCTATGCGCTACCCGCTGATGAAGCATATCAGTTCGGATTCAAGCTTGCCAAGCTCGGCGGAAATCTCACAATCTATCCGATCGACACGTTCGGTCCGACACTCCTTAATGACGATAGCCGCATCGATGGGTTCGTTAAGGCGAATATCGCGAGTGTTAGCAGCCCCCGATCTGACGCATTCGTCGCGCGCGGGGACGCGCTGGAACGTAACGGGACGTACCTTGAACTACTTCGTTACCTCAATACCGACGACGCCATCCGTGCAAACGCATCGTTCTACAGCGTATTCGACGGGATGGGGCGCGACGCCGACGATGCCGGGGCCGCTTACGTGTCCCAATGGTACGCACGGAACTGCTACATCTTCTCAAACATGCTCAGCGTCCTGTCCCCGGCCGATCGTGCAGTCGTTATCATCGGGCAGGGGCACGAGTATCTGCTCCGCGAGTTGACAAGATTGAACCCAAATTTAATCGATGTGGACCCGCTTCAGTACTTGAACTAAGGATAAGTGCCGCGGCCTTAACAGATCGTTCTCCTCTGTCGTTCCGAAAACCGTCCTTTGCAAGACAGAACTGTGCTGTCGCTCGGTGGGGAGTAATTCAACGGACAAACCACCGAAAAGCCCATTTAACGAATGCCCTTGCGTCCCGCTCGTCGCAGGCGCCGTGAGCTACACAACTTGTCGAAGTCCCGCGAAAGCATCGTTTCGAGACATTCCCGAACTAGTTTCCTGTTTGCAAACGAAAGGCGAATGTCTAACGGGACGCCACCGTTCAAACACCGCTGCGATCCGCTTTGTGGCACTGCCGAGAAATCACCGTCTTCCGGCAAGTATTTTGGATGAAGTCCGTCATGATAAGCGTGCGCGATTTTTTTTGTGAAAAAAACTCTACCTTTTCGATAAAGGGCGTTCCCCTAAGCACGACTGGTCGAGATCGTCAGCCCAAACCGCGTTTGCGGCATCGCGCGATGCTTCCGGAGGGCCGCAAACCTGCGCTTCAGGGAATATTGCGTGCCAAGGTTCGAGCCTCCAGGCGTGAAGCGACGTTGGAGCCCTGAGCTTGCACGACCGAGCGGCGCCGAGCAGAGCTTACCTTTTTTGGTTAAGGTACCTGAGGGCATCGATATAAGCAGCTGAGGTCGAGAACTCTAGCTTAAGCGGATCGTAGCCAATCAGGCAATGGATATCAGGGCAAGATCGCTGACTTCGAGGTTGCCGTACTTCGCCTTCCAGTTCTGCAGCGTATTCGGATGTATCCCTTACGGGCGACAAATCTCAGCTGTCTTGCCGGTTGCATCATGCTCCCGACGCATTTCGACGATCTTGCTTCGGTGTAGCGGGTTTCTTCTTGTCGGTCTCCTGACGAGGCTTTTTGCGTCAGAGATCACAATTTCATCCGGCCGAGTTTGCGGGCTAAATCAATCGCCCCAATACAAATCTCTTTGCCGGGCTGGCCCGGGCAACACCTCACCGTAATCACGTCCTCAAAGTCTTGATCATCGCCAGTTGGTCCAGCGTGACACAGCGGCCGAACTGCGCCGCAACGAATACATGGTGAAAAATCACAAAAAAAACGCTTTTTGAGATATTCCAAGGGTGATCGCGCCGAACTCGCCGCGAGCCCGCAAACTGGTTGCCTAGAACGAAACGGCGGACTATGCTCGGACTCGTACAGCTATGCTATTTGGTACTATGCTACTATATGCTATTTGGTCCAAGGTGAAATTTCCCGGTTCCGTATATCTCGCACTTGTGGCTAGAGCGCTAGGGAAGATCATCAAGGACGCAAGGGAGAAGGCCGGCCTATCTCAGTCGGCGCTAGCTAGAGCGTCCCAAATTGCGCCAAATGTAGTCTCCCGAATTGAGGCAGGTAAGCGTCCAAATCTTCAGTTTGTTACCGTAGCAAGACTGGCTAAGAGTTTGGGGCTCTCGCTAGGCCATTTGGCGGAGCAGGTCGGCATCAGTATTGGAAAGCGGGGCGCCGGAGGCAAGCCGAACACTTCGGTAAAGTCGATTGACGAGCTCGCACGAGCCGGCAAAGAGTTGGCGAAGATTGCAGAGCGCGTGACGCATTCCGCGAGTGAGTTGAGATCGAAGCGGTAAGTCTCCGAAGGAGCCGACGCCATCTGGGTTCATTATGACAGCGTCGGGATAGTGCTCCCCTTACGAGTGCGTGCACTATGTCAACAAACCCAGCGCCATCGAATCTGCCATCGTTCGGCTTCTCCAACGCGCGTAACATCTACTGTGCCCGGCCCGAGGTTCGCATATGCAGCGCCCCGCGTCCCGCTAGAAAGGACTTCCCGCGCTGTATTTCCGTGGAATCTCAGGTTAACATCACTCTACGGCGTAAAATACCGCCATCTGTACAAGCCTCGAATGTTTCGCACATGGAGCCGCTGCGACGCCGTTTATGACGATGACACCAGTCCGCCGAGAAGTAGCGGCTTCAGGGGCTGGAAAATCATCAAAACGTCGGGGCTTTTAACGCAGGTGCCGATCTCGAGGGCCTTTATGACGGCCGTGGCGGCAAAATCCGTCTTGGCAAGACATTCTTCCCGAGCAAGATAAAACTGCGCCATCGCCTCAATTCGAGGATCCGATGCCGCCATTCGACTTCGAATTGTGACCGGAGGCGTTATCCGGTATAAACCAACCGAGATTTATAGGTGGTGTCATCGGCGTGGTGAAGCACACTCAGAGTGCAACCGTTTCTCGTCTGCGATATCACCGATGCTTGAGCGTAGCTCCGAAAGCGCCACATGGCGAAACGCCGATGCCTGGACTGTGGGGCTACGAAGCACCATTTGCGCCAATTTGATATCTCGAATGTAACGGCTGCAACTGTTCTCATCATAGTGCGCTGCCAACATATAGAGTTCATATGACGCGACGGCATTTGATGCGCGCGCATGCGCGTTCGCTTCTGAGCGCTTAAGATCGCAGCGCGAAAATTTGCGCGCATAGTAACGGGCGAGGCCCGAGGCCTTCAATGAAGAATTAAATCGCGCCTTAATATCCGTTTTTTCCACGATTCCTTGAATTGGCTCAAGGGCACGACAATCAATCGACTCCCGCGCGAGCGTCGCGGACGGAATCATCCTGCCAATGGCAGGCGACATTTTCTCGTGTTGGTTGCATCCTAAAAACGACAGGAGTAAAATACCTAAAATGACGGACAGCGCGGAGCGATGGGCTGCGTTCACGTAAATCACGCCAACAGACTGCCTAAATTGCTATCGCTTTTCGAAGTTCGTCCATTACGTCCGGCGCCCCGAGGCGGGACGGTTCTCAGGGTGCGAAATATATTGCGGAGCGTTAAGCGCTCACGTGAATTCACGATGGCAGCCCCGTTCCCATAGAGCGAACGATCGCCGCAACAATGTCGAGATCGCCTTCTTTGATCACGTTCATTGGCGAAAAATTCTCGAGGGCTGGATGGCGCTTGCGCACCCAGATCATCGTGGCTTTCCAATCCTCATCAAAGTAGCTGCACAGTTCGGTCAAGACGTCGAGCAGATGCTGGGCCGGTGCTTGGACTGCGTCAGAGACGGGATTCTTGCGCAAGGTGTCAGGTTTAAGGCCAAACGCCTGAGCGATGCTGGCAACGCTTTCGCCGAGACCAAGAGCCAAGGCGCGCGCGTCGATGCGCCCACGATCGTCATATATGGCCTAAATTGGCTCAGCAACAATGCTGAAAGCGGCCGAGGGGACGTGGGTGAGTGCTCGCGTTGCCATCCTGTTGTCCCCCCCGTTTCTTCACTTTAGTATACTGCATTTTTCCCACAATCCCGAGAAGCGATGCGCCTTGCCGATTTTTTGTTGATCGACCGCCCAGCCTAAAGCCCGCCTGCACCATTTCCGCGACATGCTACGTGCGGACGAGCCGCACATGCCCCCTCAGGCGGTTCGAAGGGCTTCTAAGACTCCACCGTCAGAATTCACCCAGTTCGCACCAGCGGGCAATATAGCGCCTGTCTGCGGGTGATAGCCGGCAATGACTTCTCACGGGATCGATCGCAGATTGAGTGGGCGCGGATACGGCATCGACCGCTTGTTCGTTCAACCCGGCTTGCGTCCGCGTTGGAATTGAGAAACACACCCGCCCGGCGTTTCCTGCGGCGCCGGCTTAAAGCGTTAACTGCGCCGGCATGCAGTCCGCGGGACTCACGGATAGTGCCACGAACCAACTGCTGCTGTGGGCGACCTCTGGACCGCCGACCATCTTCTGCTCTTCCTCGCATTCTTTGTGCCGGGGTTCATTAGCATGCGTGTGTATGGGCTCTTCATCGCGGCGAATACACCCGACTTCACCAAACAACTTCCCGAAGCGATCGCCTACAGCGCGATTCACTATGCGGTTACAGGCTGGCTCATCTTCATCGCTCCGCGCGGGCTGCAGCGCGACCTCGTCACCTACATCGTCGTGCTGATCTTGCCGATCTTTTGGCCACCAATAATTCTGCTCGTCCGGAACTGGCAATATTATCGCAGTCGCATTTTGACGAAACGCTTTCTCGCGCTCCTACTGCATCCCGAGGCGACTCCGTGACACACTCTTTGCTGACCGATGTGCACGCTGGGTCCGCATAAAACTGAAAAGCGGCAACTACATCGGTGGGATATACGGCAAAGGCTCCTGGTCGTCCACCTACCCGTGCCCGGAGCAGCTTTACGTCAGGGAGCAATACGAATGCGATGCCACCGGCTTCGGCGATGGCGTTACCGCCACGGACGGCTTCATCGTCAACGGCACCGAAATAGAAACCATCGAATTCTTCAGAAAGGCTCCTACCAATGCCCGAGGACAACAAAAATCCCAAGTTCGTGACCAACAAAATAATCATTCCGGGGAAAACGCCGGCGCCGCTGGGACGTGAACCCGAACACCTCAGCGAAAAGGGCTCGCGCGGCGTCGTCTATGACAACCTCGACCGGAACGATCCGCCAATCCGGATGAAACAGCAGATTAGTACCCCTTCTGGCACTGCTCCGAAAGCGGCAGACGCCGGCGGGACCGATGACACGGCTAAAAAACCCGACTAGGTGGCCAGCCTTCTCGAATCCGTTCCGACGCCCATCCCGTCGCCCGGCGCGGCCGCGACCGCACCGGCGTTGGTGGTCGGATATATCCTGATAAGAAATAAACGGTGGATTCATAATGACGATGTCAGAGGATGACCATTCGCGCTAGCGCATTCGATCTGCATGGTGAGGTATAAGCGAGGACTTTAAATGTTGATGGAGGATTCTTGGAAATACCCATATAGGACTAAGCAAAACGAGATGCTGAGCTGTGCAATGGCATTAACTGCATGAAATATGCGGTAGTGTTGGCACTACTGGCGTATCCGCTGTTGATCGCCTGCCAATCGGCTGCAACCGGCCGGGCGACGACCAAGCTGTTAAACGCAAGTTCTAGTCCCTGCCCGACGGCGACGTGTCGCAAAATCCGCATCGTGCAAAGAGGAACAGGTACGACATGCAGCGTAAATGGAGTGATGGGTCCGCTGACGCACTCAGCATATAAAATCGGGAAGCCCGGAGTGCCAAGGGTGCAATCAGGGGATCGTGCGATGGTCCGGCGCATAATGAAATACGTCCATCCAAGCTCGCTCAGATTTGCATATGTCGGCGGTATGTTTACCGTGTTCGATGTGTATCCCGGCCTCTGCAACGGTGGTGTGCCATTCTATGTACTTAATCGCGCGTGCGACGAGTTTTATGCGAATACCGATGTGCCGGACGGGACAACTGGCGGCGGCGACCTCGGCTGTGTTAACGCTCCTCGACCATGGATATTGCATGATAAGGGGAGCGGCAAAATTCCCTGGTCCCAATACGATAACTCCCATTAGCCGGGTTTGAGCAGGGGACGAAAGACGGAACCTTTAGTAGCCTTTCTATCTTGCCGCGCCATCAAGGACTGGGCTAGCCAGAGCGATTTAATCAACCTCTGTTGTATGGTCAGAGCGCGAAGCCTATTCGAGAAGTCCTTCGAAGCCGCGGATTTCTTCGCGAGCCGTACGGTAACGGCCGATGGCAAGTGGGACACCTTTACCGTCCACTCTTCACAACACATGCTGATACCGCGTAAAATATTTGCACTGCCGAAACCATCGGGCTGCCTTGGATCCACTTTTTCTGCAGCTCAAAAAGCAGCATTGGGAGAATCAAATGCAAAAGGCGTCATTTGCGCTACTGCTCGTGACAATCGTGCTAACACCTGATCTGGCATTACAGAGTGGCGCCGCAGCGCCGAACAGTTTCCCTTCCTACTCATCCCAAGTGCTACGAACGGCGCTCGAATCGGCGTTTGTAAGGCTCACGGTGGATGTGCTTTTGGACAGCCCGCCAGAGCAACGCGCTCCTTACTATCACGATCTGCTGCGAGCCGGGCTTTTAGAGAGCTATGTTGGGAAAGACGCCGCCGGCCACGCGCTTACGGAGTATCGACTCACGGCTCGAGGGCGCACATTTGCGGCGAACCACTTGTGGGTCGTGGGATACGGAATTGTTTCGATCCCCGTCGGGCGCGAACGAGTTACGCGTGTGGGAACCGCACACTTTGAGAACGCGCGCGTCGGCTGGGTGAACTTCGCGTTTAGGAGTTCTCTGAATTGGCAAGGCCGCTCGCTTCTTGCCATGGGGCCGGCGCGCGATTGGGTCGTCGCCGGCGGGTTTCCACTGTGTCGAACGACGCTCGATCGCTTCGGCCGCGGAGGCACCGCGAGAGCAGAGATATTCGCGCATGATGGCATCATCGTGGCGGGCGCCGCAAAATCATGGGGACGGAACGAATGCGCTCATCATCGCGGCTGGTCGCCTTCTTAAAACAGTCTCGCCCTGACCGAGCGCAGCGTCATTCACCTTGCGTTGTCAATAGTAATCAGGTGCGCTCAACTTTGGAGAGACTGATGCATTATTGGAGCGAGGAGACTTTGACGCACTTCAAGCGATGGCCCGACGCAGGGCTCGTCCGTGAAGGTCTTCGCTTCTTCGAAGAGTTGCCGCGCACAGCGACTGCTGAGGCGTTGCTGGCGACGGACCTGCACGCAGGTAACATTCTTCAGGCGCAAAGGGAACCATGGCTGGTCATCGATCCGAAACCGTTCATCGGAGACCCGGCCTACGATTTGACGCAGCACCTTTTCAACTGTGATGCCAGAATGCGCTCGGACCCTTATGGGACGATCCGCCGCATCGCCGATCTGTGCAAGGTAAATGACGAGCGCGTGCGATTGTGGATTTCGCCCGCGCCGCAGCCGAGCCGCGTGAAGACTGGAGCGACCTCCGTTTGATGACGATTGCTCGCGCAATAGCTCCTTAGGGTTGCGATCACGCATGCTGTGCCTTCGGCAAAGATTGCTCCGAAAAGAACGGCGACCCAATAACATCGCCGTGGCAACGAATTCGTGCGCGGCGGCTCGCAAGAAATCCGCAAAGAAATCGACCCGGCGGAAGAAGGCACGAAAGAAAGCCATCGGGCGATTCTCCACCCGGAAAGTTACGCGGAAGAAGGCCGAGGCCGCAAAAAAGCAGCAGGTCGCAAAAAAGTCAGCGCCCGCGATTCATCAACATCGCCATCGCCCGAATTCGTGGGATAACCCCGGTCTCAGGTCAAAATGCCCCTAGCCGTATTCAAATGCGCGGATCGTGTTTAAATACGGCCTGCCAGAGTTGTATTTAATACTGAGTCGCACGTGGGGACGTATTCCATAAGGGGCATAACTGGGGCGCTGCCACTTGAGCCGGTGATCGGCAGGCAACGTGCCTAGCGATGGCGGGCTGGGCGGCATATGGTGGCACTGATTGGCGTGAAGCCTTGCCAATATAGGGCGGATAGCGTATCGTATTGGTATATGACGACTCCAACCCGTGCGGATACGTTGGAACGACTCACAGAGGTAGCCGGCTACCAGGAGGGCTTTTTTTCGGCCGCTCAGGCGAGTGCCGCCGGGGTCGATCGCTATCGCTTGCGCCGCCTTGCGGACGCAGGACTGGTCGAACGCGACGAAAAGGGCATCTACCGCTTTACCACCCATGTCCCAACTGATCGAGCTGAGCTTTGGCGAGCGGTCATCTGGCCCACGGTAGGCCGAAATCCAAAGGACGGCCCCTTACCAATCGGCGTGCTCTCACACGGGAGCGCATTAGAAATCTACAATGTCTCCACGATCAACCCGAGTAAGATCGATATCACGGTCCCGAAGTCGTTTCGGGTCCGGCGGGACGTTCCGTCCATTTACCGTTTGCACTATGCTGACTTTGAGCGAAGCGACCTCGATCAACGCGATGGGCTTCCGGTTACGTCATTCTATCGCACGCTCATTGACTTGATTGTCGATGGTCTCGATACACAGTTTGTCGACGAAGCCCTCGCGAATACGGCGACATTACTGACACCGAGCCAGCGCGATACGCTCAAAGCTCTCCGATCCTTGGATCGGCGGGCGCTTGATGTTGTGCTGCGTAAACTAAATACGAGCAGAACATGACTGAGCTACCTGAGTTACCCCAGGTGAAGCAACTAACGAAAGCCGTTGCAGAGCGTGCGAACAGCGACAACCTACCGACGCGACGTATGCGTCGTTGGGTTGCCGTTATCGCGCTCGTGCAGGTCTTCTATGCGGCGCGCGCGCGTAATATTATCGGAGCGTTTGCCATCAAGGGTGGCTATGCACTGGAGCTCCGGCTGCGATCGAGAGCACGTGCAAGTCGCGACGTAGACATGGTGCTTGAACCCAATCGCGACCAGTTGGCCGATGCGGTTGTCGAAGCACTCCGTGAAACATGGAGTGAGTTCACATTTGGCGTTAAGAGCGGGCCTGAATACCGCGAACATTCGATACGATTCGAAATCAATGCCCGGTACAGAGATCGAGAGTGGTCGACTTTCGTTCTCGAAGTCGTGGAGGGTGAAATTACTGAAGAGGATATTGTCGCACCGCTCGATCTCCAAGAGTTTGGGCTTCTTCGGGCTGAATCGATTCCATGCATCAATATGAGCGTTCAAGTCGCACAAAAGCTTCATGCTGTTACGGATCCCAGCGAGGATCGTGCTCGCGACCTCCTCGATATCTTTATCATCATTTCGACCTTTGAATGCGATGATGGTGCGATCAAGGCGGCGATCGTCGATGTCTTCAATGAACGCAAAACGCACGCGTGGCCTACGCCGATCGAAATGCGTGATGGATGGGCGACGCAGATCCTAGAGACCATAAAAAGAGATGGGTTTGACTTTACCCTTGATCAAGTGCTACGCGGTGTGCGAGCGTTTGTTCTTCGTCTTGTTGGTACCGATTGACATCATGAACTACGAATACCATTTTCTAGTGCCTAGCGCGCAGGATTCAGGGCGTTCCGAATTTGTTAACGAACGCCTTGGAGGGGATGAAGAGATGAGCATGTTAGAGCGCATGACGCAGACGGTAGGGTGAGACCTTTCGCAGATGCTGCCTTATCCGGCGCTCGATCGCACCGCGCGGTACTTTGCGTCCTGGAGCAACCGCTTGAGCCGAAAGCCGAAGAGTAGCCAGATTCTCGTGGATTAGGCAACGTTGTAGGCGCATTTCGTCTGCAGCTTCTTTCGCTTTTTCTTTCAGTAACGTGTCGTGCCAATCAGCCATGATGTATCCGGGGCGTATTTGCGGTATTGAGGAGAGGTATGATTTTTGTGGACATGCGAAGACGATCCATGGACGACCTGAATTTTACGAGAGCGCAGTTGCTGCTGGAGGCCTGTTCGCGTGCATGCGACGGTACGCCCGGTGCAGCCATTTCGCAACCCCACGGGCGGTAATCTGGTGATACTGGATTAGACAGGATTACCTGACAGTCCGAAATTCTAATCACGGTATTGCACTGGATTACTCGACCTGATACTGGTTGTCGCGGGCTGGCCAGTTTTGAAGACCGTGCGAACTGTTAGCGCCGGGATAAGATGGACCCAGTTATGCCGCGTTAAGACGGACCCACCCGGCGCCTAGTTTTGCCGTCGGTGGGCGATGCCCCTTGGCGGCTCTTCATGCGATAGCTCTCGCCTTTGAGGCTGATGACGTGGCAGTGGTGGATGAATCGATCGAGGAGCGCGCCAGCGAGCACGGTGTCGCCAAAGATATCGCCCCATTCTGAGAAGTTCTTGTTGCTCGTAATGATCGTTGACCGGCGTTCGTAGCGATTCGACATAAGTTGAAAGAACCACGTAGCCGCGGCTTTATCAAACTGAACGTAGCCAAGCTCGTCGATGATGAGCAATGGCACGGTGTTGAGATGTCGTTGTTTGTGCCCAGGGATACCGTCGAGTTGCGCGACACGGATTTGGTCGAGCAGATCTTGAGCTGAAAGAAAATACGCACGTCGCCCGCCTTGTAACGCGCAAACGGCAATTCCGATGGCAAGATGAGTTTTGCCGACCCCCGGCGGTCCGAGAAGTGCGACGTTCTGGCTGCGTTCCAGGAAACTGAGGTTTTGCAGTTCCGTAATGCTGCGGCGATCGAGTGCTGGCTGTGCGTCGAAATCGAAAGAGTCGAGCGTTTTGATGATCGGAAGATGCGCGAGTTTCGTTCGTGCGATGATGCCGCGCTCGGCACGAGTTGAAAGTTCATCGCTCAGCAGGCGATCCAAGAACGCAATGCTGGGGAGTTCGCGCTGATCGGCTTCACGCAGATGGGCGAGCAGATTTCTGTGTGCAGTCTTGAGCTTGAGATGTTCGAGCGCAGCGCTAACGCGCTCTATGAGAAGTTCCGTCATACCGCCGCCTCTTCATAGGCGCTGAGCGCGCGTTGCTCAACCTCGATGTGCGGAAGTCGCTGGATAGTCGGAAGCACGATCGTCGGGGGCTTGCCGAATCGGTAACAGATGCGAGCAATCGTTTCGCGTTTGACGACTTTGTGATCGAGCGCCGTCTGTACGGCTTGCGCGACGATCGCCGTTCCAAACTCTGCGTGGCTCTTGAGTACCTCGCGCAAGATCGCTAGCGGTGCATGAGGCGCGCGTTTTTGAACAGCATTGACATAGGTTCGACCAAGCGGGCCAAGGATGGTACTGATCTGATCGCCCAGCGCGGCAAATGCTTCATGCCGCGGTTGTGGCTTTGGCGGCAGGTGTTCAGGCAGTTGCACGTAGCGAACGCCGGGAGGCGCATACGCATGCGTTACGATCGTTTCACCGTTGCATACAACCGTAAGATCAAGCGGCCTTTCTTGCACGCTGACGTGACGACGAGCGTAGGCGGATGGAACCGAATAGCGCACGCCGGAAAATGCCACCATTCCGTACACATCAACCGTTCGTGGATACTCAAGCTTCACGTCGTAGAATGGAACCGGCGCTAGCGCTTCCTTTTCAACGGCGAAACGCTCCTGTGGGCGCACGCGTGTTATGCGGTGAACCCGTTGGTTGGCGCGATGATCGAGCCACAAGAGTGCGTTCTCGTTTAGTTGAGGAACGTCGTGCACCGTTGTCCCATCGAAGAAGGCTTGGCGAACATAACGCATCATGCGTTCCACGCGTCCTTTGGTCTTCGGCCGCATTGGAAAATGCGCCATCGGTGTGAAGCCATAGCCGACAGCGAACGCTTGATACGAAGTATTCCATCGCACGGTCGATCCGGTACGCGATGCAACTCCCGTCTTCAAATTATCAATCAACACTTCGTTAGGCACGCCGCCGAAGTATTTGAACGCATGGGCGTGGCAATCAAGCCAGGTCAACAGTTGCATGTCGGTCGTGAAGCGGATAAACATCTTGCGCGACCATGCGAGAACGGCGACGAAGACATACAGCTTGCGCGGAACGCCGCCGATCGGAACGCAACCCATCTCGCCCCAATCAACTTGCATTTGTTGGCCAGCCTTCACGAAGAAGCGAGCTTCTGCTGGCAACGCGGGTTTGGGACGATGCTGCACCAGATAATCAAGAAGAACAGTACGCCCGCCGTCGTATCCGCGATCATGCAACTCATCCAGCATGCGCGCTCCGGTCCAGTTTCCTTTGATCGGATCCGCAAGCCAATGCTGGATCAGAGCAAAATATGGTGATAGTTTTAGCCCTTGAGGCCGGTGCCGCTTACCCGTGGGCGGCGTCAACGAGCGTAAAGCTCGGCGGACGGCGTTGCGGCTGCTGCCGCTGATATTAGCGATCTTACGAATGCCCAGGCCTTGCCTGCGCATGGTATGAAAATCCATCCATCTCTCCGAACGGTTGATGCTGAGCCCCTCTGTGTTGGAATTTTGCAGTTCACAACGTATTCGGAGGGGCTCACTCTTTTTCGGGCAACCGGCCCGGCTCGGAGGTGGGTCCGCCTTATCCCGGCAGAGGTGGGTTCATCTTATCCCGGCGCCGACACGAACCACCAGATCCGTACTCTCCAATGAGCTAGAGCGCTAGTATTTATAAGGAAAAGCTGCATTCCTCTGCTTGAGCCGAAAACTCGCCTCAACTAATTCGCAACCCTGAGTCCAGAAAACGATTGTGCAAAAGGCTTATACAGTATCGCTAAATTTGATGGTCGACAACTCACAAACGACGGCCTCGTCACGGTCGTGACTCCTTTCGCGACGTTCCTTGGGGCGGGAAGTTTGGGAACGTGCGCGACCGCTTCCAGAACGAATGGTTTGTTCTTTCGTAAGTAAGCGATAGCGATGCGTTCGCTGCTCTCAACGCTCCGAACGCATCGTCCCACTTCAACGCGTGGGAACGGTACATACTTCACAAGTTTTGCGTGGGCGCGGACATCCGGTCATGTTCCCGCTCGCCGAAGCTCGCGAGATTATTGAAGTCTGGCGTGTCGATTATAACGCTCAGCTGCCTCACTCGCCGCTTGGAAATCGCGCGTCAGAGGAGTTTGTCCGTTACCTCATCAACTCGCAACCGTTGCCCGTTTCGTTGGGTAACTACTAGGGCTTTGCCGTTATTGAAGCTACAGCTTGGTCGGAGGTGCGGGAAAATGGCGACGATTGTCTTCGGAATGATGCAGTCTCTCGATGGCTATGTTGCCGGCGTTGAGGGCGAACTCGAGCCTCCGCTTCATTCGCCTGGCCCCGGCATTGCGCTCTTTCGTTATTGGATCGACCACGTACGCGACCTCGCGGGCAGTCTGTACGGTCGTCGCATGTACGAGGTTATGCGCTATTGGGACGAGGATCGACCGGAGTGGGGCGCGATCGAACACGAATTCGCAACGGCTTGGCGGACGCAACCGAAATGGGTTGCATCGCGTTCGCTAACGTCGGTCGGCGCTAACGCCACCCTTGTCGGCGACGATCTCGAAGCCTTCGCTCGCCGGCTGAAGGCGGAGGTCGACGGCGTTATTGACGTTGCCGGGCCCGATCTAGCGGCGAGTCTTACTGAGTTCGGTCTCATCGACGAGTACCATCTCTACTTTCGTCCGTTTGTTCTTGGCCGCGGCAAACCGTACTTCGCCGATGCCCGACCGCCGCTTCGCCTTGTTAGCACCAATCATGTCGGCGAGGACGCGATAAGGCTCACATTCGTTACTGCCTGACAGCGCTTACCGCAGGGCCCTTCATCCGTCCTCAGTCAAGACCATCGGGCGTCAAAAGGCTTACAGGATCGATACGTTTGTTGGTTACGGTATCGAACTCCCGAGGAGTTTGTCCGTGATCTCATCAACATCGCAGCCAACACGACGAACTGGTCAACAATATCGGCAACGATGATCTGGCATCTCTATCACTGCGCTGTCGATCACGGGAGTCCGTGTAGCGCAGATCGCCGGAGTCGATCTTCACCGTTCTCACGGTGCCTATTTTTTATTGGAAGACCTTTCGGGACGCGAGAACTTTCGTCAGGTTCGCGCCGACGAGTACCACCTGCGCGGAGTAATACAGCCAAACGAGCACCGCGAGCCCGATACCCACCTCGGCAAAGATCGAACGCAGGTCAATGCTTCCCAAGTAGAGCGCAAGAAAGAACTGCGCCCGCTCGTACATGATCGCCGTGGCGAACCCTCCGGCCCATAGCGCCTTGCGGGGAACACGACTTGGAGGCAGCCTCCCGAACATGGTAACGAAGAGCAGCGTCAGGACCACGATACTTCCGGCATCGTTACCCGCCTGGAACACGAGAGTCGAGAAGAGCGGCGCCGCGTGAGTGACAAAGGCTAGGGCGTGCAGCCCCGCGCCAACCAGGAGAATAATCATTAAAACAAACGCCAGCACAAACATCAAAACAAACGTGGGAAGCTGTTTCCCGACGCTGCTTGCGGCTCGATCTTCTTTGGGATCGCGCACGTCCCAGATGAAGTTGACGGCGGCCTGCAATTGCATCGCGGTCGCGAAGACCGCGACCAAGAGCAGCCCGGTCCCGGCAGTCAATGGAACCCACGACCCGTGTTTGGCTGCTTGCAGCAACGCTTTCAACGCCGCTCCATTGGACGGCCCCGCAACGTGCGACAGACCCGATGTCGTAGCACGTAAGAGCTCCGCCGGAACGATCTTGCCCGCTGCGTAGAGGCCAATGAGCGCCACCGCGGCCAGTGCAACTGCGGCGAAAAAACTAAGCGCTGCCGCCATCTCGCCGGACCGGTGCTTGCGCCACTCGCCAAATGTCTGCATCCCAGCGCAGAGAACGAAGAGTGCAGCGGCACGAATCATTCCACGCTCTTACCCCGGTTGGTTGATTTTCAGCAGCGATGCTGCGGAGCGGGCGAGCCGCGCGGTTGTGATCGAAGCGGTTCGCGGGTTGCGGAGACGCCGGCGGTGTTGCGCGCGATAATCTGTGCGGTGTAGTTGCCGCGAGCGAAGAATGGAATGTGCGGCACCTGGTAGCTGATCTCGAAGTGGCCGAAATCGGTGCGCGGCACGCCGAAGCCGAAGCTGGATATGCGCACTTCGACGCTCGCTATGTTAGTGCTCGTGACGACGTAACCCGATACGGTATCGCCGGAGTTGATCGCCTGTTCGCTTAGATGAACATCGATGATTTGCGGAGGCGCATCGGGCGGCAGAACGAGCGGCGATGCGGTCGGAATGGGTATCGGCACGAAACATGGCGACTGAGCCGACTATACGGAGCATACTGCTCCAACGTTTAGACGCTCGCACCGGTTCCGTCACCATCGCGATCCAAGCAAGAGTTTCCCGGTTCCAATTTTCCGCTGTTCTCGTATGGGTAAGAGTTTGACGAACGCAGAAAAGCGGACCAAGGCTCTACCCTTACTCGTGGAACGACCGCACTCTCCCGGGCCGGTCTACCCTGGTCTCCCAAAGGATCTGAGCAGCATGCTAAAAGCTATTTACGCGATTCTTGCAACCTCGCTCGTATTGCTGACCCCCGGTTTTGCGGCATCGCAAACTGCAACGATACCACTGTGGCCCGGCGCTGCTCCTGGAACCGAAGGATGGACACAAGAGGAAATCACGGTAACAAACACGCCGATCGGCACTGTAATTTTGAATGTCGTAAATCCGACATTGACAGCGTATCTTCCGGAGCCATCAAAAGCGACCGGCACCGGGATCATCATCGCCCCGGGCGGATATTGCGTTGCGCTTGCGATGGACGTCGAGGGAAGGGAACTTGCGCGCTCGCTCCAAGCACACGGCATTGCGGCGTTCATCCTCAAGTACCGCATCATCGAAAAGAAGCAACAAGGGCCGCCGACTAACATTGACATGGATGAGGCCTGTAAGTACGGCATGGCCGACGGAATTCGGGCGGTCGCCGTTGTGCGAGCGCACGCTTCTCAATGGCACGTATTGGCAAATAAGGTAGGTTTCATCGGATTCTCAGCCGGCGGAATGATCGCGAGTGCGGCCCTTTTGCAACCCGATGCAAGTAGGCGTCCGAACTTTGCAGCGTTTGTCTACGGCCCGCCTTTTGGCGTCATGCCCGCGATTCCGCAGAAGCTTCCGCCGATTTTCATGGCCTGGGCTCAAAACGATAACATCGCCGGCGACGCCGTCGCTAAATTTTACGATGCGCTACGCTCCAGCGGAAATAGACCGGAAGCACACATTTTTACCTCCGGCGGCCACGGTTTCGGAACAAAGAAGCAGGGCACGACCAGCGACTATTGGGTTAACGAATTCTATTGCTGGATCCGGGCCGCAGGTTTTTCGAGATGAGTCATCTTTCGAGCAACTGCATCAATGAGCTAGCACGACGTGAGTCGCTCGATCGGTCGGAACATGCTCGATGGTCCGGTAGCCCAGACCGCGCAGATCAATTCCAGTGAAGAGTGCCTCGCCCTGGCCAAGAACCACGGGTGCTACGGCCAGATGAATCTCGTCAACATGGCCTGCTTGGATATATTGGCGCACGGTCTCTACACCTCCGCCGATCTTGATATCCTTTGCACCCGCCGCTTCCTTCGCCTGTTCCAGTGCAACTTCGATCCCACCGGTCACGAAGTAGAAGGTCGTGCCGCCGAGCATTTCGATCGGTTCACGGAAGTGATGAGTGAGAACGAATGTCGGCGCATGGTAAGGAGGGTTTTCACCCCACCACCCTTTCCAATCGTCACTTGGCCAATTGCCGCGGATTGGGCCGAACATATTTCGGCCGAGAATAAAAGCGCCAAAGCCCTCCATTGACCGCTTTCCGAAGTCATCATCGAGTCCAGTGTCGCCACCTGGCTGCCCAAACATCGCGCGGAAAGTCCGCGTCGGAATATACCACCGGAACAATTCATCGCCGCGCTCGCCGAGCGGATGATCGAGGCTCTGTTCCGTCCCTGCCGCAAACCCGTCCAGCGAAACACTGAACCCTGCCACCTTGACCTTGATAACCATGCCCCCCGTCAACCGATTGCACTAAAGAAGTAGAATATCCATTACCCCGACGTCGCTCTTGTTAGCAATGTCTTACGGGGTCGCCCGTTTCGGGCGTTCGGGAAAATCTCTACATGAGCACCCATATATCGACAACTTTAGGAAGCTATTGAGCAACACCTCTCAAGAATGTTTATGTCACAAGGAGCGAGCATGCAGGCTTAGACCACCAACCAAATTCGTTCGTTAAGAGTGCGCTGCCCGCTGACAATTCAGTAGCGAAAACGTATCGCACGTCTTAGCATAGCGAGCTAAAATAGATTAACGCAGGGAGACGGGGATTTCGCGGGTTGCGGAGACGCCGGCGGTGTTGCGCGCGATGATTTGTGCGGTGTAGTTGCCGCGAGCAAAGAATGGAATGTGCGGCACCTGGTAGCTGATCTCGAAGTGGCCGAAGTCAGTGCGCGGCACGCCGAAGCCGAAACTGGATATGCGCACTTCGACGCTGGCGACGTTGGTGCTGGTGACAACATAGCCCGAAACGGTATCGCCCGAATTTATCGCCTGTTCACTTAGATGGACGTCGATGATTTGCGGAGGCGCGTCAGGCGGCAGAACCAGCGGCGATGCAGTCGGAATGGGTGTCGGCACGATCGATGGTGTCGGAACCGGCTGAGGCGTGCTCGACGGTGACGGCGAGGGCAGCGCGGTCGGCGTCGGCGCAGGCGAGGCGATCGGAGTCGTTGATGGCGTTACCGGCTGAGCAGTCGACGGTGCACCGAGTGCAAACGTCTGCGATACTAGAGCGAGAAACATGGCGACTGAGCCGATTATACCGAGCATACTGCTCCAACGTTTAGACGCTCGCACTGGTTCCGTCACGGCCGCGATCCAAGCAAGAGTTTCCCGGTTGGGGGTCAGGTGCGCTTGCGCTTATGGGCGCGCAAGGCGGCGGCAACGATAGCATCCGACCCCATGCCATAGTACTCGATCAGTTCGTCCGGCTTACCGGATTGACCAAATTGATCGCGCACACCGATAAACTCAATCGGCACGGGTTCGTTCTCAGCGAGAATCTCCGCAACGCGCGAGCCCATGCCGCCGGCAACCTGATGCTCTTCTACGGTTACAACCGCGCCGCAGCGCTGCGCTACATCGATCACTCCATCGGAGTCCATCGGTTTGATCGTGTGGTTGTTGAGCACGAGCGCGTCGATGTCGTGCTGCGCTTTAAGCGTTTCGGCGGCAACCAATGCGTTGTAAACCAAGATACCGCAAGCGATTATCGCGACATCAGCCCCTTCGCGAAATACTTGCGCTTTGCCGATCTCAAACGGCGTTTCTTCGGTCGTAATAACCGCCGATTTTTCGCGACCGAATCGCAAATAGGTCGGACCCCAACGTTCGGCAACGGCGAGCGTAGCTTTTTTCGTTTGCGCGGAATCGCACGGTACAACGACGATCATGTTTGGGATCGGGCGCATGATTGCAATATCTTCAATCGCTTGGTGCGTCGCACCATCCGGACCGACCGAGACACCAGCGTGAGCGCCTGCGATCTTCACATTAGCCTCGTTGAGTGCCATCGTTGTGCGCACTTGCTCCCATGCGCGGCCGGGGCAGAACATTGCGTACGATGCGATGAACGGCACCTTCCCTGCTGCCGCCAGACCTGCGGCCATTGCAACAAGCAGTTGCTCATGGACGCCGACTTCGATATAGCGCTCGGGAAACAGATCGCGGAACGGCTGCATCCGCGTCGATTCGGAGAGATCGGCGCAGACGCCGACAATATTCGGATCGCGCTTTCCAGCCTCGACAAGACCTTCACCAAATCCGTTGCGCGTTGGAACCTGTTTAACCGCATCCTTGTTGGTGCAGTCTACGAGGTGCATAGCCTGCGCGGCCAGTTCAATCGTCTCACTCATGCGTTTGCTTCAATCTTCTCTAGTGACGCGCGCAGTTCGCGCAGCGCTTCGTCGGCCTCTTTCGCACTCGGCGGCTTGCCGTGCCAGGTGTAATCGCCTTCCATGTAGCCGACGCCTTTGCCGGGAATCGTGTGTGCGACGATAACCGCCGGCTTCTCGATCTGCGCCTTCGCGGTGTCGTACGCGGCAATGATTGCACCCATATCGTGACCGTCGCACTCAAGCACATTCCAACCGAACGACCGATATTTGTCGGCCAGCGGTTCGAGCGTCATGATCTTTTCGGTGTCACCGTCGATTTGAATGAAGTTACGATCGATGATGTTGATCAGGTTGTTCAGTTTATAGTGGCCGGCGAACATGGCGGCCTCCCAATGTAGTCCGGCTTGATGCTCGGCATCCGAAGACACCACATACACCCGCCAATCTTTCTTGTCCATCTTCGCAGCGTACGCCATTCCGGCGCCTTGAGCGACGCCCTCACCGAGCGGACCGGAGGTGGTCTCTAAGCTCGGCAGCCGGATGCGCTCGGGATGGCCCTGCAGGCGCGAGCCAAATTTGCGCAGCGTTAGCAACTCTTCCACCGGAAAATAGCCGCGGTGGGCCATGGCCGCATAGCGCACCGGGCAGATGTGCCCCGCCGAGAGCAGCAGCCGGTCGCGATCCTCCCATTCGGGTCGGTGCGGGTCGTTGCGCATGACCTCGAAGTAGAGCGCGGTAAACACATCGGCCATGTCAAGCGAGCCCGCCGAATGACCGGAGCCGGCGGCGGTCAGCATCTCGATGATCGACTGGCGAATTTTGTTGGCGGTTGCCTGTAGCTCAGTCAGCCTAGCTTGGGAAGTTTCAGCCATGCGCTCCATAATACCAGCCGAGTCGCCCAACGCCTCCACTTTGCCGATACTATAGATAATGCATCGCACCCCGCAACCGGCCGGCCACAGCGAAAACGCAACACTCGCGCGCCTGCTGGAGATTACGCATGACATTTTACAGGCGCGCGAACTTTCAGCGGCGCTGGAGTCGATCGCGCAGGGTGTCGGTGATCTCTTTGGTTTCAAGTATGTTAGTATCGTCGCTTCCGATACACCCGGCGGTCAACTCTACCGCCGAGTCGTCCACGGGTTCGACGCCATGTTTGAGGACCGGCTAAACGAGCGAATCTCGCGCGACGAGCTTGTAACGCTGTTGTCGCCGCAATATGAAGTTTTCGAAAATTGTTATTATATGCCGGCCGAACGTGAGCTTGAATGGGCGCACAATATCGATTCGGGGCGCCTGTCGATCGACGGGGAGCGTCGCGATCCGAGCGACTGGCACGGCCGCGATAGCTTGGTACTCACGCTGCAAGATCGAAGCACGATGCTCGGTTATATGTCTATTGATGGGCCGATCGACGGCAAAGTGCCTAGCCACGAGACACTGCGCCGAATCCAGCTCTTCGTCAATCTGGTCGGCCTCGCCTTAAGCAATGCGCGCTCGCACGCAGCCGCAATCGAACAGCAAAAACTCCTAGAAGATACCAGCCGCGCGCAAAATGATTTCTTTACCATGGTCTCGCACGAAGTGCGCTCGCCGCTGGCGGCGATTCGCGGTGCGACGGCACTGCTGCAAACACACTTCGAGAACCTTGCGCCGCAGCGACGACACGAACTGCTTAAGGTGCTCGATAACTCCACGGCTCGGCTCGGCGGAATCTTTGAAGATTTCTTGCTGCTCTCGCGGATGGATGCCGGGCAACTAAGTCTGAGAATCGAAACCGTGGACCCCGAAAAAGTGGTCAAAGAATCGCTCGCGAGGATGTTGAGCGAGTATCCCGATCGTGAGTTTACCTCGGTAGTGCGCGGCCCGATCCACCCGATTGCGGCCGACGAGGGTCGCGTGGTGCAGATTCTCATCAACCTTCTCTCTAACGCCGCCAAGTATTCCACGCCGGATTCAACCATTGCCGTTGAGCTGGCGCCGCATGACGGCAGCGTGCGGTTTTCGGTGAGAAACGAAGGGCCGGGGATCGAACCGCGAAATCGCGACAAGCTGTTCACGCGATTTGGGCGCCTCCGGGCAGACGACAGTTTCTCGATTGGCCTTGGGCTGTATATCTGCGCCCAACTCACCGAGCTTATGGGCGGAGCAATCGGCGCCGAGAGCGTGCCGAACCAAATCACGACGTTTTGGTTCAGCCTCCCGCCGGCCGGGTCTCCGACTTTTGGCGCATCCGCGTAGACGGGTAGACAAAAACCGCGGCTAAAGGTACGCTCTATGCCGTGAAAACACGCCCAGATATCCGCAATGTCGCGATCATTGCCCACGTGGACCATGGAAAGACCACCCTCGTTGACGCCATGCTCAAGCAGAGCGGCGTCTTCCGCGAAGGCCAGCACATGGAGAGCCGGGTGATGGACTCCAATCCGCTCGAACGCGAGCGCGGGATCACGATCCTCGCCAAGAACACCGCCGTCTGGCACGGCGATGTGAAGTTCAACATCGTCGATACGCCCGGACACGCCGATTTCGGGGGCGAGGTTGAGCGCGTGCTTCAGATGGTTCAGGGCGTTCTTTTACTGGTTGATGCGGCCGAAGGCGTGATGCCACAGACCCGATTTGTGCTGCGCAAGGCGCTCGAACTCGACCTCAAAGCAATCGTCGTCGTCAACAAGATCGATCGCAAAGACGCGCGCGCGACTGAAGTCGTCAACGAGGTTTTCGACCTCTTCATCGGCCTTGGCGCAAGCGACGAACAAGCCGAGTTTCAGGTGCTGTTTACCAACGGACGCCAGGGTATTGCAAAGCGATCGCTCGATGAAGAGAGCACGAATCTCGAGCCGCTCTTTGAAACGATCGTCAGCCACATTCCTGAAGCGCCGGCCGAAGACGGCGGCTTTCAAATGCTGGTCTCCGCCATCGATCACAACAAATACGTTGGGCGAATCGGCATCGGCCGCATCTTTCGCGGTAGCTCGCGCGTCAATTCGCCGATCGCGAAAGTTGCGCGCGACGGCACGGTCGAAACCGGCCTGCGCCTAACAAAGCTGCTCTCCTTTCAGGGACTCGAACGAATCGACGTTGAGGAAGCCGGCGCGGGCGATATCGTTTGCATATCCGGCATCGACGGTTTGAATATCGGCGACACGATCGCCGACGCCGCCAATCCCGAGGGAATCCACGCGGTAGCGATCGACGAGCCGACAGTCTCGATGTTCTTCAGCGTCAACGCCTCGCCGTTTGCGGGTAAAGAGGGCAAGTTTCTCACCTCGCGTCAGATTCGCGAACGGTTAATGCGCGAACTTGAATCCAATGTTGCATTGCGGGTTGAGGATACCGAGAGCGCCGACACATTTGAAGTGCGCGGCCGGGGCGAGCTGCATCTCTCGATCTTGATTGAAACGATGCGCCGCGAAGGCTACGAGATGGCGGTCTCCAAGCCGCAAGTCATCATTACCGAACGCGAAGGCAAGAAGTACGAACCAGTTGAGTACGTCGTTGTCGATGTGCAGGAAGAACACGCCGGATCCGTGATCGAAGCGCTCGGCCGGCGCAAAGCGATTATGTCGAACATGATCAACATCGGCGATTCACGCCGCTTAGAATACACGATGCCGACGCGAGCCATCTTCGGGTTACGCGGCGAACTGTTGACACTCTCGCGCGGTACTGCGGTAATGTCGCACACCTATTACGACCACCAGCCGTTCCAGGGCGAACTTCCGGGGCGCAGCGTTGGGGCGCTGGTTGCAAGCGATACTGGAGCCACTACCGCCTATGCAATGGCTGGCTTAGAAGCGCGCGGGCGTTTCTTTGTACCGCCCGGCATGGATGTTTACGAAGGCATGGTCGTCGGCAAAGCCAACGATGATAAGGATGTTGCCATCAATGTTGTGCGCGCCAAGAAGCTTACCAACATGCGCGCATCCGGCGCCGACGATTCCAACAAAGTTGCGCCGCACGAGGAGCTCTCGCTCGAACGCGCGATCGAGTTTATCGAGGATGACGAGCTGGTTGAAGTCACGCCTAAGACAATTCGCATTCGTAAGCGGATGTTGAACGAAACCGATCGCCTGCGTTCGCGCAAACGTGAAGTCAGTCGAGCCTGAGGCTTGAGCGTTACGCCAAAAGAGGTCGGCGCACGGGTTGCCCGTGAGAGTCGGACGGTCGCACAGGGATTTGCGCAGTTCTTGCTTCGCGGTAAGGTGGTCGATTTAGCGGTCGCAGTCGCGATCGGCGCATCGGCCGGAACGGTAATTACGACGTTCGTGAAAAACGTCTTTACGCCGCTGGTTGCGGCACTTTTCGGCAACCATTCCAAACTCGGCGACGCTTATTTTAGTCTACGCGGAAATCAAGTTCGTTACGGCGATTTCTTAAGCGCGCTGATCTCGTTTCTCATTATCGCGATCGTGGTCTACTTCTTCGTTATCACGCCGACAAACAAATTGGTCACCAATGCCTATTTCGAGCCTCCGCCCGATCCCGCTACGCGCAAGTGCCCGGAGTGTCTGAGCGACATTCCAAAGCCCGCCCGGCGCTGCGCGTATTGCACCGCAACCGTTGACCCGCTCGACAGTTAGCTAACCTCGCGTTTCGAGCGCTTTTGCTTGCGATTCAAACAGCAAGACGCCGTGGATGTCGTCGTAATCGACCCTAACGCGCTGGCCATCCTGAATCTCGCCTCCCAGAATCTTGCGGCCGAGCGGGGTTTCGAGCTCTTTCTGAATCGCGCGTTTGAGCGGGCGCGCCCCGTAGTTCGGATCGTAACCGACCTTCACCAAATGGCGTTTCGCGGCGTCCGAGAGGTCGAGCGTGATGCCGCGCTCCGCTAAGCGTTTGCGCAGGCGTCCCAACTGAATCTCGATAATCTCGCCGAGTTGATCTTCCGACAGCGCGTGAAAGACGATGATCTCATCGACACGATTGAGAAACTCGGGCCGAAAGTGCTGACGCAGCTCATCAAGTACGGTTGCTCGCATCACCGCAAAGTCGGCTCCGTTGAACGACCCGTGAAAATCGAGAATCCGATGGCTGCCGATGTTTGAGGTCATGACGACGATGGTGTTTTTGAAGTCGACTCGTCGGCCTTGCCCATCAGTCAAATGCCCATCATCGAGAATCTGCAGAAAGACATTAAAAACATCCGGATGCGCCTTCTCAATCTCGTCGAACAAAATTACCGAATACGGGCGGCGTCGGACTGCTTCAGTGAGCTGGCCGCCTTCATCGTAGCCGACGTATCCCGGCGGCGCCCCGATCAGCCGCGCGACGGCGTGCTTCTCACCGTACTCCGACATATCGATGCGAATGAGGGCGCGTTCGTCGTCAAAGAGATAGTCGGCGAGCGCACGCGCGAGTTCGGTCTTACCGACGCCGGTTGGTCCGAGAAAGATGAACGATCCAATCGGTCGATTCGGATCGGCTAGTCCTGAGCGCGACCGCACGACGGCTTCGGCGACCGCGTCAACCGCCTCGCCTTGCCCGATGACGCGTTTATGCAGCTCGTCGTCGAGATGCAAAAGTTTCTTCACTTCGCCTTCGAGTAATTTGGTGACTGGCACGCCGCTCCAGCGGCTGATGACCTCGGCGATATCCTCTTCGTCGACTTCCTCTTTGCTAAGCCTGCCGGAACCGTCGCCGCCCACCGCCCGCGCTTCTTCATCCTGAAGCTGCTTTTGTATCTGCGGAAGCGTTCCGTATTGCAGCTCGGATGCACGCCCGAAATCGGCTTGCCGTTTGGCTTGCTCGATCTGCGCGTTCACCTCGACAACTTGCTCGCGTAGCTCGTGCAACTTCACCGCGCCGCGCTTCTCGGATTGCCACTGCTGTTCGAGCCGATCTCGATCCACGCGTAACGTGGAAATCTCCGACTCCAAGCGTGTCAAGCGCGTCTGACTCGCTGAGTCGGATTCTTTCTTCAACGCTTCACGTTCGATCTCAAGCTGCATCATGCGGCGAGATATCTCATCGAGTTCTTGCGGCATTGAATCGATCTCAGTTCGCAGTTTCGCGCCGGCTTCATCCACCAAATCGATTGCCTTATCGGGCAGAAAACGATCGGCGATATACCGGTTGGAGAGTACGGCCGCAGCGACGAGTGCGCTGTCTTTGATGCGCACGCCGTGATGGGCTTCGTACTTCTCGCGCAGCCCGCGCAGAATGGAGATCGTGTCTTCGACGCTAGGCTGATCGACCATAACCGGTTGAAAGCGGCGTTCGAGCGCGGCGTCTTTCTCAATATACTTTCGATATTCGTCAAGCGTGGTTGCGCCGATCATGTGCAATTCGCCGCGCGCCAGCATCGGCTTGAGCAGGTTGCCTGCATCCATCGACCCCTCGGTCTTACCGGCGCCGACAACCGTGTGCAATTCATCGACGAACAGCAGCACGGTGCCTTCGGAGTTCTGCACATCTTTAAGGACAGCTTTCAAACGCTCTTCAAACTCGCCGCGATACTTAGCGCCGGCGATCAACGCGCCCATATCCAGCGAAACGATACGCCGATTTTTCAGACCTTCAGGAACATCTCCGCGCACAATACGCTGCGCCAAACCCTCCACGATTGCGGTTTTTCCAACGCCCGGCTCACCGATCAGCACCGGGTTGTTTTTCGTACGGCGCGACAGTACTTGCACAACGCGGCGAATCTCGTCGTCGCGACCGATGACCGGATCAAGTTTCCCGCGCTCGGCTTCGGCCGTCAGATCGCGTCCGTAACGTTCGAGACTCTTATACGTCCCCTCGGGATTCTGTGTAGTAACGCGCTGGTTGCCGCGCACCGAGCGCAGCGCCTGCAGCAGTTTATCGCGCGTCACGCCGCTTTCACGCAGGAGATTGCCGACTGTGCCGCTGCCGGCGGCCATTGCAAGGAGCACGTGCTCAACCGATACAAAATCATCTTGGAGTGATTTCGCTTCGATATCGGCTTGCGCTAGCATGCGTGTCATCTCGGGCGCAACGGTAACATGCGCACTCTCGGCGTTGGCGCCGGACAGCCGCGGCAGGCGGCCGATTGCTTCATCGGTGTTCCGCCGCAGCGTCTTTACGTCGATGCCGGCTTGGCTCAAGGTTTGCTCGGCGACGCCGCGATCTTGATCGAGCATCGCAGCAAGGACATGCTCAGGCGTCGTCTGCGTGTTGTGTTCGGAAAGCGCGCGCGTGTACGCGCCATTCAAAGCGTCGGCAACCCGTTCGGTCATGCGATCAGCATTCATACTGCGTTTCCTATACCCAGATTCACAGCGCTTGTCATCCTGAGCAAGGAGATTCGGCGTAGCCGAATCCTGCTGTCGAAGGACGCTCCCAAACGTTCGTGCGCACAAATTCGTCGATGTCACCAAGATGGCGATGCTTTTCTGAGTCATCCAGAAATGATGCCAGAAACGAGTTTTTTGCTAAGGTCACCAGCTCGTCGTCGGTCAGTTTTAGCGCGTCGGCGGTTTGGCGGAAATTTTCGCCGATGTAACCGCCGAAGTACGCCGGATCATCCGAGTTTACCGTCGCGCGCAAACCGGCATCCAGCATTACCTTGAGCGGGTGGTCCGCCAAACTCTGCACGACCTTCAACCGAAGATTCGACAGCGGACAGACCGTTAGCGGCATTTTGGTCCGCCGCAGATGCTCGACCAACAGCGGGTCTTCCATGCTGCGCACTCCATGATCTACACGCGAAACATGCAGCAGGTTGAGCGCTTGCCAAACATACTCAGGCGCCCCTTCCTCGCCGGCATGAGCTACGGTCAGGAAACCTTCCGTTCGGGCGCGGTCGAAGACGGCTTGAAACTTCGATGGTGGATTCCCTATCTCTGCCGAGTCTAGCCCGACGGCAACGATGTGTTCGCGGTAGGGTAACGCTTCTTCAAGCGTCGCCATCGCCGAATCGGCTGAAACATCGCGCAGAAAACACATGATAAGTTTGGTGCTAATGCCGAACTCCGCTACACTCTCGTTGAGCGCGGATGATATGCCGTCGATCACCGTCGCGAACGCCACCCCGCGCTGCGTGTGCGCTTGCGGATCGAAGAATATCTCGGCGTGCCGGACGTTCTGTGCCTGCGCCCGCCGCAAGTAAGCCATCGTCAAATCGCGGTAATCGCGTTCCGTGCGCAGCACATCCATACCGGCGTAGTAAAGATTGAGAAATGCCTGCAGGTCGTCAAATTGATAAGCAGCTCGTAATGCCCCGACGTTGGGATATGCGAGCGCGATGCCGTTACGCGCCGCGATCTCAAAGATCAGCTCCGGCTCAAAGGTTCCCTCAATATGAAGGTGCAGTTCGGCTTTGGGAAGTTTCTGGAGGTCGATCAATCAGTTCTCTCTTTGCGCGCGCGCAGCATTCGGTAATCGCCGCTGCGTATGGTGATACCGCGCGCGTCGAACCATTCCAGCAGCGGCACGGCGAACTTTCGCGAGGTTCCAACGAGGTCTCTGAACTGCGCCATGCTCATCTGCTTTTCGGCTCGGATGAAGCTTTCTACCTTTGCGTGGATAGTCGCGATTTGGGTACCCCGGTAGAGATGCTCGCCGACTTTCACAAATATTCCACGCGCTAGCAGCGTGTCGAAGGCCTTCGAAACACCCTCGATTTGGCCGACCTTCATCTGCGCCAGCACTTCCGCGAGGACCGCCGGCACGAACGGCTGATCGGGTTCTATCCGAACCGCCTCGTCGAAAAAATGCCGCTGCGCGGGGCTAAGCTGCGGGGTGTGATCGAGGGTGTAAAAGTAGCCGGAGCGGCCCGCGATCCGACCGTCGTCGACAAATGCCGCCAGAAGCCGCAAGAGCAATGGCTCATCAACGCTGAGTGCTCGCGCGAGAAGTAGTGATGCGCTGCCTAGCGACCACGGTTCGGCTCGCTGACGCGCGGTGAGGTGGTCGATCATTCGCGCGAGCAATGCGTTCGCAGCAGCGCCGTCGATAAACGCAACCGGCCGCTGGACTCGCAGTACGCCTCCATCGGTTGCGAGTTTTTCAAGTTCGGTAAGCGCGATCTCTTCTCGCACGTTTGCAAGCGCTGCAATCTTCGCAGGATCCGTCGCCTGCAACCCGAGGGCGCCCAGCACATTGACGATCGACGCTTCATGCGGGGAAGCAGCCGCCGGCGACTCCGTCTGCGCGGCCGATAGCCCAATGATCGTGCCGCCTCCGAGAAGCGTCTTGGGTGACATGCGGCGCACAACCAGGTTCACGCCGGGATAAGCAATGGTAGGCTTTCGCAGATAGAGTGTCGCTTGAACGACCGCCCTATCTCGCGGCGGCTGATCGAAAACGAGCGTCCCAAGTATCTCTGCCGCGCCGATGTATACGCGAACCGCATTTCGGCGGTTCAACAGTTCGACCGCCGTTTGCAACGGTTCGAATTGAATTGCAAACGTCGTGTTAGCCTCAAACTGCGGACTCGCCAGGACCTCACCGCGCGCTATGTCGGGCACATTAACATTCGGCAGATTCACGGCAACGCGCGAGCCGCCGTCGGCACTCTCTCGCGCGCGCCCGAACACTTGCAGACTGCGTACGCGCACCAATTTCCCGCTCGGCTCAAGACGCAGTTGATCCCCGAGTTTTATGCGGCCTTGCATCAGCGTGCCGGTAACGACCGTGCCTAGCCCCGCAATCGCAAAGACGCGATCGATCGGCAAATAGACTGGCGCGCTCGGATTACGAGTGGGCAGAAGCGCCAGTTCGGCGTGAATCCGCTCACGCAGTTCATCGATTCCGACGCGCGTCTCCGATGAGACACAGACCAGCGGCGCATCTTGCGCCAACGTACCGCCCAGTTCCGCAACGATAATCTCGACCTGATCACGCAATTCATCCGGACCGAGCAGATCAGCTTTAGTCACGACGACGATCGTCCGCCGAACATTGAGATAGCGCAGTATCGCCAAATGCTCGAGCGTTTGCGACCTCACGCCTTCGTTTGCCGCTACGATCAACAGCAGCAGCTCCATCCCCGCCGCACCCGCCAGCATGTTATGCAGAAATCGCTCGTGACCGGGAACGTCGACAATTCCCGCTTCGGTTCCATCTTCGAAGTGGATGTGCGCAAACCCCAAGTCCAGAGTCATCCCGCGCAACTGCTCTTCCAGCCAACGATCAGGATTCGTGCCCGTCAGCGCCGCAACCAGCGACGACTTCCCATGATCGACATGCCCCGCGGTACCGATAATATGCATCAGCGAAGCCGCCAATGGCGATAGCCGATGTAAATTGCGAGCATCGTATCAATCCAATCCGCACGAGTCCGGGCCGACCCAATGCGCGGCGCAGGTTGGGACCGCCCGGAATCGCTCTCGACGCTGTCCAGCGGCTGACCCGCAAAGAGCTGCTTCACCGATAGTTGAGGACGAGCGTGCGCAGTTCGCTCATCTCATCCATCGCGTAGCGAACGCCTTCACGGCCGAAACCGCTCTCTTTAACACCGCCGTATGGATAGTTGTCGACGCGCAAGGTTGGATAGTCGTTCGCGACGACCGCGCCGACTTCGAACTCTTCGAATGCTCTAGCTATTTTGCGCACATCGTATGTGAAGATGCCCGCTTGCAGTCCGTACTTCGTATCG
>JALYVT010000055.1 GCA_030853105.1 Vulcanimicrobiota bacterium
AGCCGGTGCAGTCCGCCACGGTATCGCGCGCGCGCTGGTTCTTATGGACGAAACGCTCCGTGCCGTGCTGCGCCACCAGGGTCTGTTGACCCGCGATCCGCGCGAGAAAGAATCGAAGAAGTACGGCCGCAAACGCGCCCGCAAACGGTTCCAATTCTCCAAACGCTAATCGGTTGCGCGAGCTAAACGCAGAGGAGTCGCGCACGCGCGGCTCCTCTTTGCTTTTTACATCGCTTCAAGTGGGGCTCATCGCGCTCGCGATCTTTGTCGCGATCTGGAAACCCTCGCCGCAGTGGGTCGAACAATCGTTCACAAACGGGTACTATCCCCGGTGGGAACATCTATCGGCGAGTATGACGCAAGCGCTCCCGTTTTCGCTCGGCGACGTGATTATCGTTGTTGCAGCGCTCGCAATGTTGTGGCGGCTGATTGCCGCGATTCGAGCGCGCTCCTGGCGAGCGCTCCTGACGGTGCTTTCGATCGCTGCGTTGCTGTTTGTGTGGTTTTATGCCGGGTGGGGCTGGGGGTACGAGCGAGCGCCGCTTACTAGCCGCGTGAGCTTTATTCCAGACGCGGTTCACAAACCGCAGATCGATGCACTCACCGACCGCGCAATCGCGCAGGTAAACCGGTTGGCGCCGGCAGCGCACGCGCGGCAACGCGATTCCCTTGATCGCGCGGCGCTCTTCTCCGCGTGGCTGCCGGTGGTGCAGCGTCTCGGCGACAGTTGGACGCCGACGGTCGGCGCCCCAAAGCCGACCGTTGCCGATGCGTATATGGACGCCACCGGAATTAGCGGGTTTATCGATCCGTTTTCGCTTGAAGTGCAACTCGGTTCAGATTTGCTGTGGTTCGAGCGGCCGTTCGATTTGGCGCATGAATGGACGCACGTTGCCGCTTTCAATCGCGAAGACGAAGCGAACTACGTCGCGGCGCTCACATGCCTGCGATCGAGCGATCCGACGATTCAGTATTCAGGCTGGCTCGAAGTCTTTCTCTACTTACCCGGCCGCAGATATAAACGCAGCGATTTCAACACGCTCGTCTGGCGAGACTTTGAAGCTATCCGCGCGCGTAATGCACGCCGAATCAATGTCTCACTATCCCGATTTCAATGGCGCTCGTATAATCGCTATCTCAAATCCAACCATATTGCCGCCGGTATTGAAAATTACAATCAAGTCGTTCAACTATTTGCCGGTATCCCGCGCGATGCGTTGGGTCTGCCGATAGCCAAAGCCGCCGACACAACCCGCTAATCTCTACGTAAGCAACTCGTCATATTGCGCGAGTAGGATCGGAGGATGTTTGATGTAGCTCCCCAACTCGAATCCGCGATCGATACCGCGCAAATCCACCTCGCGAACGCCGCTGAAACCGCCGCTCGAGCCGGGACGAATCTCGGCGGCGCCACCTCCGATCTTATCATGGCGCAGTTCGCGGAACGGGCCATATTCTCCGAAGCGCTGCTCAGCGCGATGCACGCCCGCTTCGCCGAAATAAAGTCCGTCACCAAGTGACCAGGCCTATCCAACGGAAAATGAACCGACTTGGCCGTCAATGAATTGGAAGCGCGCGCGAAATGGACCGGAAACATCCGATCGCTACTATTCGGCTATGGCAGATATACTTTCGGTTTCAGCAAGCGGAATGCAGGCACAGCGAGCGGCGTTGGATGTAGCGGCGAGGAATGTCGCTGCAGCGGAGGCTGCAGGACAAAACGGTTCGTACGAGCGCGAAGTTCCGGTCTTTCAAATGGTCCACGACACGATCGACGGCGACGGCAGTGACTCGATCGCATTTACCGGAACGCGATTCGAAAAGGGCTCGAACGTGGATATCCTCACCGAGATGATCTCAGTAATGAACGCATCACGCGCATATGAATCGAACGCATCCGTTTTCGATTTGGGAAAGCGGCTGGCCGAACGCACTATCGATTTAGAGCGCGTATGAGAGTCGAGCCGCTGGTTTTGGACATGCCTCAACCAAAAAAATCGCGTCCGACCGACGCCGGGGGCTTCGCCAAGTTGCTCGATGATCTGGGTGCCGCGTTGAATCGTGCAACCGGCGCTGAGAACGCCTACGCTTCCGGAAACGGGGATTTAACGCGAGCTGTTTACGAACGGGCGCAAGCCGATGTCGCGCTTTCGGTTGCGACGGCGGCGGCGCAGAGAACGACTCAAGCCCTGCAGAGCGTTCTGAACATGCAGATTTAGGCGATGAACCCAAACCTCGCACTGGCTCGGTGGTCGGCGCTCTCGCCGAAGGTACGGCTAGCCGTTTCTGGTTTCGTCGGACTTTTGGTAACGGCAAGCTTACTTTTCGGTGTGATGAGTCACCAATCCCGAGCCTCATTGTTCGCCACTCCGTTGCAGAGCGAACAGCTCGCGGAGGTGCAAGAGCGGCTTGCAAGCTGGAATGTCGCGTTTACGCCTTCAGCCGACAACGTTCTGGTGGATGAACGCGCTCGTAATGATCTGCTTCTGCGGCTATCGCTCTCAGGCGTACCGCATGCACATGTTTCGACAAGCGCCGAGATGCTGGCGAGTGTGGGTGCGCTCACGCCGCAGAGCGTTATCGACGCCCAGGCCCGGCAGGGGCTTTCAAACGATTTGGAACTTGGATTGCGCGGCGTCGATGGAATCGACGATGCGCGGGTCATCATTGCGCCGGCGAAGCCCGGCTACTTTGCCGATGAACGTTCGCACGATGCAACCGCGAGCGTCCGCTTGCGCGTCCGTCCCGGAGTGCATCTTACGCACGAAGCGATCGCCGGTATCCGAGCGTTCATTGCTGCGGGCGTCCCCGGGCTCGATCGCGATCGCGTTACCATCGTGGACGATCGTGGTGTCGCCCTCGGAGGAGCGGGCTCGGATGGCGACTCAAGCGAATTGCAGGCATCGCTGCAGTCGGCACTAGACACTGCGCTGGGAAGCGGGATGTCGATCGTGCGCGTGCAGGTTGATTACGACACTCGCGACTTACAGAGTCGGGAGACCCGGCGCGAGCCGCTGGCTGCGCAAGCGATAACCTCGACCCACGACGGTGAGTCCTACATTGCGCAGGGCAAGCGCTACAACAAGCTTACGGAGAGCAGCGATCGCGGCAGCGACGTTCACGAGACCACAGTGAGTGCCAGTGCCGGTCGAGTTGCGCGCTTATCGGTTGCGGTGTTTGTCGATTCTCGAACGGCGGTGGAGCTTTACAAAATTCGGTCGCTGATCGGTGCAGCGGCCGGAATCCAAGAGCGGCGCGGCGATAGCGTCAGCGTTCAAGCGATCAACTTCAGGCATGGTCGCAGCCCAAAACAAGACGGCTGGTGGTTGGCGTACGGCGCGGTCGTTCCGCTTCTACCGACGCTCGTACTGGTGATTGCGGCGCTGATTGTACTCCGCTGGATATCGGCGCCGGTCGCTCGCGTCGTGCGCTCACTTATCGCACGTAGCCAAATAGAGCAAACCCAAGCCGCAGTCCGGGGCTTCGCGCCGACCCAAGTGCGCGGAGTGTTGCAGAACGAACCGCCGCATACTGCTGCGGCCATTATCAGCGCACTGCCGGCTGCGACGGCCGCAGCGGTTCTGGATATGTATCCGCCCGAAGAGCGCGGCGCCATCATTGCTCGGATGACAAGGCGCCATTCGCCGCTGCTCCCCGATCCGCAGACGCTGATCGCCAATGCCTGAACCGTTCGTTCGATTCTCTGCGCTTCTGCGTTCCGTTGCAACGGCGCCGGAATCGCCGATTGAAGTGGAAGATTTCGCCGAGGCAGTCGTAACCGAGCAGGTGCCGCCGACTGGGTCGCATCCGACCGAGATCGAAATTGCGCGCGAAGTCGTGCATTTTCGTGCTCGGGTCGCGGAATCGTTCGAGACTGCTTGCGACAGGCTGGTGCGAGAGTTCGCACGCGAACTACTCGCTCGCGAGTTGCACTTAGGACCGGCCGACATTACTGAGATCGTACGTACGGCTTGTGTCGGAATCGAGCGCGATAACATCCTGCGAATCCGGGTCAACCCTCAAGATGCGACCGGCTTATCTACCGATATCCCGGTAAGTTCGGATCACAGTCTTGCGCGAGGCGATGCGATCATAGAATTGTGCCACGGGTCGATCGATGCATCGCTCGGCGTTCGGTTCGAGAGTCTCTTGGCGGCGACGAGCGTACATGCCGGCGGTTAGCTGCGGTCGCGTTACACGTGTCGGAGGCGGACGCGTTCAAGCCGATCTTCCATGCGCAGCTCACGGCGATGCGGTGAAAATCGGAATTGCGAACGCCCCGCTGTTCGGCACAATAGCAGACGTGTGCTCGCAGAACGTGAGCGTCATACCGCATGGCTCAATCGAGGGCGTTGTGCCGGGCGATGTTGTTCGGATCGAACCCGAAGGATTGTGTGTGCCGCTCGGGATGGGCGCGCTCGGTCGAGCCTTCGATTCAAATGGCAACGCGCTGGATAATCGCGGCGCGCTATCTGGGCGGGCAACCAAAATCTGCCGCCGTGTGCCGACTGCGGCACAGCGCGCGGAGATAAGCGTGCCGCTTTGGAGCGGAGTGCGTTCGATCGATGGGTTGCTTACGATCGGCCGAGGTGCTCGAATCGGCATCTTCGGCGCGCCCGGCGCCGGAAAATCGACGCTCTTGCAGGCAATTGCGCGGGGCGTCTGCGCCGATGCGGTGGTGATTGGCTTGATCGGCGAGCGCGGCCGCGAGGCCCGCGAATGGATTGAACGCTGTGACACGCGAACATCGATTGTCTGCGCGACGAGCGATCGCTGTGCGGCTGAGCGAGTTCATGCGGCGTGCGTCGCGTTCGCGCAAGCCGACGTGCTGCGTTCGCGAGGTCTGCACGTGCTGGTGATTTTGGATAGCTTGGCGCGCTTTGGATCGGCGCTGCGCGAAGTCGCCGTGGCGTCGGGGGAGAGTGTCGGCCGCGCCGGTTTCCCTGCGAGCGTTTTCGCGCAGATGGCCCAGCTCGTCGAGATCGGCGGCGCGTCCTTTCGCGGTTCGATCTCGCTCGTTGCGACGGTGCTAACGGATGGCGATGAACGCGACCCGCTCAGCGAGGCTGCTCGCTCGATACTCGATGGGCATATCGAGCTTTCGCAGCGGCTAGCGACGCGCGGGCACTTTCCGGCAATCGATATCGCGCGAAGTGCGAGCCGCACGATGGCGGGCGTTGTCGGGTCCGGCCACCGCTCGGCTGCTGCAGCGGTACGCAAAGCAATCGCCTGGCTCGAACAAACGCAAGACGCACGCGATCTGGGAATCGCCTCGACTGACCCGTACGGTCTGCTCGTTCAGAGTGCACAGCCGGCGATCGAGGAGTTTTTGCAACAAGGTGAAGATTCGATCAAGCCGGAGCGCGCGCTCGCTGAATTGAGCGCGCTTGCCGATAGAGTAAGAGGTACGACATGGACATCTCCACCGATTTAGCCGCCGTTCAAAGCCGAATCGCCGAAATCACCGGCGCGGTTACGCCGCCCCCTGCTCCGGCAGTCCCGTCCGGAACATTCGGCACGATGGTTTCACAGGCAATGCAGAGTGCCTCCGGTACTCCGAGTGCCGACCCAGGCGGCACGCCCGCGCGCGGGCCGGCAATGACCCCACCGGCCCAGATCGATAGTTTGGTTTCGGCAAATGCGGCAGCTTGGCAAGTCGACCCGGCGCTGGTGAAGGCGATCATTGCCAACGAGTCGGGATTCAACGCCAATGCGACCTCCAAAACCGGCGCTCAGGGGCTGATGCAGCTCGAACCGGGGACTGCGGCGGGCCTGGGAGTTCACGATTCTTACGACCCGGCGCAAAATGTTTGGGGGGGGACCCGTTACATTCGGGGCCTGCTCGACCGTTTCCATGGAGACATGCGTTTAGCGGTTGCCGCCTACAATGCGGGACCGGGCGCAGTGGAGAAATACGGTGGCGTTCCGCCTTATGCAGAGACCCAAAATTATGTCGGCAACGTGCTCGACAGCTATCAAAAATACAAGTCCACTCAAGATTCACCGTAACACCGCGCGCATTGCGCTAGTCGCTGCGCTTTTATGCGCGCAGAGTTTTGCTATTCCTGCGCCCGTACGTAGCGCAACCGAAGTCACGCTCGCATCGGTATTGCGCGCGCATCAAGCGGCATTGTCGCGTTTCGGTAACCCGGATCCACGAACTGTTGAGACGCAGGGGGCGATCACCGGGGTGGCGCTGTTCGGTACGTTCCATTCCTGGCACGCTCCCGCACGCGATCGGCTTGAGCAAACGCTGGGCATGCGAACCGAAACGACGCTGCGAATCGGCGATCGCGAGTTCATTCAAAACAGCAGCGGTGATGTGCGCGAACTGAGTGGCCTGCTGTCGCGCCGTCAGATCACCCAGGATTTTATCCTTTCGAGTGACTTGTTTGCTAAGCCGCAGTACTCCAAACTGATCGGCGAAACGCTGCTTCCTGATGGTATGCAGGCGTATCGCGTGGAGGTCAAACCCCCGAAGGGACAGGAACAGACGGTCTACTTTGATGCGGCGACCGGGCTGATTGACCGCATTGCATACGTCGATGGTGATGGGGTTTCGACCATCGACTACTCCGACTATCACACCATAAGCGGCGCGGTCATGGCGTTTAAGGAAGTCGATTCGGACGGAGATCATCAATACGACATCACCGAGCAGACCAAGACCGCCCAGGTCGATAAACCGATCTTGCCGGCAGTATTCAAACCACTCCCAAACACGGTCATCGAAACGGCCGGACCGCAGACGGTCCCGATTGTTGAACGCGCCGGTCATATCTACACCCAAGTTGCAATTCGCGGGAAATCATATTGGTTCTTAGTTGATACCGGCGCACAGAGCGTCGTGCTCGATTCGCGCGTTGCCACCGATCAAACACTGCTGACGCAAGGCCAGCTGCAAGTCCGCGGCGCGCAGCGCACCGGCGGCCTTGGAATCGCGCAACTCGACTACATACACATCGGCGCGGCGCGGCTGCCGGTTCACGACGTGGCGGTGCTCAACCTCAATAGTTCGACCGACGGCGCCTTCCCGATTCAGGGTATTTTAGGATATCCGTTTTTTGCCGCAGCCGAAGTCCGAATCGACTTCGATACAATGACGATGACCTTCGGGCCACCCGGTTCGCTGAAACCGCTGGGCGAGAAGCTTGCGCTCGATGTCGATCGTGAAACCCCCGAGGTTGCCGGTGAAGTCAACGGGGTCGGGGGAAAGTTCTTGATCGATACCGGCAACGGCAACGAGCTGCTGGTGTTCCATCCGTTCGTCCTTGCGCACGCCGGTGTGATACCGTATGCAGGCGCAAAGTCGGTCAGCAGCTTTGGTGTCGGAGGGACCACCGATGCAGTGGCCGTGAATATAGATCAGCTTAATATCGGATCGTACCGATTGTTCAATCGTTACGCGAACGTCATTCTCTCCGACAGCGGAGCATTTGCTGACCGCTTTGACGCCGGCAACATCGGCCTAGCGACATTGCGCAGTTTCATCGTGAGCTTCGACTTGGCCAACGAGGCGATGTACCTGCAGAAGGGCGCGCACTTCGACGACGGCCGATATCGGAGCGTCTATCGCTAAGTAACATTTCATTCACGCCCCGGTAAAGACAGATCGCTATGCTCGCTGCATGACAACCATCCAGTCCGATCTAAGCGTTTTAAGCGTACCGCTGGCCTCGATCGATCGGCGCGCGCTCTCGCAGGCGTGGTATTCCGCTCTTCATCTCGAAACACACAAGTATTCTGTAGAAACCGCCCTAAAGCCGCGACAACTCGTCACGCCGACTGGTAAACGGGCGCAACCCGTAGCGCGCAAGTCGGTCGTAGGAACGAAAGTATCGAATGTGCCGTCGGCGTTTGGTGCGCGCGCTCATCGCACGACGGTTAGTCTACCGGGCGACCGTCGTGCGCTGCGTACTGCGCTCGCGAAGCGGATCGAGCGCGTATTCGCCGGCCGTTGCAGGCCGGCTCATTCGGCTAGCTTCACGCTGGGCGTAGTCGGAGGCCGCGTTCACATCGGGTTGCGACGCAGCGGAGAACACTTGCAGCTAATCGCGGTCTGTTCTCCGCGATGTCGCAAAGTCGTTGCCGAAGCGCTCGTTCAAGCCCGCTACGCCCTTGCCTCGCGCGGCATCGCGCTCCATGCGGCGCTTCAGGCAGACGGCTCATGCTGATCTCGCCGTCGACCACAAATGCCTTAGATGAGATCGCGAGTCGCGCAGCCGACGTACTATCCGCGTATAGGCCCGGCGCGATTCCGACTCATAGTGATGTGTATACGCAGGCGGGCTCACGGTTCAGCTTTGATCCGCTATCAGCAACTGCGCCGCCAAACGCTTATTTTGTCAGCGAGAGTTCGAGCATGCAGCGAAGCTATTCGCGCGACGGAACATTTCATCTTCAGTCGGGGTTGCTCGTGAATAGAAACGGCGAGCCGGTTCTGGGGTATCGCAACGATCGCTCGTCGCCCGCACCGCTTCGCTGCGATGCCGCTGAGGTGGCGCTCGGCCGAACTGCGGGTTTACGCATCGAGCCGGACGGCTCGATTACCTACGACCGAGTCGTTGTCGATCCGCGGACCCGGCGCGGCAACAAGGTCGCGGTCAGCATCGGACGACTTGCTCTGGCCCGCTTCTCTGCGGCGACGAAATTGCAGACGCTGGACGCGACCCGTTTTCTCGCGCCCCCGGGCATCGTGCCGCACATCGGCCGTGCGACGGATGGAAACTTCGACGCAGTTGCGCCAAACACGCAGGAGACCAGCGCGATTGATTTGGACTTGGGGCTGCAGCGTCTTCAAGAAGCGTACCTAGCGTTCGATGCGCTCCGTGCCGCGCATAGTGCGCAAGGCGGCATAGATAAAACGACGATGGATTTGCTGAAGTGATGGCGCTTGCGTTCTCGCGCGAGAAGGAGCGATTCGGAAAGCGTCTGGTGCGTCGCTCGCTTTTTGAGCCGCGATCCGAACTGCCGATCTCGGCCGCGTGTTTGGTCGCAAACGGTATACGCGAGTCTTTGACGCATTTACTGGCTCGCGCCGTTTCAGTGATGCTGACACCGCCGGTTCTTTTGGCTAGCGGGAGTTGGTCGACGATCGTTGCTGGTGCACGCCTATTTCGACTGCGCGGAACGGTCACCGATATTGCACTGCTCTTGCGACCCGCTGATGCGCTTGCATTGGTTCACGCGCTATTCGATGAGCAAGTAACCGTTGGGGTTGATGGCTCTGCCCCGCGCGATCTGTCTCCGATCGAGCGCGACATGCTTGACCAGCTCATGCGCTCGCTTTCAGGCGCTCTGGATGCGGTCGCCGGATTGCGGGAAGGCGCGCAGTTGGAGCAGGTGACGGACACGGCTCCTTATTCAACCTACTTTGAACTCCTCATCGGCGAGCCGATTGACGCTCGGCTTGCCGTCATGCTCAAGTCTGAACCGGTGCCGACCGTTCGAGACTGTTTCACGCTTGGGGACCTGCTGGATATCGATCTGGAGCTGAACGTTCGGTTTCCAGCGGGGTGTGTCGATGCTCGGACCTTGCTCGGCCTACAGCCGGGCGCGATCGTGCCGATGACTACAGAGGTAGGCAGTACGGCGACCCTTAACGTGGCTGAAAGCGTCCTAGCGCGCGGCGAGTGCGGGGCAGTGGCCGGACGGAGTGCTTTTCTAGTGGGAAATTACGATGGCAACTGATGTAAAACAGACCGCGCTCGGCGATCAGCAAAACCTCGATCTGCTAATGAATGTCTCTTTGCAGATCACGGCCGAACTGGGCAAATGCAAGATGGCGGTCTCCGATATTCTCAAGCTCGGCACCGGTTCGATCGTCGAACTCGATCGGTTGGCAGGCGGTCCGGTCGATCTCCTCGTCAACGACAAACTGGTTGCGCGCGGCGAAGTCGTTGCTATCGATGAAAATTTCGGCGTTCGGATTACGGAGCTCATTCAAAAGCCGGCCTGATCTCGGTAACCGCACCGATGGGGACCTGCCGAGTAGGTTTTTCATCGGCACGGTTGGGGAACAATGCTCGCATGGATAAAAACGCCGAAGTACCAAATGCGGCCGCCGATAGGGATGACACAGATATTGGTCGCGATAACGGACGGGACTCTGATATCGATGCGAACACCGATGACGGCAATGGCGATGCGGTGATTGCTGCCGATGACACCGGGATGATCTCTAACGAGCGCGCGATCGTCCACGAAGATATCGAGGACGCCTCCGAACCGTAACTCCCAGTTCACAAAAGGGTAACGAGCCGTCGCTACCCTTTTATCATGCAAGACATGATTTCGATGGCCGGCCATGCGCATGCGACGTTGCCGCTTGACGTTCTGGCTGGCCTTACGCTCTTGTCGATTGCGCCATTTGTCTTGGTGATGTGCACGTCGTTTGTGCGAATTGTGGTTGTGCTTTCGCTGGTTCGTTCGGCAATCGGAGCTGCGGCATTGCCGCCGAATACCGTGTTAACCGGACTCGCGTTGATTTTGACGCTCGTGATCATGTCGCCGACGCTTACTGCGATATCGAACGACGCGGTCAAACCGTACAGCCAGGGCAAGATTTCGCAATCACAGTTCGTCGATCGCGCGGTCGTGCCGCTGCGGAACTTCATGATGCGCCAGGCGCGCGCGGCCGACGTCGCGTTGTTCGAACGAGTAGCGCACAGGGCTCTGGAGCCCGCTCAGGCGGCGCCGACCTACGTGCTGATTCCGGCGTTCGTCGTTGGTGAACTACGGAACGGTTTTGCAATCGGTCTTGCCCTCTATCTGCCGTTCGTAGCGATCGACTTGGCAGTCGCCTCGATTTTGATGGGCCTAGGAATGTTCATGTTAAGCCCGCCGATTGTTTCACTTCCGGCAAAGTTGCTGCTCTTCGTCATGGTTGACGGCTGGGCGCTCGTGTGCGGAGGCGTCGCCTCAAGTTTTAGGTAAATACTCCGCTATGCGGATTAGTGAAGCGCTCCAATCGATTCGGCCATTTTTTTCGTTTGAGTTTTTTCCGCCGAAAACCGATGACGGCAGCGAGCAACTGCTTGAAACGATCGGCGCTTTACGTGAGTTGAGGCCGGCGTTTGTGTCGATCACCTACGGGGCGGGTGGCTCGACGCGCGCGCGAACGATCGCGCTGGCCAAACAGATCCAGCGTGAACTCGACCTCACCGTTATGGCGCACGTCACGTGTGTGGGAAGTTCGCGAGCTGAACTGCGTGAGCTGTTTGCGGACCTGGCAGCTTCCGAAATCGAAAACATCCTAGCGTTGCGCGGTGATCCGCCCAAAGGCGCCGAGCGTTTTGAGACCCCGGTCGGCGGCTTTGCCTATGCCGGCGAATTAACGGCGATGCTGCGGCGAAATTTCGATTTTTGTCTCGGCGGAGCGTGCTATCCTGAAAAGCACCCCGAAGCACTCGATCTTGACAGCGATCTTGAGCATCTAAAACAGAAGGTTGACGCGGGTGCAGAGTTTCTGGTGACCCAACTGTTTTTCGACAACGACAAGTACTTTGAGTTTGTTCGTCGCGCACGTGCGGTTGGAATCACTGTCCCGATCTTGCCGGG
>JALYVT010000235.1 GCA_030853105.1 Vulcanimicrobiota bacterium
ACCCCGCCCCCGAGAGTCGTCGCCATGACTTCGTTCGCGCGGGCGCGCTCCGGTGCAAAGACGTGTTCGCTAAATGTGGTGCAAGCGAGTTCGGCCGCGCTGAAGCCTGCCAGTTCATGTCCGGCGGTATTCGTCGCCACGAACCGTCCGTCGGCGTCGTAGACGACGACGGCGTCGGGGTTACCCTCGTAGAGCGACCGCAGAAGGTCGCCCAGCTCAAGCTGAGGCTTCATCGCTCTTAAAGATATCGGCATAGCCGAGTTGCGACCTTTATAGTGCTGGAGCGCGCCGACCGGCCGTCGAAGGGAGCGTTATGAAATACAGGACCTATCCGAACACCGATCTGAAGGTAAGCGAAGTCGGCTTCGGCCTCTGGACGACCGCCACCGACTGGTGGGGCAAGATGACCGATGCGCAAGCCGTCACCATGCTGCGCGAGGCCCTCGACTTGGGCGTCACGCTGTTTGACGCCGCCGACGTTTACGGAAATGGCCGCAGCGAAGAGCAGCTTGCAAGCGCCTTTGGAGATCGGCGTGATAAGGTCGTCTACGCCACCAAATTCGGATACGATTTTTACACTGACACCACGACGACGCGCGGCGAGCGCGAGCTACCGCACGACGTCAGTCCGAAGTTCTTGCGCTTCGCGCTCGAAGAATCGCTGCGTCGCTTGAAAACGGACTGCATCGATATCTACCAGTTTCACAATGCGCGCATGGAACACATCGATAACGATGAACTGTTTGCGCTACTCGAAGATTTCAAAGCCGAAGGCAAGATCAAACTCTACGGGGTGGCGCTCGGACCGGCAATCGGCTGGCTTTACGAAGGCGTCGATGCCGTTAAGCGCCGCAACGTTGCGAGCATGCAGATTATCTGGAACATCTTGGAGCAGTATCCGGGCGATGAACAGATTCGCGCCGCCTATGAGAGCGGCGCCGACACCGGTTACATGATTAGGGTGCCGCACAGCAGCGGAATGCTCGAGGGTCACTACACGGCCGATACGGTCTTTCCCGAAGGCGATCATCGCCGACACCGTCCCAAATCGTGGCTGACGAACGGCGTGCAAAAAATCGAGCAGTTACGCTTTCTGGAAACGCCGCAACGCACGCTCGGACAAGCCGCGATCCAGTGGCTGCTGCACGAGCCGCGTGTTATGACGGTGCTCCCGAACATCTACAATCGCGAGCAGCTGCTAGAGTTTGCAAATGCACCTGATACGCCAATGCTGAGTACCGATGAACTCGCGCGTATTGACGATCTCTATAAGAACAACTTCGGCATTACAGAAGACGCACCCAGCCGTTTTAAGGGCACAATGTCACGACAAGGAGCCGCTGTTTCATGAAATCCATCCTCAGCGCCGATGCACCGGCGCCGATCGGCCCCTACAGTCAAGCAGTCGAGGCCGGGGGCGAACTCTTCTGCAGCGGACAGATTCCACTCGACCCTAAGACTGGTGAGATCGCTTCGGGCGACATCTCCGAACACACCGAACAGGTGCTCAAAAACCTCGGCGCTGTCTTGCAGGCGGCCGGCTACACGTATGCTGACGTCGTCAAAACCACGATCTTTCTCATCGACATGAACGACTTCGCTGCCGTCAACACCGTCTACGGCAAATACTTCGACGCGACGAAACCGGCTCGTTCAACCGTTGCCGTCGCCGGCTTGCCCAAAGGGGTGCGCATCGAGATCGACGCGATCGCGAAGCACTAACGATTCGCGTTAGTGCTTGGCTAGGAGTGAGGCGACTTGCTCTTGGGCTAGGGACGAGATGGTCGGGTCGGTTGAAGCGGCGGCGGTTTTGAACTGCGCGATCGCCAAGTCGTTTTGATGCTGATCGGCGTAGGTTTTGCCGAGCATAAAATGCATGCGACCATCTTCGGGTGCGACCGTGATGCCCTTAATTAGAACCGATTGCGCGAGCGAATACAGTTTATGCTGATCGTAATCGAGGCCTAAGTCAAAGTAGGCTTCTCGTGAATACGGCGAGAGCAGGAGCGCGCGCAGATAATCGGAGACGGCGCCCTTCCAGTTGCCTTGCGCATCTGCCAGATAGCCATAGTTAACTTGAGTCTCAGGCCGCTCCGGAGCCATGGAGTGCGCGGTGTCGAGCTGTACTTGCGCTGCAGCAAGGTCTTTCATCTCCAAGTATGTTGCGGCGGTATTGAGTGTGCATGGAAAATTGCGCGGATCGAGGCCGCGACATTTTGCGAACGTTTTCACCGCTTCGAGATAATTGCGCTCGTCCATGTAGGCCATCCCGAGGCCGTTGAGTGCGAGTAGCGAGTTCGGCGCGTTGTCGAGCGCGCGCGCAAAGAAGAGCACCGCGTTGGCGGGATCGTGAAGCGCGGCATACGCTTCGGCTAATTCCGTCTGCGCATCCGAATCCGTCGGCTGATCGAACGCGGCCTTCTCAAGCCGCTTTTTGTACGCCGGTAAGTCGCCCCTCTGCTGATGCAACTCGACAAGGTCGCCGATGGAATCGGTGCCCGGAAGACTGTTCTCGAACTCGGAGATAGCATCGTTGATGCGATTCTGGGTGGCGAACACCGAGCCCAGGCGATTGTGGGTTTCGCGGTCACCGGAGTGAAATGCAAGAATGCCCTTGTAGGTCGTCTCGGCCATCCGCAGATCGCCCTGACGATAGTATAAGTCGCCGAGCAGCCGTGCCGGCGCGGTCTCGGTCGGATGCGCGGCCGTATACGTCGCAAGTCCGCGAATCGCGCCGGCGAGATCGCCGGCCGCCACGCGCTGCCGAGCCTGATCGATTGCGGCTTGCGGGTCCGAACTAAAGTCGGTATTGGCCTTCAGCCCCGGATTAATATCGATGGTGTGAGTGACAGCCTGGGCGGCGGCGCACAACGGCGCCCCCAGCACAAGGACGCCCACCAGAATCGCGATCTTACTAAAAATGCCCATGTTCCCGCCTCGTGCGAAACGCCGGATTCGGAGATATCAGTATAAAGCTCACGCCCAGGGACCGCAATCTGTGACCAAACGACCGGCCCGGCTCCGTCTTGGCACGCGCAGCATATTAT
>JALYVT010000056.1 GCA_030853105.1 Vulcanimicrobiota bacterium
TCCTGGGAGCACTCGCCGCACAGCGCCGATTAAGCCAAGAGGATTGGAGCAGCGTCGACGGTTTGCGCGTTCGCATGGCCATCCATGCGGGCGAAGCCGAGGAACGTGACGACGATTACTTTGGGCCAGCCGTGAATCGGGTCGCGCGCCTGCTGTCAACGGCGCACGGGGACAGATCGTGATCTCAGGAGTCGCCGCCGATCTGCTCAATCCACAGCCGCTTGAAGGTGTAACACTACGCGCGCTCGGTTCTTACCGACTTCGGGACCTGCAGCAACCCGAACGCGTATACCAGTTGGCGACACCAGATCTGCCTAATCTGCGCGCCGCCTTACATTGGGCCCTTGGCGACGCCGGCGAGCGGGTTCTTGGCCAGCAAATGGCCGGCGATCTCGGGCCAATATTTATGCAGTTGACTCTACTGGATGAAGGAATCGACTGGTGCACTCGCGCCATTGCCTCGTCGGACCACGTTGAGCTACGCGCCGAAGCGCGTTTACATTACGCGCTGTCGATGCTTTACAACAATCGCGTGCGCTACCCGTCGTCGCTGGTGGCCGCAGAACGCGCACTCGAATGTTATCGCAAAGTCGATGATGAGCGCGCTACGGTTCGAGCGCTATCGCAGGCAGCGCAGCAATATGCGCGCGCTGGCCGATTTGACGAAGCGCGGCCATTAGCCGACGAAGCAATCGAACGCGCGCGTGCAGCTGGTGATGTCAGGCTCCTAGGAGCCGCGATTCGCCGTTGTGCGGCTTCGTTTCCGCCTTCCCAAATCGAAGAGGCGCGAGCGCTGTTCAGCAGTGCGGTCGCGCTGCTCCGTTCGCTCAAATCAGCCGACGAAGCCGCTCATGTGCTCGAATGGTGGGCTGAAGCCGAGGCGGCCGCCGAGTTCTTCACGCGTGCGGTGGATTTGGGGATCGAATCGCTGGCAAACATTACCGATCCAGTTCGAATGTACCGTACCAGCAATGTGGCCGGTTATGCGTTGGCGGCAAACGACTTCGAGTGCGCGCAGCCGTTTATCGCGGAGGCTCTTGAGCTGGCCGCGACGGCGCGCCATCCGCTGCTGATTGCTATCGCGGTTGGTTACTCCGCCACGTTGCGCCTCGATGATGAACCGCATGAGGCCGCACGCCTGTTTGGCTATGCGCGCGCGCGAATGACGGCACTGAACTGAGAGGGCATTTGCTCCGATCGCCTAGCCCGTGAAAACATCCTTGCAGCGCTCGAAGGTCGGATCAGCAGTGAGGAGCTCTACCAACTCTTTTCGGAAGGCGCCGTCTGGAGCGATGACGAGGCGCTGGCGCATGCATCGATCGCTAACAGCTCGTTACACCCATCGGTCGGCGACGAAGCACGTTCGTAACGGTGTCGCTGCATTGCTGGTTTAGGACATATGTTCCGGTCTCTCCGCTGCACCCCGTTACGGCCGTATGCGAACCGGTTATCTGCGAATTCGCGCTATTGTAGTTTCCGGTCGTGCTCATCGTGCAAGTGACGCCAGTCGGCAAATCTTCGACGATGGTCCCGCTCACGGCATTGTTGGCCGCGATGATCAGCGAGATCCCGGTGACCAGAGTCTTCGCACCGGCCGCCAACGAGAGTGTGCCGCCTGCCGCATTGCTATGCTGGGCCAGGATCGCGCTCGCCGTTAATGCGTCGCTCGTGCTATCTTGCACAGTACCCGTATAGTCGCCGGAAATATTCGTTATACGCACTTGAGCAGGCTGAGTGCCGCCGCCGTTGCAGGCCGACACCACCAGGAATGCGGCGCCGGTCGCCGCTAGAAGACGCACTCGATTCATCATGCGGGGTACTTCGTGCCGCGAGCCTCGGCAGTCCTTGCGGGCCCGCACGGGCTAGCTGCGCACTATTTTGAAATCGTAGCATTATAACTTTCGGCCTCGCCGGCTTCGCAACCGATTCTTGCGATTCAACTCTGCCGCCGCTGCAAGCTGACCTTACGGCGAGGTCGGGGCCACCCGCTCCCGAACAATACCGAACAGAACGCTTTCAGGAGAGAACAATCAATGAGTATCGGCGTACCGCACGTAGGGCACACAGCGGCTTGGGAATACATCGAAAAAGATTCGATCCTTCGCATTAAACAGTTTCGGCAAACCGACGACGGAATCGTTGCAAACTACCTGCATTTGCAAGTTTCCGACCCCGAAGAGGCTCGTACAATCGCCGAACCGATCGTCGCAATTCTCAATGACCGCTCGAAAATTAGCGGAATGGCGCAATCCTTAGACGGCGGGCTCCTCTACGTCTACCGCCCCGAATAAAGGCTCCGGATCTACTGAAAAGAGGCGCCACATTGCTGCGACGCCTCCTGCGTTTCGACATGCCCACCGGCCTGATACACTACCGAGCATAGCATGTCTAGTTCGCAAACACAACGGTATCGTCGTGGCTGGAGCGTCCGGGAATCGAACCCGGTGCCGCACGGTGTATCAGGCCGGCGGTCGACGCCATCGAAACGCCCCAGCGGTGTTCCTTCACTCGAAAACTGCGTCTGTCAAGGGGCGTTTAGCCTTAGGACAATTACCATTAGCGCCGTTTGAACTTTAGCTGCTCTTGTACGTCTCGGTGAATTTCCTTCCAACGCTTCTTTTGGGCTGCGTAGAGACTGCGATCGACCTTGGTGTTCAAGAACCGCTGCTCTTTTTGCAGTTTCTTGTAACTCGCGAGCCGTTCTAAATTGTGCGATTCGGCGAGGGCAGTGCGCACCGCGCAGCCGGGTTCATTTTCATGCGCGCAATCGCGAAAGCGGCATTCGTTGGCGAGGCCTTCGATATCGGAAAACGCCTGGCAAAAGCCTTCGTCGGCGTCCCATAGTTGCAATTCACGCATGCCCGGCGTGTCGATGACGGCCGCTCCGCTCGCCAGTAAAAATAAGGAGCGCGCGGTCGTCGTGTGCTTTCCACGACCGTCGTGTCCACGGATTGCATTCGCCGCCTGATGTTGGTCATGAGGTAGCGCATTCACGATAGTCGATTTTCCAACGCCCGAAGAACCGACAAATGCGACCGTCACGCCATTCTGAAGATATTGTTCAAGCATCTCGACACCAAGCCCGCGAATGGCCGTAAGTTCGTGAACTGGAATATCCCAGCCGGTCAGCCGGATATCTGCGCGTATAGCGTCGATATCAGCACCGAGGTCAGCTTTGTTAAGCAAGATGACCGGTTGCGTGCCGCTACTCCACGCGAGCGTCACGTAGCGTTCGATGCGACGCAAGTTGAAGTCGTCGTCGAGTGCACTCACGATGAAAAGCGAATCGACATTTGCCGCGATAACCTGTTCGCTATAAGCTGCGCCTGCGGCTTTTCGAACGATTGCGCTCCGGCGCGGCAGAAGTTCACCAATGACTGCCTGTTCCGCGTCGATAAGCGAATAACGCACCCAGTCGCCGACCGCCGGAAAGTCTAAGCGACCCCGCGCCGGCTGGTGCGCACAGGATCAGAGATTGACGGGTTGCGCGTAGCCGGTTAGCTCGACGTAGCCGACTCCGAGCGGCTTTCCGTTTGGGGATCGAATTGCGACCGAACCCTCCCAGTACGTGACGCCGTTGCTTGCGTTGACGAGTTCTTGATCGGCGATCTGCGGAGTTATGATGAGATCGCCGACACCATCGACGTGGACGGTCCAGGCGCTTGGATAGCGCGCGGTGGTGTGTGGACTGATCCAATGCTCGGTCGCGCGAATTGTGAACGCGCGAAGCGGTAAAAAGCGGACGGACCCGCTTCGCGCAATGAGACTTCCGCTCGATTGCGGAGTGGTGGAACCGTCGCGTTGCCGAAGGCGATAGAGCATTACTTCGCGCCCATCGTTGAGTTGCATAGAAAACCAGTCCCACCCGATTTGATCCCCCTGCAATTCGTCCGAACCGTACTCATGGTCCATCCACGAGATTCCTCGCACGCCGTACTCATGATTCTGCACGCGAATCCGACCGGTTGTAGCGAGTCGCGTATAAGAATAGTAGTGCGATGCACATGAGCGGCAGGCGCCCTTCCGTGAAATGCCGCCAACTCCGTGAATCGCCGGCGGTTTGCGCGAGTTGACTGCAAGGTCGATGCCGTCGCCGCCCTTAGAGGCATGGAGCGAAAACGGCATTGGACCGCGCAGCGTCCAATCGTGTACGCGCACGTCGAGTCGTCTCGGTGACGCGCGCCCTTGCGCCAATGCGTCGCGAGCGAAATCTTCGTAGTAAACGAAACGGCCGCTGCGCTCGTCGGTAATCGCAAAGTGCGCGGGGTAGAGTTGGGTACCGTGCCATCGGCTTTCGCCCGGCCGCATATGCGTCGCGTGCGGCGCAATGCCGATTCGAAAGAACGTCAGTTCGTACCCGAAGCGGTGCCCGTCGCCGGCGCGCAGATGACCCGTGAAGTACCACCACTCGGTGCGATAACCGTCGTGTGCAGCATGATCTCGTGGGAACGAGAACGTGTACGGAGCCGTGGCCTCGGTAAACCCGCCTGCCGTCGTGGTCGCGGCCGCAGAGCCCCACTGTAACAACACCGCCGTCGCGAGCGCCGCGATTGCAGTGCGCCCCAAGCTATTCATCGCGCAACACTTCTGCAGTTCGTATCCGCGCTGCTATTGACGAAGGGAATATCGCAGCCAGCAGTGCCGCGCCGACCATTAGCAGAATCACCTGACCGAAGAATGGATACGGCAGACGCAGCGCGATGAGCCAACCAAACGATTGAAAATTGATGGTGAAGATAAGCAGCAGCGATAGTGCGAACCCAAGCAGCAGCCCCCATACCGCACCCACCGCCCCGACAACCGCTGCCTGAGTGTAGACCATTGCGCGAATGTCACCAACGGTCGCCCCAAGATAGCGCAATACGGCGATGTCTCTCCTTCGCTCCAACACAAGCGCAAAAAGCGTGCTGACCACCCCAAGGATAGCGACGACGATGCTCACGATATACAAGGCATTGGTAATTGCAAATGTTCGATCAAAGATCACCAGTACGATGGCTCGCAGTTCCCGATTGCTTTCGATGTCGATTCGTGCCGGTGAAACCGCTCGCACGATCGCCGAGCGAACGGCCGGCAAAGGCGCGCCCCGCTGTAGGTAGACGGCGATCGAGTCACTCGTGCGGTCATGATAGAGACGCACAAAGGTTGTCCTGTCCATGATAAAGGCGCCCGAATCGGATGAGTAATCGTTGTAGGTGGCTGCGATCGTGAAGGTTCGCACGCCCGAGGGCGTGTTAAGGGTGAAACGATCTGCATCGTGCAGTCCGTAGCGAACAGCAAACGGTTCGCTTACGATCGCATTGAGGGAGTTCGGCATCGTCTGCGAGAGCTTGGCCGTATCCACGCGACTGACAAAACTAACCTTACTGCGCGCGCTGACCGATCGAAAGTCGGTCGCGCCCAGATAGGTCGTTCCACCCCGAAATGGGATCGCAAAACCGCGAAATGTATCGACCGTTTGCACTCCCGGAACTGCCGCGATCCGCGCAACGAACTCGGGGGTAAACCGACCGCTAAACGAGGCATCGACCGCGCCCGGGGGTTTGATAAAGAGGTCGGCTTGGAGTGTCTGCTGCGCCCAATCGATAATTGTGGCGCGGAACGAGGTGATAAGAATTGCGATGCTCGTCATCATCGCGACAGCCAGCGCGAGTGAGGCGATAGCGACCGCGTACCGCCGCGCAGACGCCCGCATTGCCCGGAGCGCCAAGGAAAACCACGGTAAGCGCCGGTTCGGAAGCAATCGCAGAGCGCGCAACGAAAGCGCGAGAATCGCCGGAACACACAGTGAAGCGCCGGCGATAGTCAGGACCGCGGAAAGGTACCCGAAAACCGGAACGCCGTCAAGGGCGGGTGCGCGCGAGCCAATCCACGCCGCAAAAAGTAGTACGACCCCAATGACCGTAAACGCTTGCACGCCGCCCGACCAACGTGTTTCAAATCCACCGGCTCGCATGCCGATGGCAGGCGCGACTGACGAGGCTTCCCAAGCTGGTGCGACTGCCGAGAGCATCGATGCTCCGACGCCGACAACAACCGCCTTCACATAAGCTGCAACGGTAAAAACGGCACCGTCCGCGTGCGAGCCGACATACAGCGTGGAGACCGTATGCGAGACGGCCTGAACGGCACCTTGCGCCAACAGCGCGCCGGCAATCAAGCCGACGGCCGAACCCGCCAGTCCGTACAGCGCACCCTCGAACAAAAACGTCGCAAATATTTGGCCGCGCCGCGCACCCAACGCGCGAAGCGTGGCAATCTCGGGTTTTCGCTGCACGACTGAGATCGCAAGCGTATTATAGATCAAATACATTCCGACCAAGAGTGCAACGTACGAGAGCGCCTCGAGATTCAAGCGAAAGCTGCGCAGCAATCGGTTGATCTCGCCGGTTCGAACGGACGGCTCGATAACGCGCACGCCCGGCGGCAGCGTTCGGGCGATCGCTGCGCGGACCGCGAGAAGGCGAGTTGGATCGGCGATGATATCGATTCGGTCGAGGCGCCCGACCTTGGCAAACAGGTCTTGAGCGGTCGCGATATCGACGAAGGCAACGCTCGAATCGACTCCGGCGGAATGGGTGGGTAACACCGCACTCACGTGCAAATCAACCGCATGCACACCGGCGAATGCCGGCAGCACGTCACCGGGACGCACTCCATACTTCAGCGCGATTCGCCGGCTGACAATCACGCCACGATGGTTTATGAACGTATTGAGATCAAGACTCCCACCGGAATCGACCGCCTGCGGCAACGGCCGGGTAACATCCATGCCGATCGCGTGTAACGCTTCGCCCGATTGTGGTCGGCCCGTATGCTCGCCGACGATGAGCTCATCTTCAACGATTGGATAGGCCGCTTGAACGCCCGATAAAGCTTGAACGCGCAGCAGCGTTCGCTCATCAAAGCCGCGCCCCGAGCCAAGTATCTGCAAGTTTACATGGTTTGCAATTACATTGACGCTGGTAGAAAACGACGCAACAGCGGTTGCATTGGCGACGTCGATCGCGAAGACGAGCGCGACCCCGAGCATCACCGCGACGACTGTAACGACCGAACGCAGCAGATTTTGGTGGATGTGTCGGGTCACGAGCGCACTCAGAATCGGTTTCACGTTATCGATTCGATCGCGCCGTCAAGCATGTGAATACGCCGATCGCAGATCGCGGCGGCTTGCGGACTATGTGTTGCCATGATAATGGTTTGGCCGGCATCTGCGAGTTCGCGCAGCAACTGCAACACGGCTTGGCCATTACGAGAATCCAAGTTTCCGGTCGGTTCGTCCGCAAGGACGATGCTTGGGCGATGCACGATCGCGCGAGCGATGGCGGCGCGCTGCATCTGGCCGCCCGAAACCGTCGCCGGATATGCCGCTGCGCGATCGGTCAAGTCGACTTGCCGCAAAACCTCATTCACGCGTTGCCGTATCAGTACGCGATCGGTTCGTTGCAGCGTGAGCGGCAGCGCGATGTTCTCGGCGAGGGTCAGCGTGGGAAGCAGATTAAAGAATTGGAAGATCGTGCCGACCTTTTCGCGCCGTAACCGCGTGAGCCCGTCATCGCCTAGCGCCGAGGTCTCTTCGCCGGCAACGAACACCCGACCAGATGTCGGTAAGTCAATGCAGCCGATCAGGTTGAGCAGGGTGCTCTTTCCACAGCCGCTGGGACCGATTAACCCAATCAACTCGCCGAGGCTTACGGAAAATGAAACATCGCACAACGCGGCGACCTCGCCGGAATATTTTTTGCAGACATTTTCTAGTTTGACAGGCACGTTCACTAACTGGTACAGAGCTGCGCTAATGCCCTTCGACTACGCGTTCGTCGAGGACGAACGCTGCTCAGGGTGACAAGCATTGCGAAGTCGTGCTTCGGCCGGTAGGCGAAGTCCGATTAGGATGAGGAGGGTTGTATCGCTGCCCCGGTCACGGTACGAGATCGGCCTCTTGCTTTGGCTTTGTCGGCTTCGATTTTACGATCGCGCGCAGGGGCGCTTGTCATAAGGGAATCGAGCAGTTCACGCGCTGATAAGGTCACGCGCTCAACAGCCAGATTAAACGCATCTTCATTCGCTTTGGAGGGGTGCGCGCTGCCGCTGAGCTTTCGAACGAACTGCAACGCAGATGCACGTACCTCGGCATCAGTCGCAGGAGGCAAAAAGTTGTGCAGCGTTTTTATGCTTCGACACATTGTCTGTCCCCCGCTAAACCGAATCTGCCCGGGATGAGGTGCGGGCAAACACTTCGCTAAAAAACGCACGATGGTCGTACGCTACAATCAGCCAAAGCACCGTCATAATGAGCGCCAACGGCAAGCCCGAGGGCATCATCGTGATATGGAAGGTCAGAATGTTGACAAGTTCTGCGCCAAGCAGTACTAGAGCCAACCGAACGTACTGATTCGCCAGCAAGAGGATACCGGCGACGACTTGTACCCCGAAGGTTAGAATGTAATAATTGGACGCGATCAGTACACCATAATATGTCCCGGCCAGCCCCGGCGGGGGCGATCCCGTCGGAATGAAGTGCAAGAACCCGTTGAGTCCCAGTACTAAAAATGCCAGGCCCATCAGAAGACGCGCTATTAAAACAACGATTCTCATGGTTTTCCTCTCTCTCTATTCTTCAACACACGCGATCGGTGCAGACTGACCTTCTTGACCACGTTCTGTCCGGGTGGGTTGCACCTCGTTGGGTGGCAAGCGGAAAACCGGAATGATAATCAAACCTTCGGCGCATGAGCGACTATCGAGCTGAATTGCAAGAGATTGATCAGCGGGGCGCGCAAGCGCACGACGCGATCGAAGCGTGGTTGAGTCGGCCGTTTGACGCGCCCGATGACGTGCCGGCCGCGGTTTTAGAAGCGCACGCGCGAACGCTGCGCGGTGGTCGCGAGCGCATTCAGGAGTTGATTGCCGAGCAGGGAACGCGCGACAACCTTACCACCGCGCTGGAAACGAATACTGCACGGCATAAAAACGTCGGCCTCAGCATTGCGGACGAACGCAGCACTGAGACCGACGTTTCGTAGATAGCCTAGAGCGCGGTGGACCGCGCGTCTAGCGCTTGTTTCGCTATCGAAGCTAGTGCGCCCAGATGCGCGCGCGTCTGTTCGTCCAAACCTCGGGCCTGTGCGCCGCGCGTGGCGCTCGATTCCAACTCGGCCAGTTGCAAACGCGCCATTGCTTGCGCATCAGCGGGCGTTCCGCGAACCGGTTTGACCCACATTGCCGCTAATCGCTGCGCAAATCGAGTCTGCAAGTTGCGCCGAACGACGCCGTCATTCTTTGCACTTCCGTTTGCGATGCCGCCGAAGATGCTGTCGCGCGACCAATCAAACAGATCGGTCAGCGACATGGTGCTTCCCGCACGGTACTTGGTTGACAGATCGTCAATGCGCTGAAGTGTGAGCGGCGCGAATATCTCGCTGAGGGCCATCTCCTGCGCGGACGCGGCTAATGCCGAGACCGAGATATCGTGGCGCGCGGTCGGGTTATACGCCCACGAACCGCCTGCGCTGAGCGAACTCACCTCGGAATAGGTGAGGCGGTTAAGAACATTCGGATTAAAGTGCCACGCCTGATCGGAGAACAGCTCGGTCGATAACATGTGCCATGCACGCGACTCTTGACTGCGCGGAACGGCCTGTAACGGGGGCCTCGATCCGCGTTCACCGCGATTTGCGCGCGACAGGTATTCGCCACCGATTGTGTGAGCAGCCATCGTTGCACAGGTAATGTAGGGGCGTACTTGCATTGAAAACGCGCGCCGAGCATCATCATACGGCTGTCCCGCCTGTGGGAAATGGCGATCGATCGAGTTCATCAGCCCATGCAGCATTGTGGTCTGCGTGCTGCACCAGTCAAGCGGATGATTTGTAAGATCGAACATCGCGACCCGCGGATCGATCGCGTGGCCTTGTCCGAATCCCGCATCTTCGTCTGAAGCAAAGCGATAACGCGGGTCGTTCCAGCGCGACGCCAACCGATTCAGGGTCGGCAGTTCGGCCTGCGGCGTCGATGCATTGATATTCGTGTAGCCGTATTGGATCGCATAGTAATCGTACGGGCCTAGAACCAACTGGACGTAGTCGCCTTGAGCGGTGTTTTTCGGCCATAGGTTTACGGGAGCGTACTCCATTACCGAGCTTGCAACGCCGTACTTAGAGGTAAATGCTCGGTTTTGCAGGTTCTTGGCGGTGTAGGCCATCGAACCGATAAAGTTGTGCTGCAGGCCGAGATCGTGGCCGGATTCGTGGAGCACAACGCTGCGCAGATACGCCTGCTCGAACGCCTGCTCGTTGCTCTGCGTATCGGCTAAGCCGCGTTCGGGTGCGACAATGTAGCGGAAATAGCGTTTGGCGGTTCCCTCAACCGCATCGACATTGACGCCGGTATTCAATTCTTCGCCGGTCCGTGGATCGGTGATCAGCAAGGCCTCCGCGCCGAATGCCGGCGACGAGGTATCGATCCAGCGAATCATGTTGTGGCGGATATCGTCCGCATCCCAACTCGGATCGGTAGGCTGGTCTTTCACTTGAACAGCGTTCAATATCCCGGCTTTCGCGAATGCGTTATTCCACGTGAGCAGCGCGGCTTTGACGGTTGCGCGGTACTGCTCCGGGATTGTATCGCTGAGAAAGTACACTAGCGGGCGGGTCGCAGTTGATGGCGTTCCGGGATGCTCGGGAGCGAAGTTCCAACGTGCGATGTAGTCAATCGCGCGCGTTGTTGTCGGATCGTTCTGAAAATCGAGCCGCGGCTGCTCGAAGTAGCCGACCCGCGGATCGGCAATTCGCGGCATGTAGCCGTCGTGCGGCGCAGCGATGATGTTATACGTAATACCGACTTCGATGCTGCGCGCATCCGGAGCATTGTCAATTGTATCGGGATCCGCGCTTGCCCACGTTTGGCTTACCCGCAGGACATCATTGTCGGGAAACGCTTTGCTCTTGGTGAAAAACGTGCGCGTTGGGTCCAGGTGATAGCCGTGCTGCGGATTCGGGCTTAGACTATCGAACACCGCGGCAAAGTCGGAGACATCTCCTAAAAAGACCGACGCCGGAATAACCACTGCGCCGGTTGCTGCGTCGGTTGCAACAATCGGTTCAACTCCCACAACCGAGCTCGGAAGCGAGGCTTTCACCCCGGCAGCTTGCGGGGTTGCGGGGTTGACTTGCGCGATCGTGTTCGGCCAGCGTAGCACGACGCGATCGCCGATTCGGTCGAAGTGTATGATGCGAGCGGGCGCCACGTACGGCTCCCCGGGTGCCGGCCCGAAGCCGCCCAAGCCGGTGGTCGGAACGGAGGTTTCGATGAAGTCTTGACCGAGCTGGGCGGGGGTCAACTCCAAATAGACGCCGCCGGCCTTTTCAATGACCGGGATCAATCCCGGTAGAACGGTCGCGCCTTTGACGAAGGTCTCGTAGGGCGCCGGACCGGGCTCTGCCGACGGGTGTGGAGCGGTTTGCGCCTGCGCGCCCAGCGGTACAAGA
>JALYVT010000057.1 GCA_030853105.1 Vulcanimicrobiota bacterium
AAACTGAAATGCCGGCGAACTTGCCGCGGGGCTCGCGATCAGATCACATTGCGCAAACGCTTTTTTGAAGTCGTCGCCGACCATCGTGCGCACCTTTTGGGCTTTGACGTAATAAGCATCATAATAACCGCTCGAAAGCGCGTAGGTTCCGATCAGGATTCGACGCTTCACCTCCGGGCCGAAACCCGCTGCGCGGGTCGCTTCATACATTGCGCCGACATCGGCTCCGTCAACGCGTAAGCCATAACGTACGCCGTCAAAGCGCGCGAGATTGGAAGAGCATTCTGCGGGCGCGATAAGATAATAGACAGCCAGCCCATACTCGGCGGTTGGAAGCGCGACTTCAACCAACTCGGCGCCGAGTTTTTCGAGATCCGCATAGGCCGCTTGATAGAGCGCCGCAATCTGCGTTCCGAGTTTTGAGACGTCGAACTCTTTGACGATTCCAATTCGCAAACCGCGCAAGTCGGTTCGCAACCCGGTTGCGGTCGGTTCAACCGGCCGATCGATCGAGGTCGAATCCATGCGGTCATGTCCGGCCATGACGTCGTACGCGAGCGCGGCGTCCTCGACGGTGCGCGTCAGCGGACCGATTTGGTCCAAGCTCGATGCAAACGCGATGAGTCCGTAACGCGAGATACGGCCGTAGGTCGGCTTAAAGCCCACGACGTTGCAGAACGCCGCCGGTTCGCGAATCGAACCGCCGGTATCGCTCCCAAGGCCAATTGCCGCTTCAAATGCCGCCACCGCCGCTGCGCTTCCACCACTTGAGCCGCCCGGCACTCGCGTGAGGTCGTAGGGATTGCGGGTCACACCCAGCGCACTATTTTCGCACGAGCTGCCCATCGCGAACTCGTCCATGTTGGTTTTGCCGACCGGAATGCCGCCGGCTGCAATGATACGCGCGACTGCGGTAGCGGTGTATGGAGCAATCCAGTTTTCGAGAATCTTTGACCCGCAAGTCGTGCGCGTTGCGGCTAGGCACATGTTGTCTTTAACAGCAATCGGCACACCGGCGAGCGGTAAACGTTCACCGGCTTTGATGCGCCGGTCAACCCGCGCTGCACTTTCGTGCGCGAGGTCATGCAAGCGCGTATGATACGCCCCCACGCGCTCATCGAGCGCGTCCACTTGGGCGAGCATCGATTCGGTGACCTCAACCGCTGAAATCTCCGCGCCGTTGACGCGGCGGGCAATCGTCGCCGCGCTACTCTCTGCTAACACTACTGCGCCTCCGCGATAATGCGCGGCACGCGGAAAAACTCGCCCTGGCGTTGCGGGGCCATCGAGAGCACAACTTCGCGATCCAGCGTCGGCGCAAGCGCATCATCCCGCTGAACGTTGCGCAGTTCCACGACCTGCGCGGTCGCCGGAATGCTTTGCGTGTCGAGCGCGGCCAACGCATTTACATGCTCGAGCAATTCGCCGAGCTGCTGCCCGAACGTTTGAACTTCCTCATCGTTTAGGGCAAGCCGCGCAAGTTTGGCGACGTAGCGAATATCAATCTTCTCGGATGACAAAATCTGGATACTCCGATGGTTTGCGGGGGAACAATTCTTCGTCAGGCCACTGCGGGATCGGCGCATCCGCGAACGCATCCGAGGCCGTGGATATTTCGCGATACAACGTTACCAGCGTCTCCACATGTCCGGTCTGCGGAAACATATCGAACGGCTGCACGACGCCTAGCCGATACCCATTGGCGGCTAGAAACTTCAAATCCCGGGCGAGCGTGGCCGGGTCGCAGGAAAGATACCAGATATTCGGTACACCAGAGCGCGCAATTGCTTCAAGAGTCACTTCATCCGACCCCTTGCGCGGCGGATCTAAAAATACGATCTGCGCTTCTTTTAATGCGGCTCGGCCGACCGAACCGTTGACCGCCTGCTCAACCTTTCCGGTTACAAAGTGCACGCTCGAGGTCAAGTCGTTCAATTCTGCATTCCCAGTCGCTTCGGCGACCGCTTGACGATTCTCCTCAATGCCGACGACCTCGCATCCGTGTTTTGCAAAAAAGAGTGAAAATGTTCCGGCGCCGGAGTAGAGATCGACAATCTTGCGCGGTTGGCCGAGCCCGGCTTGCATAAACTCGAATATCTGCCCGACGATTTCGACGTTGACTTGAAAGAACGAGCCGACCGAAACGCGATAGCGTACGCCGCCGATCGATTCTTCAATCTGGCCGACGCCGGCATTGAGCACGTGCTTGCGCCCGAGGATTGCATTCTGACCGCTCAATTCAAATGAATTCGTGATCCCGACGGCGGTCGGCAGTTGGTTGAGCAATGGTTGTGCAATTCGCACGGTCTCTTCCGACCGAGTGCTGGTGGTAATCGTAACCACGCTCTGCCCGCTTGAACGCGCGGTGCGCGCTACAATATGCCGGGCCGCCGCAAATGCCGGAGCGACCTCGGAACTCGCGCGCATCCCGTTCAGTCGGCCGATGATCTCGTTAAGCGCGGGCTCGACGATCGGACAGCCGTCAATCGGAACCACTTGGTGCGAACGCTGACGATAAAATCCGAGTGTCGGCTCGGTGTAAACATGATCGACAACCAGTGACATCTTATTGCGATAGGCTCGGGGACTGGCCATTCCAACGGGGAAGCGCACTCGCACGTCCTCGAACCCGCCGATGCGCTCAAGGGCGCTGCGCACAAGATCGCGTTTCCAAGCGAGCTGCGCCGAGTACTGCAGGTGTTGCAGCTGGCAGCCGCCGCACTCGCCGAATACCGGACAGAACGGTTTGGTGCGCATCGCGCTCGGCAATGTAATGCGCACTAATTCGCCAACGGCATAGCTGCGTTTGATTGAGGTGATCCGCACGATCGCCCGTTCTTCGGGGAGGGGACCAAAGCAAAAAACGACCTGGCCGAAGTACCGCCCGACGCCCTGTCCGTTTGCCAGAAGATCGGTAAACGCCAGCTCGAGTTCGGCGCCGCTGCGCAGCGGCGGGTTAGCCGTGCCTTTGATCGTCAAGCGTTTTTAGAAGCTGATTGGCTTCATCGATAAGCTGCTGAATACGCTCGCTCGTCGGATCGGCCGGTAGGCGGCGAGCCATCGCGCGCACCACGGTGAAGGCTAGCGCCGTTGAGAGTCCGGCGACTCCGACCCACAAGAGCGCGCGAGTTACGGGACTCCATCCGGGTCCGTGCGTATGCTTGCTGTCATCCATCTGTCATCACTATTCGCTACCGGTTTAAGGAATGTCTTTCAGCGCACGCGAACCGTCGCTCATGCTAAAGTCGCTGGTTTTCCTCTTACTAGCCGCATTGCCGGTCGCTCCGAGGTCGGACGCCGCGGTCAACGTGGTGTACGCCGGCTCACTTGTCAGCCCAATGGAGGGAGCGATCTCAACGACCTTCACCCGTCAGACCGGCGTCCGGTATTTGGGTGAAGGGAAAGGCAGCATTGCCTTAGAGCGCCTGATCGAAGGCGGCATCCGCAACCCGGACGTGTTTATTAGCGCTGACCCGAAAGTGCTGGATCGGCTTCTCGCCCGCAAACTGATCTCGTCATACATCGTTTTCGGCCGCTCGCCGATGACGATCGGGTACTCGCCCACGTCGTCATTTACGCCGACATTTCAAGCCGCTGCGGCCGGAAGGCGCTCGCTCTTGGATGTCCTTTTGCAGCCGAAGTTGCGCATCGGGCGCACCGATCCGCAACTGGATCCTAAGGGCGCACGATCGATTCGCGCGCTAAATCTCCTGGCCAAACATGAAAATCGTCCCCAGGCCGCCGCGCAAATCCTCGGCGCCGATGAAAACCCAGCCCAAGTCTTTCCGGAGGAGGCGTTGCTGGTGCGACTTGAGAGCGGCGACATCGATGCGGCGTTCCTGTATTCGACCGAAGCGCGTGCGCGTCGCATTCCCGCAATAACGCTTCCCGGCAACGACGGAGCTGTCTACGCGATCGCCGTTCTCACGAGCGCAAAACATCGCGACGCTGCTCAGACGTTCGTCGATTTTCTGCTCCGTGGCAGCGGGCGGCAGATTCTTGAACAGGCCGGGATAAACTATCTTGCGCTCCACACCGTAACGCGATAAGTTCCGACGGCGTTAAACGCCATGCACCTATGACCAAAGATCGTCGCAGACGCGTTCTTGAGTTTGCCGTTATTCTCTCGGTCATCTTGCATCTGATCGTCGGACCGCTATTGGTGCGCTGGGGATTGCTCACCCTGCCTGATGCGAAGATTGTACCGCCGAGGTTTACGATTACCACTTCTTCGGCGCTTCACTTGGAGAAGCGGGCGCACGCGCAGCCCACAAGACCGAATCATCCACATGTCGCCGTGGCCACCCGACAGCCGCGCACACAACCCAAGCTAACGCTCCGCACGCACGAAAGTCCGCGCCACCGTGAACTCGCGCGAATCACGCGCAAAGCGGCAATCCCGCAACCGCAGCGAGCGATTCATCACGCCCGGGCCGAACTCTCCGTCGAAGATATTGCGCGGCAAGAACAGCAATTTGCGAAAACAATCGCCCAAGCGCGCACCGCGAATAATCCGCTAAGCGTTGCGCCAGAAGTGGCGACGCCGGCGGCGGTCCACCATTCGCAGATCAATTTCGAAGGTCAGAGCGGTGAGTTTCAAGGTGGTCACGGTGTACTTATTCCGATTCAGCATTGGATCGACGGCGACAATCATTGTTACCGCGTGCACTACGAACTGGAATACTACAGCGGCGGCTCGGAGGAAGGCAACGTACCGTGGCCGATCTGCTACCCGGCCCGCCGAGATCCGTTCGAGCAACCGCCGCATCAGATGCCGTTACCCCCACCGATGCCCGACTACGTACTGCCGCCCGATGCCGAACTTGAGCCGTATTTGAAGAAATACTTCCCGAACCGATATCCGAACGCCGGGCCTCCGTAATCGGATGAGCAGCATACTTGAAACAAGTGTTTCAAGTATGCTAGGATGTCGGCATGCCCCGGCAAGCTGACGAGCAGCACCGCGAAGAACTGCTCGACCGCATCGTCCTCTATGTTCTTAAGCACGGAATAAGTGATCTGTCGCTTCGGCCGTTGGCGCGAGCGGTTAAATCCAGCCCGCGGGTCTTGCTCTACTATTTCAGTTCGAAAGAAGCCATGATCGTTGAAGTCCTCGCGGGTGCTCGGCGCCGTCAGCAAGCGGCGATTGAACAAACCTTGCAGGCGTCCCCGCAGGATGACCTGGAGCTATGCTGGTCGTTATGGAGTTACATGAGTGCGGCCAAATCAATTCCGCTGTTTCGGTTGTTTTTTGAGGTATATGCGTTGTCGCTGCAAGATCGAAAGCGGTTCCCGCATTTTTTCGAGAGCGCCGTCGGCGACTGGCTCAGCTTCTTAGCGAGGCCGCGCTTAGAACGAGGCGTGAGTAAAACCGACGCGCGCGCGTTTGCCACGATCGTGCTGGCCGGATTCCGCGGCTTCTTGCTCGATCTCTGCGCAACCGGTGAACGCACGCGGATCGACACTGCGGTCCGAGGCTGGCTGGGGTCATTAGATGCCGTCACGTTTACCTCGAAGGGAGCGCGAATCTGATGCTCAATCCGCGCAAAGGCGCACTCGCGTTCGTCTTCGTTACCGTGCTCCTCGATATGCTTGCGCTCGGAATCATCGTTCCGGTGTTGCCCAAGCTTATCCTGAACTTTCTGGGAAGCAATTTCGCGAACGCGGCGCTTATCACCGGAGTATTCGGCACAATCTTTGCCGTCTTTCAACTGGTTGTCTCGCCGATACTTGGCGTGCTGTCGGACAAGGTCGGGCGCCGTCCGATTATTTTGCTTTCAAATCTGGGAACCGGACTCGACTACATCGTCATGGCGCTGGCACCCTCGATCGGCTGGCTCTTTCTCGGAAGGATTATCTCCGGCATCACAACCTCCAGCATCTCGGTCGCGAGCGCCTACGTTGCTGACGTCACGCCGGCCGATCGACGCGCCGGCGCTTTCGGCATGATCAGCGCATGCTTCGGCATCGGCTTCGTCGTCGGGCCCGCCGTCGGCGGACTGCTCGGAAACATCGATCCGCGCTTTCCATTCTGGGGCGCTGCGATTTTAAGTCTGGTGAACTTCGCTTACGGTCTTTTGGTGCTTCCCGAATCGCTTGCAAGCGAGAATCGCAACAGTTTTTCTTGGAAACGGGCGAATCCGTTCGGAGCGTTTATGCTGCTGCGACGCCATCGTGAACTCTTCGGACTCTCGGCGGTAAGTTTTATCGGCTACATTGCCCACGAAGCGCTTCCGACGCTCTTCGTGCTCTATACGATCTACGTCTTTCACTGGACGCTTGTCACGAACGGGATTGCGCTGGCGGTGATCGGACTTACCACAATTGTTGTCGGCGCGTTCGTTGTTCAGCCAGTCGTCAACCGAATCGGCGAACGCCGCTCACTTGCCATTGGAATATTCTTCTCGGCGCTGGGCTACGCATTTTTCAGCGGCTCCCAGGTATTTTTTTGGATTGGCATGATCGTCATGTCGTTCGGAATGATCGCGTCGGCGGCTGAACAAGCGATCATGACGCGCCGCGTTGCGAACAATCAGCAAGGAGAGCTCCAAGGCGCGATCAACATGCTGCGAAGCCTCGGGTCGATTTTTGGTCCGATGGTCTTTAGCGGGGTGTTCGCATTCTCGTCGAGCAGATGGCATCTGCCCAGTACCGCATGGTGGTTCGGCGCCGCTCTCTTGTTCGCGTCGATGTTCGTGGCTTGGATCGTCACCAAACCGTCCGACGACATCGCCGAGCCAATTGATAGCTCACGCGCGATCGAGGGTGCGTTGGCTCAAGATAATGCGATCCCGTAGCGGTTAAAAGCGCAGCTCATAAAGGTATTCGGCCTGCGCTTTTTGACCCGATTCTTCGGGTTGTTGAACTCCAACTCGCGAAAAACCGAGCGATTCCATCAAGCGGAACGACGGTACATTTAGGCTATGTATCTCCGCGCACACTCGCGTGACGCCGTAGGCGCTGCGAAGATGATTTATCACCTCTTGTACGGCTTCGCACGCATAGCCCTTACGCTGATAGGCGGGGTAAATCGCGTAAGCGATAAACGCAAGCTGCGGCTCCCGAATCGTTGCCTGCATCGCACCCACTAACGCCGCGCCGACGCGATCGCGGCAGAGCCAGTTCAGCCAGATTTCATCGGAGTCCGGTGAGCCGCGTTCCCATTTTTCGTACAAGCGTCGCAGATCGTCTATGCTTCGCGGCCGAAGCGCTGGAAAATACGTCCACATCCGCTCATCATCAACCAATCGCCACGCCTCATTGGCATGCACCCCACGAATCGGAAAAAGATCAAGCCGCTCAGTACGAAGCGTCGGAGTTTCCATTCGCTCTTTATGCTATCACAAAGTTATTGCGATGCAAAATCAGCCTGCATTGCACACGCATGCTCTTAGTGGAAGTTGTGGGAGTGGACGCCGTTTAGGAGCGAGCCGGTGTCGAGGCGCCGGAAGGACCTGGCGATGAGGTCGATGCAGCCTTGCTCTTTTTGCAAGACACCTTCGACGATGAGTGCTGCGGATTGGCGGATAACGGCCCGATTGCGCTCGTACACATCCGGGCGAATGATGACATTTACGAGGCCGGTCTCATCCTCGAGCGTTAGGAAGACGAAGCCTTTTGCCGTGCCGGGGCGCTGTCGGGTGATGACCATGCCGCCGACTTTGCAGATGAGATTGCGCGGCATCTCAATGAGCTTGACGGCCGGAATAACTCGCTGCGCATTAAGCTGCGTGCGGAAATGTTCAATTGGCTGATGGGTCGGCGACACTCCGGTTGCCCACAAATCAAAGCCGGTTTGTTCTTTTGATCGCAGCGGCGCAAACCGTACCTGCGGTTCTTCGATATCCATCATCCGCCCAAGCTCACCGCGCGCTTCGCGCTCGTCGATTCCGCGCAGCGCCCACATCGCTTGCCGCCGATGTTTGTACCACGGATCAAACGCTCCGGCGATCGCTAAGTTTTCAAGTGCCTCTTTGGTGAGCCCGGTGCGCTGCGCGAAGTTGAGGATGTCGGTAAATATGCCCGCATGGATTGCGGCTTCAAGCTGGTTGCGCTGGGCTTCGCCTAATTCACGAATGAGATGGAATCCTAAGCGCAGTGCGCCGACCTCATCGACATGAGAGTAATAGCGGCTAGCGTTGACCTCGATTGGTTTAACGATGACCTGATGACGACGCGCATCGTTGATGAGCACTTCGGTCGAATAGAAACCCATCGGCTGGACGTTGAGAATGGCGGCGGCGAAGATGGCCGGATAGTGGCATTTCACATACGCCGATGCATAGGCGAGCAATGCGAAACTGGCAGCATGCGATTCGGGAAACCCATAATCGGCAAAACCTTCGAGCATGTGAAAGAGCTGCTCGGCGGCTTCTTTGTCGATACCGTTGTTGACCATCCCGGCGATCAGACGCGGATAGATCTCCTGCATGCGTTCGCGCGAACGTTTGCTGCCCATCGCTCGACGCAACTGATCGGCTTGACCGGGTGAGAAGCCGGCAGTCTCAATCGCCATCCGCATCCCCTGTTCTTGAAAAAGCGGCACGCCGAGCGTGCGTTCCAAAATAGGCTTGAGCTTGGGATGCGGATAGGTGACCGGCTCGGCGCCGGATCGACGCCGCAAAAACGGATGGATCATCTGCCCCTGAATCGGCCCGGGTCGAATGATCGCAACCTGCATAACGATGTCGTAAAAACAAGTCGGCTTCATGCGCGGCAGCATCGACTGCTGCGCACGCGATTCGATTTGGAACACGCCGATCGTATCGGCCCGTTGCAGCATCGTATAAGTTGCCTTATCATCGGCCGGAATCGTGTGCAGCGCCAACCCTTCAGCGTGGAGCGAGAATGCTTCGCGCAAAAGCGAGAGCATCCCAAGGCCGAGGAGATCGATCTTAATGAGACCGAGGTCTTGCAGATCGTCTTTATCCCACTGAATGATCGTGCGGTCGCGCATGGTCGCCCATTCAATCGGCGCTACGCGAATCAGCGGGTCGCGAGTTATCACCATGCCGCCGGAGTGAATACCCATGTGCCGTGGAAAATTTTTAATGCGCTTACAGAGGGTGACCAGCCGTTCTTCTTCTCCGTCAAGGGTTTCTTTGGCATCGTATGCGTTTGCGACTGCATCAACTTGCTCGATTGAGAGGCCGACTGCCTTGCCGACATCGCGGATTGCCGAACGAGTCTTATAGCTGATGACTTCGGCGGCCATCGCGGCATGGGTACGCCCATAGCGCTCGTAGACATATTGAATGATCTTCTCACGATCTTGGTGTGCAAAGTCGATGTCGATGTCGGGGACCTCTTTGCGATCTTCGGTAAGAAATCGCTCGAAAAGCAAATCCATTCCAACCGGATCGACTGCCGTAATACCGAGCGCATAGCACACCGCCGAATTGGCGGCCGAACCGCGGCCTTGACAAAGCACCTGCAACTCGGCAGCCGCTCGCACAATATCCCACACAATCAAAAAGTAGCCGGCTAAATCCATACGCGCGATAATCCCGAGTTCGTATTCGAGTTGTCGCTCGACTTTCGAGGACAGCGGCGTGCCGTAGCGCTGGGCTGCACCGCGCGCTACCAGCGTTCGAAGATAGCTATGCCGACTGGATTCTTGCGGCGGCACCGGAAAGAGCGGGAACTGCCCCGGCAGCTTCTCCAAACGAAACGTACAGCGCTGCGCGATCTCCACCGTATTGGCAATCGCTTGCGGATACGGCGCAAAGATTTTCGCCATCATCGCGGGACTTTTCAAAAAGTGTTCGGTATTCGGGCGCAAAAGAAGCTCACGCCGGGCCTGCATCAGCGTCGTTTTGTGTTTGACGCAGGTGAGCAGATCGGCAATCTGCGCGTCTTCTCTATCCGCATAGGCCACGCCGTTCGTGGCAACCGGAGGGATGCGCAGCTCCTTTGCGATCTCCATCATTTGCAGGCATAAGCGCCCATCTTCGTGGCGAAGATGATGCTGCAGTTCCAGGTAAAAGCGATCGCCGAAAAGATCGCGCAGATCGGCTGCCGCTTCAAGCGCGCCGGCGCGATCGCCGCTCATAAGCTTGCGCTCGGGCAGCCCACGAATACCGCCCGAAAGCGCGATCACCCCGTCCGTAAGACCGGAAAAATCCTCAAGCCGCAGCCGCGCGTCGTGTTTGCTCCCACGCAATTGCGCCGTCGAAATCAACTCGACCACATTGCCGTATCCCTGGAGATTTTTCGCCAGCAGAACGATACGACCGCCATCTTCAAAACTGAGCTCGCACCCGCAGATTGCCGCAAGCTTCTGCGTCGCAGACGCTTTCGCAAACCGGACCGCGCCATACAGCCCATCCCGGTCAGTAAGTGCGAGCGCACTCAATTGCAACTCGACGGCACGTTCAACTAAACGCTCCGGGTGTGAGCCGCCTTCAAGAAACGTGAAGTTCGACCAGGCATGCAGTTCGGCGTACTTCAAAGGCATGGGGGCAAATGGTAATCGAACATATGTTCGATGTCAAGTCCAGACCGCTTGTGTTTGACCTCTACGCTTTTATTTGCTAATGTACTAGTTACTTAGTATGTTGCTTATTCCATACGGCTCCGAAAATTGATGGCCCTCCGACTGAACATCGACCCGCATAGTGGTCTTCCCATCTACCTCCAACTGGTCGAGCAGATCGAACGTGCGGTGGCGATCGGCGTTCTGGCAATGGGCGAACAGTTGCCGACCATCAAGCAAATCTCAAGCGATCTGGTGATTAATCCCAGTACTGTGTCGCGTGCTTTGCGCGAGCTGGAGCACATCGGTATTGTGAGGTCTCTGCCCGGACGCGGAGCATTTATAAGCGATAACGGCACACTTGCGGCCGTCAAACACAACAAGACAGCCACCGTACGCGCCTCATTGGACTGCGCCGTTCGTGAAGCGCGATCGCTGGGTGTAAGCGCGGAGGCCGTGCGCGAAGAGTTCGATCGCGCACACACCCATTGGTACCTTACGCCAGACCCACTAGGAGAAGTCTGATGACACCCAAGCTCGTTATCGAGCATCTCACCAAGTCGTACGGATCATTCGAAGCAGTGAACGATCTCTCACTCTCAGTCGGCGACGGCAGCGTCTTTGGTTTGCTGGGTCGTAACGGCGCCGGAAAAACCACCGTCTTTAGTTGCGCACTCGGTTTAATGCGTCCGAACTCCGGCAGTGTTTTGTTTGGCGGACAACAACTTACAGCTGAGCGGTTGGAGACCATCGCCTACGTACCGGAGACTCCGGCGCTCTTCGGCTGGATGACCATCGCAGAGCATATACAAATGCAGCGGCGCACGTATCGGCTGTTCGACACCCGATTCGCTCAAAAACTTGTTGAGTGCTTCGAGTTACCCGTTAAGAAACGCATTCGCAATCTCTCCAAGGGGCAAAAGACGGCAGCGGCTATAATGC
>JALYVT010000236.1 GCA_030853105.1 Vulcanimicrobiota bacterium
TCACGTTCTATCGTCGATTCGATATGCAGGTGCGGATGCAGTTGAATAAATATCGCGATGTGCATCTGCATCAGGGAACCGTGATAAATCCGCGCGGCTGGTCGATTCAGCCCGGGCAGACGGTCGATGTGGTGGGGCACCCCCGCGCCGACGGCTCGCTCGACGCCGACGTCATCACCGTCCACGCCTAACCGCAGGCCGCCCGCAATCCGGCCGTTGCCGTAGCGCGGAACTTGCGAAGGCGAAAGCTACGTGTTCTCTTCTTTGCGACTCTCTTTCCAGAAGACGTTGATTCCGATCCAAATTAGCGCGCCGCCTAAGATTACAACGCCTAAAATAAAGATGATACTGTTCATCACGATGAGCGCGGTCGATTCGCTGCCGCCGCAGAGTGAAATCAGGCCTGCGTAAAAATTGAAGCGTAAGCGGTCGAACGGGTTCGAGAAGTCGCCGAAGACATGGCGCGCTTGCGCGACGATGTCGTCGGGAGCCCAGCCCGCGGTTGTAACGATAGACGTGATGCGGCCGGACGGGTCGATCAGCAGCAGTTTATCATCGTGAATGATGTTGCTGCCCTCGGTATGGAGCGATGAGATGCTCAATTGGTTGAAGAGATCGGCAAGCTGTGCAGGCTCCCCGGTCAACATCGACCAATGCGCAGCATTCGCGCCGAATGTCGAGCCGTACCGCGCGAGAATCGCCGGCGAGTCGTAGACCGGATCGAGCGATATCTCAGCTAAGTGAAAGCGTCTGGGATCGAGGTGCTTTTGCAAATAGCCGAACTTCGCGGTAATGAGCGGGCACTCGTCTTTATCAGGGCAGCGTGTGAAGATAAACCCAGCAATGACCGTCTTTCCGCGAAAATCGGAAAATCGCACGACGCGGCCGCGCTGGTCGACAAACGGATAGTCGGGGACGACATCGCCAACATCGACAGCCTTCACTAAATTGCCGTTCGGCATTCCCGGCGTGAAGGCGAGCGCGCCCCGCGCTTCGCGCAACGTCCACGGTGTCGTTGAGCGATCGACAATTGCGTCGATCGTTTGGCCGCTAAGCAGATCGATCGGCCGCTCCAACTGGTAGAGGCGCGTGGTCGCAGGCTGTATGTTCGTTACCGCATCGGTCTTTAGGACGATCGTGTTGGTATCGCGGTGGAGTACCGTACCATGAACCGGAAACAGCGATACCAGGGCAAGCAGCCCGGCGGCCAGCGGATGCATCCCGACTATCATACGCCCTTCGACGCGAAAACGGTGCCGACCGAAGTCAGGCGCGAATCGCTAAAACGATCGTCCCAGCGGCGAGCAGCCAGTTGACGACGTGAGAAGTCCAACAAAACATGCACGGCATCCGCGTGATAAACAGCAAGCTGTATGCGAGAAAGGCCGAGGTTCCGGCCGCCGCCAATGCGATAGCGAAGATCACCGCAAGACCACCTTGTGAGTGCACCGTCCAGATCGCCGCAACGAGCGCCGCATAGTAGACCGCGCCGAATAGCGCGTTCGGCAGGTTGCCGAAAAGGCTCGCACGCGGTGTCTGAACCACGCTCGGTTCGGCCAGCTCGCCGCGGTCGGCGCGCCCGGTCTTGGCGAGCATGAAAACGGAGGCGTAGAGACCAATCGCGCATAGAACCGACATGACCAGCCGCAGATCCACTTCAGCTCCCTCTCTTTGAGAAACCTCGCCAAGCGCTTGGGTGCCGTCTCGATGCTGGTTTTCAGTTTCGCGGTGGCTGCGCTCGTGATACGGTATCAGCCCGAGGTCGAACACTACATTCGGTCGATTGGCTTTTTCGCGATACCGCTGGCTGGGCTGATCTTCGTCGCGGTCGCCTCGGCTCCGTTTTCGGCCACCGATGCGCTGGCCATCATGAACGGTGCGCTATTCGGCCCAATCTGGGGTTCGGTTATAAACGCCGTCGGTATCGTCTTCGCCGCGATGGTCGGATACTGGATCAATCGCCGCGCCTCGCATCTGCTCGATCTGGATGCGGCGTTGGAGCGTTTGCCGCATTGGGTGAAACGCTTCAAAGTCGGCTCGCCCGCATTTCTGGTCGCCGTGCGAATCATTCCCGGCTTCGGCGGAACGATGGCGACCGCAACCGCTGCGGCGTTCCGCGTGCCGCTTTGGGTGCAGGTGTGGACGATGTCAGTCATTGCAATTCCGATCTGCGTGCTGCTTGCAATTTTCGGTGATCGCGTGACGGGCGTCGTTCACGGTTACGAACACCGCGTTCATCTGTTTACCGAGCGGCACATGCCGCACTTTCACTTCCGTCGCCATCATCGCGATCAGCACTTTCACCCGGAGCCCAAACATACGTGAACGTTCAAACCATTAACCGCACCGATCAGCTTGAGGCGGTCTGCGAACGCATCCGCATCGCGCCGAGGATCGGCCTCGATACCGAGTTTCACAACGAGCGTTCGTATACGGCGCGGCTGATGGTGATTCAGCTCGCGTTTGAAGACGGGTTTGCGATCGTCGATCCGTTGGCTATTCTCGATTTGAAACCGTTGGCGCAAGCGCTCTGCGAGCGCACGATTGTCGGGCACGCTCTCAGCAGCGACCTGAAAATATTCGCTGACAAGTTCGATTGCGTTCCCTCGGATGTATTTGACTGCCAAGTCGCGGCGGCATTCTTAGGTTACGGCATGTCGATATCGCTGGCCGATTTGGTGCGCGAGATCACCGGTGTCCGACTGAAGAAGTCGCAGACCGTGAGCGATTGGTCGACGCGGCCGCTGACCGAACATCAAATCGAGTATCTGATCGATGATGTTGCGCATCTGCTCGCGATGCAGGATCGACTTACCGAGCGTCTGCGCGCAACCGGCCGCTCCGAGTGGGCCGCCGAAGAGAGTGCGCAACTCGCGCAGATCGAGCGTTATCGCACCGATCCAAAGCGGCTCTATATGCGCATATCCGGTGCAAGCCGAATGAATCGCCGCGAACTCGGAGTGCTCTGCGAGGTCGCCGTGCTTCGCGATGAGATCGCCGCTCGACGCGATCTT
>JALYVT010000237.1 GCA_030853105.1 Vulcanimicrobiota bacterium
GCTCGACCATACCGTTGCGCGCCAGCGCGACCGCAAACCACAGCGTCAAATCCGGCCACACACCGCCCAGCAATCCGAAGCCATGCGAGGGGAAGTACCAGGAATCTGCCGTAGAAATCGTTCGCAGGCCGACCGGTGTTACAAAGTCAGCTTGACTTAAGCGCTGCAGAATTGCCCGCCGCTCTTCGGGACCGGCGACGTTAAAGAGGACCGGAAAGACTTCGTCAGCAGTAAAATTATCTTGATAGTTTTGCTGTTGATCGTAATTGAGTACAAATGCGCCGGTATCGCCGTTGAATAGAAACTGCATCATCGCTTCGCGCAGCGCTTGTGCCTCGCGCGAGTACTGCTCCCATTTGTCCGCGGCACCCGCGACCGCAGCCAACATCGCTGCGGCCTCAAGTGCGAAGACCCCCTCGGCATTAATCTCGGTTACGGCGCCGTCCAGCGTGTAGTACGGAATAATATTACGCCACGAACTAATGCCGAACATATCCACGCCGCCCGCGCGGCAGAACAGCAACCCGTTACCGTCTTTCTGCGTCAGCATAAAATCAGCGATCTTTTCAATGAGCGGAAAGTTCGTGCGAACCCATTCCTCATCTAAAGTTGCATTATAGTGATGCAGCATCGCGATCAGGTGAAGCGGCGTGTCGTCGTTGATGTTGAGATCGTAGCTGGTCTTAAAACCGTTGACCCCGCGAACGTATTCGACGACTTGACCGCTGTCGTCGATAAAGCGATTGAACAGTTCGATTGCATCGCGGCTGAACTTCGGGAGAAAGTAGTCGTAGCCGTGAACGAACCATGATGTGTCGCGAGAGACCAGAATATCCGACGGCGGCGAGTTGGTCGATCCCCACCCTTGCGGATACTCCTTAATAACACGCAGCATGTTGCAGCGCGCCCAAACGACCCCGCGGCTGATCGTCGGTGACGGCGTCATTATTCGCGCATCGCGTAGGGCATTGGCATAGTAACGCTGCGTCTCATGAAGCGCTTTGGGATCGTGCAGCAAGGATTCCAGCACCGGCTTCGATTTCGTAATCCCATCCTTGTGAAAGACCACTGCGAGCCGCAGTGACTCGCGCGCACCGGGTGCGACCTCGATTCGATATTCGAACGCGCCGAATATTCGCCGGCTAACGACTTCAGCCAACCGAGGCGTGACCTCGTCTAGCTGCTCGCCCGCGCGAAGCGATCCAACTTGCATTTGGTGCAACAGCACTTGTTCGCGCAAAGCCACCACTGATCCGTACGGAGCGCGCGACCCGCCCCACCAGCGCTCGGCCCCGGTCTCTTGATTCTTGGAGCAGATCGATGAACCGTCGACCCACGCATGCACCTCATGTTCCGGCTCACCGTAAAATCGCTGGCCGACGAGCAGCGCCCACGGAAAAACCGCAATCTCAAGCGGTTTGCTCCCCGAATTGTACAGCGTCAGATCGACGACGAAGCTGACCGTTCGATCGTGCCGTGGACCGTGCGGCACGTAGAACGCTTCGGTAAGGTGAACCTGATCGGCGAGCGTGAACTCCGATATCTGCGCGTAAGGTAAAAATGTGAACTCGCGCACAATCTGATGCGGAAAGAACGTCTTGGCGTTCTCGCCGCGCAGGCGGTAGGCGATCTGGTGGGTACCGAAGATGATCTGATCGGTGTCGGCATCCCACAATCCGCGCACGCCGCCCTTGGCGGTCGATTGCGCAAAGCTTTTGAAGTTCCCCAGCAGCAGACCATACGGGGTCTGCGCCTCCGGCAAAACATACGCGCAATATTCATTGCGCTGCGCATCGTAACTTGGCCCCATTGAAGCAGACTACGCCCCAGGAAAGGCGAGCCCTCTACTTCAATCAGCATTTCAGCGATGAAAGCAAGCGCCATGCTCAAGGCTCCGGCAAAACTAAACCTCACGCTCGAAGTGCTGAGTCGTCGCGAGGACGGTCTCCACAATCTGCGCAGCTTGATGGTTCCGATCGACCTCCACGACCAAATCTCGATTCGCCCAAACGAAAGCGGATTTTTCTTCGATTGCGACCGGCCCGACCTGACCGCGAATAATCTGGTGGTCCGAACGCTGGATGCGCTCGAACTGTCAAGCATGGAGATGATCGTTCGATTGCAAAAAGCGATTCCGACCGGAGCGGGCTTGGGGGGCGGCAGCAGCGATGCGGCCGCGATTCTGCTCGCGGCGATTCATGGCGTCTTCGGACCGCTCCCTGAGAAAGATTACGTTGAGATCGCGCATCGGCTGGGCTCCGATGTACCGTTTTTTCTTTGCTGCACCGGTGCGCTTGTTGAGGGCACGGGGCAACGCGTGACCGCTGTCGGCGAGCTGCCGCAGTGGCATGCGCTGATTGTGAAACCGCCGGTATCGGTGAGCACCGCTCAAGCCTATGCGAAACTGGATCGCCGCCAGCTCGAACAGCGACCGCGAAGCGGTTCGATCAGCCTGCAGGCGCTGGAGGCCTTGCAACGCGCTGAGTTCGACCGGCTCGATGCATTGCTCATGAATGACTTCCAGACCGCAGAGATTGCGCCGCAGATTGGACAGGCGCTCGCGGCACTTCGGAGCGCGGGCGCAGCCCATCCGATAATGAGCGGCTCGGGATCGTGTGTATTCGCTCTGGCAACTGAACGCGCACAGATCGATCGGTGGGCCGGCTCGCTAACCTTACCGTCGGACTATGAGATTTTTTGCAGCGCGTTCGCGCACGACCCCGCCTGGGTATCGGCGTGCTAACGGCGGTCGTATTGGCGGGCGGCCCATCGGACGAACTCACGCCGCCGGGCGCGCCGAATAAAGCGTTCGTCGATATTGCCGGGAAGACGCTGCTCACGCGAACGCTGCAAGCGCTCCGAAGCGCGCCATCGGTCGGCCGCCTGATCGTGGTCGCTCCGCCGGCCGCGAGGCAGCGCCCGGAATTGGAACTTGCCGATGAGTTCCGCGCGGACGGCGTGCGGATCAAAGAGAGCCTCCAGAACG
>JALYVT010000238.1 GCA_030853105.1 Vulcanimicrobiota bacterium
GTTCAGCGCCGTGGTGATAACCGTCTCCGGCCACACGATCAACTTCGGAGCGAAGCCGGCCGACCTGCGTGTCAGCGAAACATAACGCTGCACGGCAAAATTCACCGGCAGTTCGTGCTTGAGATTCTGCGCGATGTTTCCCTGGATCGCGGCGACCGGAATGGTGGCCGGGGCGCTGTGCCGAGCCGGCCACGCCAGCCAGCAAGCCGACCATGCGAGCACGGTTGCCGCAATGACGATCGCCAACTCGCGATTGCGTCCGGCCCGCAACGCAAATGCAATGTATGCCCCGATCGTACAAACGATGAACGTTATGCCGTAGCTGCCGATATACGCACCGAAAGCGGCGAGCGGTGAGTTTACTTGACTGTAACCTAACTGCGCGAACGGCGCGCCCAAAATGCCGACCGACCGCGCCCACTCAAAGACCGTGAATGCGGCAGCAGCAGCCAGCGGCCCGAGCGCGGGGCGGCATCGCTGATAAGCAAGCACCGCACATGCGCCCGTCAGTGCAAACGCGAAACCCTCGATAACGGCGGGCCCGAGAACGACAATCGGCGCGAACGGTCCGACAAAACTGCCGACCGTGTAGGCAAACCACGAAAAACTGATTGCAAAAAAGATGATGCCGGCGAACCATCCAAGCCAAAACGCGCGTTTCCAGGAGAGCCGTTGCCACGCCCAGAACAGGCCCGCCGCGCCGGCCGGCGCAAGCCACGCCATATCAGCTTTCGGAAACGCCAGCGCTAGCGCCAGCGCCGAGAGCGCCGCCACACCAAACTCAAGCGCACGCACCGAGGTAAGCATGATTCGTAAACTGGGACTGGCCTTCATACTAACGGCGTTCGCGCTGGTGGCCTGTGGTCGTCAAGTTACTCCCGATCGAACTGGTGGTGGCAACGGTTCGGGACTGACCCCGGGGTTCATGCAGGTCAAGTTTCGCACCGCCTCGCCGATGGATTTCACGAACATCCGTTACGTGGTCGTGTTTAATACGAGCGGCAACGGCATAGAACCTTATACCAACGGCTACCTGAACAATTTTGCGAACTACTCGTTTGCGTTTGTCGTCGGCGGCAGCGGCGTCAGTTTGCCGACGCCGACCTTATTCGAATATCTCAAGCCGCAGGGCGCCGGCGGCGGAACGGTAACCCAGCAGATTCAGGTGCCGTACTCTCCGCAGCAAGTTCAGCTCATCACTAATAGCGACGGGCAGAATCAAGAGTTCACCCTGCGGTTCAGCCGCGCACTCTTTCTCTTCCTGCAGCCATCGCCGTCACCGACCGCAAGCGCATCGTCCTCGCCATCGCCGAGCCCGTCCCCAACGCCGACCAGCAGCAGCTCGCCATCGGCTTCGCCGACACCGGTCGCGGCACCAACCACAACGGCGCAAGCGACCTGGTTCGTCAACTTTTTCACGACCGATGTCGGTGGCAATCCGCTCGACGCGCTCGGAACTAACGGCAAAAATGATGTCAACTTTACCTGGGCGCTCGATGTATCGACCGTCTTCGATGTGCAGAACTTCGTCCCGGCCGGTGCAACCCCGGCCTCGCCGCTCACCGCTCAACTCGCCGGCGGCGAAATTTCGAACAATCCCTAGCGGCTTTTAAAACCGGGGCCGATCCTCGAAATACATACCCACTTTGGAACCGCTGAGAAATTCGCATCGTGCGAATTCCTCGCTGCCTACTTTTTTGACAGAACGAAGTTTTGAAGCAGCCATCCATGGCTGGGGTCAAAAAAGTTAGAGCTTCCCGAGTGGGTATGTATTTCGAGGATCGGCCCCGGTTTTCAAAACCCTCGGCTACGGATTGAAGCTGGTAGGGATGATCGGGCCTTGCTTGTTGATGCCGAAGTTGGCGGCGCGCGATGGGAATGCGAGTAGGTCGAGGGTGACGTTGACCTGTTTGAGGTTTTGGTTGTACTGTACACGGATTTCGTAACAGTCGCCGATGATCTTGTGATAGAAAATGTTTTTGTTGATGACGCGGCCCTTGTTCTTCCAGTCGATATCGGCGACGAACTGCAGGTCGGCGTCGCGGCCGAAGGGCGTAGCGACCTGCACGTTGGTGCTGTAGAAACCTTGACCGATGCCGGGAGTGAATGAGCCGCCGACGATTAACAGCGAGCGCAGCGATGGGCGCGCGGTCAACTGATAGCTGACGGGCTGGGCCATCATATTGAATGACGTGCCGGTGCTCAGCGCGAGCGAGTAGACGTCTTTATTGAAGATTCGAAGAACGTCTTGGGCGTTCTTGGTGTTGGTCGTGGGTAAGGTATCGAAGGTTTGGAACGGCACGAACGCGGGACCATTGTTGTTGGCCTCGTTGTAAGTGAGCGAGTTCACTATGTGATGACCGATCGGGGTGTTAAGGCTCATATTCTGCGTGATTTGGGCTTTCAAATCGCCGGTGCCGTAGGCGTCTTGGCGCACCATGAAGTTCGCGCTAAAATCGCTGCCGTAGAGTTTGTAATAGATCGGGCCGAGATTGAAGGTCGCATCGCCGCGCGAGGTTGAGAACGAGTTCTGTGGCTCGTTGTATTCGCCGATTGCAAACCGCGCCGAGACCGGGAACAGGAAATGCGGAAAGAATGCGTACGGCGTCACCAGGAGTTCGGGAAGTTTGTTAATGCCGTATGGACTCGCGGTGAACGTTTTATCGAAGGTGAGTAAAAAATCGTCTTTGAGGGTGGTGAGATGCGTTTGGGTCGTGACGTGTGCGGTGGTGGTCGAGCTGTTGAGCGTTCCGAAATTGGAATCGCTTTGCGTGAGGCTGTAATTGACTGCTTGGGTGAGGTTGGCGCGCAGCGTTCGGGTGTCGGTGAACGCAAAGTTGTTGGTGCTCGATTGCGACCCAACCGCCGAGCGGCTGTACTGATAGGTTTGCGACTCGCGCGTGCCCGAATGAGCAACATTTGCTGACAAACCGGTGCTGGCCGGAATGTTCGTAAACGGTCCATAGTTGCCGTTGTAG
>JALYVT010000058.1 GCA_030853105.1 Vulcanimicrobiota bacterium
ATCCCGATTGTAACCCGGACCTTTACCGAGGCAAAACCAATAGCTTCTTCGCGCGCTGCCTCCGGATAGTTCGGCGGCACTTTCACAGTCGCTTTAGCGTCTACGTTTGGGTTCGCGCACTCGGCCTTTGCCACGACCACCGGCATACGAATGCTTACCGCACGCGCCGGTTTTACCGTAGTGTTCGGCCTTATCGAGAGTTGCACACTTTGCATATGCAGTACGAACGATCTGGCTGGGTGCGAGAGTTGACTTTTTCGCTTTACATGAATCGCTGGTAGCGCGACTTTTGCGTGGACGTGAGTCGCTTGTCGAACGGAGGTTGCCACCGGCGCATAAGCCAAGACCGGTGAGACCGATTGCAATGTAAACGCGATAGCTGCAAATAGCATGAACGTGCCTCCTAGTGCATTGTAATTTAGCGAGAAGCGGGACCTGCGGCGCTGCTTATCATGCGCTCGATTCTGATGGCAAGCGAGTGCCGGGAGCCAAGTGCGCCGGGAGCGGCCAGCGGCGCACGCCGGTACTGATTCGCTTGTGCGAGCTTCGTTAGACAAGACGCATAGGGAATGACGCCGTCATTTTCGCTTACCACCCGGGCATCGCACGCGGACTCGCGTTCAGCGACGAGTTGACGTCCGATGAGGTGCGCCCAGGGATTGAAAAACAACAGCGCTTCGAGGCTTCGCTGGACAGCGTTGACCGGAATGTCATGGCGGCGCAGATGTGCTTGCTCGTGAATGATGATTCGCCGCAAATCGTCGGTTGCGAGCATTTCCATAAGAGCCTGCGGTACGAGTATGATCGGCCTTACTATTCCTACCGAAACCGGAAGAGGCAATTCCTGCGAGACAAAGACGTTCGTAAATTCCGCATTCAGCCAGCACACCGCCCTGCGACGAAGTCGCGCAATGCAAAGCATACTTCCGCCTAAACGAAGGAGACTGAACAACGCGCCGAACAGCCAGAACGCAGCTAGCCAAGTTGCGACCATCGGCGCAACGACGAACGAAATCAACCTTGGGAAGCGCGACGGGGCAGCGGGCGCGTGCACTGGTCCGATATCCGGAAAGGATTGCAATGGTGTTGCCTGCATTGCAGACGCAGTTACCGCGAAAGCACTGGCTTCGCGATTTTGAGGTTGCGTGGGTTGGCGCACATTGGTGAAGAGCGGCACGACTACCAGTGCAGCCAATGCAATGAGCCACAGCACGTGCCGCGTCGAAGGGTTGTTCTGCGGAATCATGCGAACCGCAACCCACGCGGCACCGAAAATGACGGCCCCCTGCCATAACCCAGAAGCAAGCACCGTAACCGCGAAGAGCGCGAGCAGTCGAATGTGCTCGAAGATCATTTTGAGTTCTTTCGTTCGCGCGCGAGTATCTGTTCGATTCGCGCAACTTCACGATCGCTTAGGCGCACATCGTCCAACAAGGTAACGGCCAACGCACCCGGCGAGTTCTTAAAAAACCGCCCTAACAGGTGGTGCATCGCTGATTTCGCAGCCTCGGCGCGCGCGACGAGCGGTCGATAAACGAACGTCCGTCCCAGCTCATCGTGCGCGACGACGCCCTTCTGCTCGAGCGTTCGCATGGTCGTGAGGACCGTGTTGTATGCGAGCGGCGGAGTGTCGATGCGGTCGACGATTTCAGCGACCGTCGCCCGCCCAGCTTGCCACAGCGCTTCCATGAGCCGCAACTCATGATCGGTGAGGATTGGAGACTTTTTGCGCGGCACGAACGTCCTCCCGACAACTAGTTCGATAGTAGAATAGCGCGTTTGAGAGGCAATGTCAACTAGGATACTAGTTTACGCCTTAACTTCGTCAGGAAGCAGTTTGCCGATGCTGCGGCCCAGGCGTACTACGCGATTTATCAGAACCACGTGAACATGAACCCGAAAACCTGGTTAAGCGCACTTGCAGTTCTGCTCATGGCCAACGCATCGCCGGTACACAGAGCGACGACTCCGTCCGATCCGGGACTTCTGCTCTCGATGCGCGGGAAATCGGCAAACCGGCTCTCATTTAAACCGCTTGGCGAGGCGATTCAGCCGCTCGTCCGAATCGGCAAACCAACTGTCGTTATCGCATTCGCATCGTGGTGCGTTGCCTGTATCGATGAGATGCCGCAAACATTGGCGGACTATGCGCGCTTTAAGGACCGCGTCAACTTCCTCGGCATCGATTATACCGAGAACGAGACGACCGCACGCAAACTAGCTGCAAAATACAAACTGGTGTTTCCAATCGAGTCGTATGTAGTCGGCTCGGCCACCGCGCCGCCGCCGCCAAAAGCCGGCGATGCTTCCCACACCTTGACCTTGGAGGCGCCCGGCAGTAAACTCACCCCCGAATTAATGGCCGCGTACAAAAAAGCACTTCCGAACGACCTCTATGCGAAGCTTCAAGAAGTTGAGCGAGCGCAGCGCAGCGGCTCGAAATCGAACGTTGCGGCTGTCGAAGCGCGAACCGGTATTACAATCGAGGATGTTTTACCTAATCGTGCGGGATCTCCGGAAACAAGACAGACGACGACCATGACGTTACCGCATGTGTTCGTCATCTCGGCCGATGGAATGGTCGTTGCTGTTTTCGACGGATACGAAAGCGGAGACGATCGCATCGTGAGAGCCCTAGCCCACTTAGGAATCCGCTAATCAGATGAAGCAGCTCCTTGGTGCTGCCGTTGCGGTTGTTTTACTGGCCGCAGCACTCCCGTTACAGGCATCGGCCGCTGCAGGCGCCCGCACTATCGATACACATCTAGCAAACGGCATGCATGTTATCATTGTGCCCGATGCACTAGCGCCGGTCGTGACGACGGTCATTTCGTACGGGGCGGGCTCGGATCAGGAAAGCAAGCCTGGAGAAGCGCACGCAGTTGAGCACATGATGTTTCGGGGGACGCCGGTAATATCGGCGAGCCTTTTAGCCGATATTGGCGCCCGCATGGGTGCTAATTACGACGCTAATACCACCAACGAATCAACGAATTACTACTTTACGGTGCCAGCGAGCTATCTCAATGTAATTTTGCACATAGAAGCCGATCGCATGCGCAATGCGACAGTCGGTGAAAAAGACTGGGATTTGGAGCGCGGCGCAATTGAACAAGAGGTGCGCGCCGATGAGAGTAGTCCGCGTTTCGGGTTACAGCAGCAGATTCGAGGCGCCTTGTACAACGGAACACCGTACGTTCGCGATGCGCTCGGTACCGTCACGAGCTTTAACGCTATGCATGCTGCCGATCTGCGATCGTTCTACAATATCTGGTATCATCCCAACAATGCGACACTTGTAATCGCCGGTGATGTTGAACCCGAAAAAGCACTTGCACAGGTTAAAGCCGAATTTTTGTCGATTCCGGCGGTCGCACTTCCAACCCGCCCCGTAGCAACCCTTGCGCCGTTAAAAGCATCGGCAATTTCTGCCACACTCGACATTCCGATCGGCAGCGTGGATTCGCCTTTCGATTTCCCGGCTTACAGTCGCCCGACTACGCCGCCAGTCAGGTGCTGATTGCTGCCCTTCGCGACCCACAAGGGGCACTAGCCGACCTTTCCCTCTCTGGAAAGGTGCTGGGTGTTTATGCATCTGCCGGTACGACAACCGCATTTTCTACTGCATCGATCGAGGCCGGCGTGCGCCCCGGGGCCGACGTTGAGGCGGCGCTAGCATTGCTGAACATGACGCTTCGGGAAATAATCGCTCGCGGTATCCCTTCCGACGCCGTGGCGAACGCGCGACGCCGCATCTTAGACGCGCGCACATTTGATTTGACGTCGATTCCCAGTATTGCATTTGGCTGGTCGCAAGCACTAGGACTGGGGTTGCAAGGCCCGGAAGCGCTGCGTGATGCGTACGCGAAGGTCACCGTCGCCGACGTCAATCGCGTGCTGCGAACCTCCCTGGGAACTGACGCCCGCTTAACTGTGCTGGTCAGCCCTGGCGGCCGTGGCGGACCGCCGCAGATCGGTACGGGCGGCGGCGAAAATGTCGCATACACGCAAGGTAAACCGGAACCGCTTCCAAGCTGGGCTACAGCTTCATTCAAGCACGCCCTCAAACCGCCGAACGAACCGCCGGAAACCAAGTCGTTCACACTGCCGAACGGTCTTCACCTGGTCGTGAGCCGAGTACGTTTGGCGCCCGTCATTTCGCTCAGCGGAAGCATCGAAAACAATCAGACACTCTATGCTCCGAACGGCCACCAAGGTGTCGCGGACGTAACCAACGCGCTGATGAGCTTTGGAACGATGAGTCTCGATCGCAAAGCCTTCGCGGCTGCACAAGATGCGATTGCGGCAACGGTTCGAGCCGGAAGCGATTTCGGACTCTTGGCACAATCGCGGGACTTCGATCGGGCCCTTGCGCTGCTGGCCGACAACATGCTGCATCCGCGCTTGCCAAGCGACGGCTTTGCGTTGATTCAGAAAAACTACAGTTCCTCACTTGAATCAGGCCAACGTCAGCCGGGCTGGAAGGCGCTGCTTGCGATGGATGCGAAACTGTACCCATACGGAGACCCAGTGCGCCGGCATCCGACTTCGACATCGGTGCGCAGTATGACACTTGACGACGTGCACGCATGGTACAACAGGGCGTTTCGTCCTGATGAAACCGCGATTGCAATCGTGGGTAACATCGATCCTACAGTCGCCTACCACGAGATCGCCGGCTATTTCGGCGGTTGGAAAAATCACGGGCTCAAGCCCACGTTCAAGTACCCTGTGATACCGCTGAATCGAGCGTCATCGGTAACGATTGAGTCCGCGACGACTGCCCAAACGAACGTTCAGCTTGGCGAAACCCTTGCGATTCATCAATCTAATCCAGACCGCTACGCGCTCGACTTGGCCGATACGATTCTTACCGACGAAGGCTCGGCATCGCGGCTATTCGAGGATCTGCGCGTGCGACATGGATACGTCTATCGCGTCGGTTCAACGCTCGACATCGGTCATCAGCGCTCGACTTACGTATTCTCATTTGCGGCCGACCCAAAAAACGTCGCCGCTGCCGAAGGCGCGCTTCGCGCGGACCTGCGCAACATGCAAACTACCAATGTATCGAGCGAAGATTTAGCACGCGCAAAAGCTGTTTGGCTTGCGCGCAGCGCGCTTGCCGGTGACAGTTATTCGGGACTTGCCGCGCAGTTGCTCGCCGGCACCTCAACAACGAACCAGAGCAACCAAATGGAATGGAACGAACTGCTGGGTGTAACGCCAGCACAACTTCGCGCCGCTATGACGAAGTGGGTCCGCCTCAACGATTTCGTGCGCGTCTCAATTGTGCCGCAAAGCCGTTAAGGGGAGCACCTCCGATTGGCAATTTGCCACTTTGTGCTATAGTTTCGAACCGTGGGCCGCTGGACCGAGATGTGGTCGAGCGGATATCGCACTTGCTCGGCATTTATGATGGGCTACACCGGCTCTTTGGCGACGCCGATTATGCGGACCGCTGGATTCACCAGCCCAATCAGGCCTTTGACGGACACGCACCGTCCGAGCTTTTGTTGACCGGCACGTTCACGGCCCTGGTTGAAGTCCGCTGCTATATCGAGCAGGCCCTAATCCGGTAGTGTTGACTGAGTTAGACCAGAGTTTTACGCGACTCGCTTTCCCGTTGCGAAGCGCAGCTTGGAATGCGCTGGTAAATACCCCGGAGGAGCGAAGTGCGCTCAAAGCGTCTGTCGGCAGTGACAGGAAGCACCGACGAATATCCGCGGGCGTACGTGGAAGCGCCTTTCAGACACCCAAGTCCCAGCCGATTTAGTGACGGAACTTTCGGTGTATTGTATTGCGCCAATTCGTTCGCAACAGCGCTGTCGGAAGGCTCGCACCGCATTTGAAACGCGAGTGTTCAAGCACGCGGACGCGGTGCACTACGACAGCGTGCGCATCTTGGGACCGACGCGGTTGATTTGGAATGGAGAACGCTTCGTTGAGGATCGGGTTGTCTGAGTCGGCGTTAATACAACACTGTGGTGGAGTGCCTGCTCGGGCCCAGGCGTTTGATTCGTAAGCACTTTGTGATTTTTCGCGGAACTGAAGCGAATCATAGAGAGAATGCACACCCGCAATGAACAGCGACCAGGCCATTTGACCAGCCTAAACCAGTCCACGTTCCTCGAGACGCTCAACGAGCACCGCGGGATCGTGCTTAAAGTCGCGAGCGTCTATTGCAGCAATCCCACCGAGCGGGAGGATCTGGTCCAAACGATCACAGCAGAACTGTGGTACGCCTATCCCCGTTATGACAGCCACTTTCGCTTCTCGACCTGGATGTACCGGATCTGCGTCAACGTTGCGATCTCAAATTATCGCCGCGAGTCACGGTATTCAAAAACTCGTGAACCTCTTGAGGAGGCCCACCTCGAAACCCGGGCCGCCGATTCGCCGACGCCGTGGGACGAGCAACGCAGCATACTTTACGACTTTATCGAGGAGCTGGGTGAGTTGGATCGCGCGCTCATGCTGCTCTATTTGGATGACATGAGCCATGCGGAGATCGCTGACGTCTTGGGGATTTCGGTAACCAACGTCGCGACGAAAATCGGCCGCATTAAGCTACGCTTCCGCAATGCTTCTACCCAACTGATCGCCTCAAAGAAAGAATGAACATGGAACTCGATGACGTCAAAGCGCTTTGGAAAGGGCAATCCGAACACCTGGAGTCCAGCCTTCGTTTTAACAGTCTGTTGTTCAATCAGGCCAATTTGCAGCGGACCGAAAACTCAATGCGCAACTTTTCTCGCGCGCTAACGCTGGAAATGATTTTGCTGTTCACCATCTTGACTGCGGTTGGATCATTCGCCGCGGATCATTTTTCAGAGCTGAAATATTTCGTTCCGGCTGCCGGATTGCAGTTGTACGCACTAGCGATGTTCATTTCAGGCATCCGCCAACTCGTATTGATAGCGAAGATCGACTACGACGAGCCCGTTGTCAGCCTTCAGCGTAACCTTGAAACGCTGCGCGTTGTGCGTATCACGCTTACGAAGTGGCTGCTGTTTTTCGCTCCGCTCATGTGGGTGCCGCTGTCTATTGTGGTTTGCCGCGCGTTCGGCTTGGATGTTTACCAATTCGTCAGCCCCGTTTATCTAGCCGTCAACGTCCTGTTCGGGGTCACCGTTTTAGCTGCCGCAGTCTGGGCTTCGAACCGATTTGCCGCTCGCTTAAGCGGCAACCCGGTCGTCCAGCGTCTCATGTCAACACTGGCTGGAAGTGATCTTCAATCGGCTCTGGATTTTATCGACACGGTCAATCGGTTTGAAGCCGCACCCTAGCGGGAACCTGCTCGGCGAAAATACCCTACGGAAGCAACTCGAACGTAAATATCCCGAATGCCTTCACTTCCGGCCCGCTCTGCATATTGAGCGCAGCCAACGGATTAATTTTGTCGGCCACACCTTCCAGCAAGTCGATCGCCGACGGCTCGACATTGAGAAGTCTACCCACTTTGCGTCCATCGGCTTGCGCGATCGCTTCGGCTCTTTTGCGCGCTACGCGAACCGCCGCGGCAAGCGCCGCCTGCGATGCAGCCTCAGGGTCGGCCGGCGCGCTTGTCGCATCACCTTGCACCTGCCAGTGCGCGTGCGCAATCGCCGATCGAACGACCCTGTCACGCTCAGGCGCCGCACGAACGACTGACGAAAAAGGGTTGATCTGCAGCGCACTCGATTCGAGTCCGGCCGACTTGAGGCTGCGAGTTAGGCTAGCCGCAGTTCCGCCCTTTCCCGGTGCGACGGTATAGATACGGACAAGATCACTCGCCGTGAATACTCCGGAGGCAACGACGGTGATGCCCACTGGAAAGGCCCCCGGCGAGCTTGCCGTTAGCTGCTGCGTACTAGCGCCCGATGGCACAGAGAGCGCGATAGTAAGAATCGCAAGAGCGGCGATTGCAAATCGCCGTGAGGGTGTGGCGTTTTTCATAGGTTCTTCTTTTGGCGGGCAAGGCTGGCGACCTCTAGCTGCTATTGGCATCGGCTCATGGCTTGCCAAACGGCTGGAGCGCGGTAGCGACTTCGTCTTCGGAATAACCGCGATGGGTGAGGGTGCCGATGAAATGCGCCACCGCTTCGCGTAAAATGCGCGTTCGCGTTCGCTTATCATTAGTGGGAGCGTGCGTTGCGACGCGAGTGCCGCGTCGGCCTTCGCTTGTGAGCCAACCTTGTTCTTGCAGATCGGCGTACGCCCGAGCCACGGTATTAGGAGCAACACCGAGATCACCCGCCAGTTGCCGCACCGTCGGCAGCGGGTCGCCGGCATGCAAATCTCCGCGTTCGATGAAACCGCGGAGTTGATTCATGATCTGCTGGAACGGCGCAGTTTCCAGATCCGAATCGACCGCAATAAAAAGCTCATTCACAGAGCTGACGCGCACGACGAGCGATCGCGGAGCTTCACGTACGCATACCACAGAGCCAATCCTATCCATACGACGAACGAAGCAAGGTGCGCGAGGTAGAAGACGGGGATCGCGGCCAACGTGGAGGGCAGTCCAGCATTTGCAAAGCTTGTGAACACGAAGATGCTGCCGACTGCAACCACGGCAGTTATTCCGACTCGGCGGAAACGCCATACACGATCGTGCAGTCTCTCCGATTGTATATCCTTGCCTGCAAGCTGTATCGGAGCGGTTGCTATGCGCCAAGCCACAGCCGCCATAACAAGGGCGCACAGGGCGACGACGATCGCGGCGACCTGCTGTTCTGCAAACACCACGTAGGGCGTCACCAATATTGACGAGGCAGCAGCAGTTACAATCCAAATGGTAGGAACTACATCGACAGCGGGGCGCGGAGCAAGCGATGCAACGCGGCGGCTTCGCGCGCGCTCCTCTCGAAAGAGATACGCGCCGGTCATCGTAAGGCACAGCAGCGCATACGCGATAACCGGGGCAGCGATCCCGAAGGCAACGAGCACGGCAATTAGCAGCGCAATCGGCGCGGCAACAACTCGCTGCTCGCGCGTACCCCAACCTCCGCCATAGAGCACCACCACAAGCGCGGCGAATACGAAGATGACCAAGTGTTGCCCGAAAAGTTCTAGATGCATTGTGTCATATAGCTAACACAAAAATGCCGTTCGTGTCAATGCCATGATACAAAACTGTCTGGTCGTGGCAGGCGAGAAGGCTGTAAGCTCGAGGGGTGGCAATATTGCCGAATTTGCCGTACAATCGGCAATATGGCCACTCGCTTTTCTCCATTGATTGCCTTCACCACCGAAAACCCCACGATCTCGCGGTTGGCGGCCCTTAAGGCCTTGAGACGGATTTGTGAGCGCTGGCACCTGCAGAAAGGTGACATTCCCAGATTGCTGGGTCAGCCGGCGCGCACGGTGCGTGATTGGTTCGAACGAGATCGAGGCCCGTTGGACCGGGATTCGATCGAGCGGATTTCGCATTTGCTCGGTGTTTACGATGGGCTGCATCGGCTCTTCGGTGACGGCGAGTACGCGGACCGCTGGATTCACGAACCTAACGCGGCGTTTGACGCTCACACTCCGGCGGAACTGTTGCTGACCGGCAGCTTCACTGCCTTGGTTGAGGTCCGCCGTTATGTTGAGCAGGCACTGACTCGCTGATGCTTACCGAACTCAACGAACGTTGCGTGCGGCTCGCATTTCCATTGCGCAGCCTGGTTTGTGATACGCTGGTTGACACCGCGGAAGAACGAAGCGCGCTCCGAACGCTTGCGAATGTGACAGGAGCCACACCTGGAAACCCGCGCGCCTACATCCAAGCGTCATTCATGTATCCTGGTCCCAGCCGCTTTAGCGACGGAACGTTTGGTGTGTTATACTGCGCAAACTCGGCGGCAACGGCCCTTCACGAGAGTTCGTATCATCTCTCAAAAATATATCGCGACGGAAATGCCCCAACGATGAAAACGGGGCGGGTGCGACTGGCTTTGCAATTGCGCGGAAGGACCGCGGATATTCGTCGATCGGTTGAGCCGCATATTTCCTTTAAATACTACGATCCCATTGACTACAGCGCCGCGCAAGTCTTTGGTGCACAGATGCGCGAACAGACAAACTCCGTGCATTACGATAGCATTCGTAATAAACACGGCGGTCACTGCATCGGTTCCTTTGGACCTGAAATGGTGCTTGGTGTGCGCGTCGTGGGATCAACACAGCTCGTTTGGGACGGATCGCACTTTGTCGAGGAACATATAATCGGGACAATTTGACGCAAGTTATTCCCGCGGCTCTCTATCTTAGGCTGCAACCCGTCCGGCCGACTTGAGGCTGCGAGTTAGGGTAGCCGCAGTTCCGCCGTTTCCCGGTGCGACCGTATGAACGTGAACAATGTCGGTCGCTGTTATCCAGCCGGTTAAGAGCGGACAAAAAGCAGTAACGCTCCGAAATCGTGATTGTCGGCGGCCTGTAGAGCCTCGATGTATCGGGCACGCGTCTCCCCGGCATTTATCAGGTTTGCCTGGCCCCACGTGAAGGGTGGCCGCCCAAGCTGATGAGCGAGAAGATCGCCGACGAGGCGCGAAAAGCGCCCGTTCCCATTCGGAAAGGGATGAATGGCGACAAGGCGGTGGCTAAACCGTACGGCGATTTCGTCGGGCGAATAGATGGCGTGTTGGGCCCAGTATCGCGCATCCTCGATGGATTGCTGCACGTCCACCGCGATCCGGTACACGTCGACGCCGATGTTGCGGGCGGTCGTGCGATATTGCCGCGCCCAACGCCACACCTCGCCAAACATCCGTTGGTGCAGTTCGCGCAGAAAATCGCGATCGAGGACGTCGCGCTTGCGAGCAGGCCGAAGCCTACAACGCCCGAGCCATCTTCGTGCCGGCCGCCGACGTCAACGGCGTCGATAATAGCGACGGCCATGAAGTCGATCTCTATTCAGTCGGAGCCGCGAAAACTGCGCACTTTAAGGCGTACAACTGGGATCGGGTCGCCCAGACGATTACGGCGTACGACTACGTGAATCCCAACGCACGCTGTCCAGCCTCCTGCCAGAACGCCGGCGTAGTCGCGATTGCCGTGAGCAATTTCCATGCCCAGCGCTACAATGTTGACCAGATTGCCAGCGTCTCACCATTTATTGCCGCGGTACTTAGCAAAATCACCGCGCGACCGAAGAACTACTTTGTGAATTACGGGTATGCCGATCCGCTTATTCAAGGCGGCAATTACGAGGTGCTCGCGGATGTCGCGATCACGCCTCCCGGCGACACGAAACCGTTTCTGCAAGACAAAGTTGGCCTGACGATGGGCGTGATTCCAAGCAAAGACATTAATGTGGTGGTGGGCTACTATACAC
>JALYVT010000059.1 GCA_030853105.1 Vulcanimicrobiota bacterium
CAACAACTCTTCGAAACCACCAATCTAGAGAAGCTGCGGGAGTTTTCCAAGCGGCGGATCCTCCGGCGAGTTCTTAGCGCCAAAGACCTCATCGCGATTGGCCTGGGCACGATGATCGGCGGAGGAATCTTCACCACGATCGGGCCCGGCGTCGCAAAAGCCGGCCCCGCCATCATTATTTCCTATCTCTTAGCAGGCGTCGCATCGTTTTTTGCGGCGTTGTGCTATGCGGAACTTGGTTCGATGGTGCCAATCGCGGGAAGCGCCTACACCTATGCCTACGCAACGCTCGGCAAACTCATCGCTTGGATTGTCGGTTTAAGTCTGTTGTTTGAATACGGCATCAGCGCAGCGCCGGTCGCTCAGCAGTTTTCGGGCGCGATCCAGGATGTGCTCAAGAATCAGCTTCACGTTAACGTTCCGCTCTGGGCGCAAACCTCGCATTTAATCGTGCATGGCCCGTGGTGGAATCCGGCCGGCTGGGATTTGCTGCACTCGCAGTATGATATCGTCGGCGCGCTATTCGTCATTCTGCTCTCGATTTTGCTCTCGGTCGGTATTCGAGAAACCGCCAGCACTAACAATATTTTCGTGGTCTTGAAGATCGGCGCACTCATCGTCTTCGTAATCTTCGGCTTCTCGCTCTTTCATGCGAGTAATCTGTGGCATTGGGGCGGGTTCGCGCCGCTGGGCTGGGGCAGCATGACGCCGTTTAGCGGCGGGAACGGCAACGGCATCATCCCGGGTGCGGCGCTGGTCTTCTTCAGCTATATCGGATTCGACACCGCAACAACTACGGCCGAAGAGTGCAAGAACCCGCAGCGCGATGTACCGGTCGGTGTAATGGGAGCGCTGGCTATCGGAACGGTTATCTATTGCGTGGTCGCCGTCGTGCTAATCGGAATTGTTCCGTGGCGTCACGTCGATCAAAACGCGGCTCTGCAAGCCGCGATCGCTCCGCTTCACAACCCGTTCGTGAACTGGGCGATTACGCTCGGCGTCTTAGCCGGAACCACGAGTGTCGCCTTAAGCTCGCTGCTCGGCCAAACCCGCATCTTTTACGTTATGTCGCGCGACAAGATGCTGCCGCCGTTTGTCGCCAAAGTCAACCCACGCTTCAAAACGCCGGTGCTTATGACGATGATTACCGGGGTTGCCGTTGCGATCCTCACCTTGATCGTCCCGCTTGAAATCCTGCTCGATTTGGTCAATATCGGCACGCTTCTGGCCTTCACCGTTGTCTGCGGCGGGGTGCTCTGGCTGCGGAAAACGCGTCCGGATATTCCACGCTCGTTCCGCTCGCCGTTCGTGCCGTGGTTTCCGATCTTGGGTATCCTGTTCGCCTCGTTCTTGGCGATTTTCGGCCTGTCGTCGCTCACCTGGCGCAACTTCGGAATATCGATGGCTGTCGGCCTTATCTTCTTCTTTGCTTACGGCTTCTGGAAGTCCAAACCCAACGAGATCGAGCCGGTCGTCGAGCCCGAAGGGTTGGAGTACACCTAGACTTAGCGGCTAGTTCCGGTATCGGCTTCGATAACACCGGGAGTGTTCACATCAATTCGCGCGCTGCGTTTATCGTAGCTCACGCGTACGCCGAAGGCGCGCGAAATCGCTTTGAGCCCGATCATAACGCGGCCACGAACGATGAACACCGGGTGCTTGAGCGTCATCTTCATACCATTAAGACTCGCATGTGGATCCCCGACCCTCAATTTGAGGACCTGCCCGTTCCGCATAACTTCAAGCGATCCGGTGCGTTTCTCGAAGCCGATGTCGGCACCCAATGCATCGGCCACCGCGCGCAGGGGAACATAGACGTGATCGAGATGCGTCACCGGTGGAACGTCGCTGATGAGGTTCTGACCGTCAACCCGCACTTCGGCTGGGTTCGAAAAAGCGAGGACGAGCGAGACCGCCAGTGCGACGACTGCTGTGATCGCAAGCGTTAGCCAACTGCGGCGTCGCTCGTTCATCGCACCTCGGCCGCATACGCCGGATACTTTTCGCTGATGACTTTTTCAATCTCAAGACGCAGCGCACCCAGCAGTTGATCTTCCGGGTAGGTTCCGACCAGCTCGCCGGCCCGATAAATCGCGCCTTTACCCTTACCGCCTGCTACGCCGACGTCGGCCATCTTCGATTCTCCCGGACCGTTCACCACACAGCCCATGACGGCGACCTTTACCGGCGCGCTATACTCTTTAGCGATCGCTTCGACGCTGCGACCGAGTTCCAGCACCGATATCTCGGCGCGGCCGCACGACGGGCAAGCGGTAATCTCAAAGCCCTTCTCGCGCAGTCCCAGCGATTTGAGGATTCCCCAACAGACCGGAACCTCTTCAATTGGATCGGCCGCAAGCGAAACTCGAATCGTGTCGCCGATGCCTTCAAACAATAGGATTCCAAGCCCAATCGAGGATTTGACCGTACCGTCGCGCAGTAAACCGGCCTCGGTAATTCCCAGATGCAACGCGTATGGGGTGTCGCGCTCGCGCAGGCGCTGATCCATCAAGCGATAGGCATAGACCGTATTGAGAACATCGTGCGCTTTTAACGAGATCACAATGTCGGTGTGGTTTAAATCTTCCAGTATCTGTACATGGCGAAGCGCCGACTCGACCATTGCCTCCGGCGTGAGCCCGAGACTCTTCTCCAAATCCGGCGCAAGCGAGCCCATATTAACACCAATCCGAATTGGTATCCCGCGAGCTTTAGCCGCTTCGACGACTTCGCGAGTCTTCCCAACATCGCGAATGTTACCGGGATTCAAGCGGAGTTTCGCCACGCCGGCTTCAATTGCGGCCAACGCCATTTTGTAATCGAAGTGAATGTCGGCAACAATCGGTACCGGCGATCGACTGACGATTGCGGGCAAGCCGGCGGCGTCAGGCGCGTCCTTCACGGTGACCCGAACAACTTCGCAGCCTTCCATTGCAAGTCCGTATATTTGTTCGAGCGTTTTATCGGCATCGGCCGTGTCGGTCGTGGTCATCGACTGAACGACCACGGGATGATCGCCGCCGATCCAGATGCTTTTTGCATCCGCTTTACCGGTCTTATTCTGCAAGAACACCGGCTTGCTCTCGCGTCGTAACCGAATCATCTCAGAATACTCCCTTACCTGAGACGATGCGCGCAACGTCGTGAAACGCGACGAATAGCATGAGGACCATCAGCAGCGCGAAACCGGCGACGTGAACTAACGCTTCTTTTTCGGGATCGACCGGTTTACCGCGCAACATCTCTGCAACGATGAAAACACCGCGACCACCGTCCAGCGCCGGAAGCGGAAGCAAGTTGAACAACCCCAGCGCAAACGATATGACCGCTGCGAAGTTCAAATAAGCCGCCCAGCCGAAATCTTGAACGACGCCGGCGGCCTGCCCCATGCCGATTGGGCCGCTGATTTGACTCGCATACACTTTGGGGTGGCTCACGATAAGCACTAAGCCGCCGACGACGGTCTGCGCGGCAGCCGCGAAAGAGTTGCCGGAATCGACAATTGCTTCGATTGGATTCACGCGGTGATACGCGGGGATCGGGTTGAAACCGATGCAGCCAAACTTTGTCTGCGGCGGCGGACACTTGACCGGCGTGAGTTTGATGGTCTTTCCGACGCCGTTGCGCGTATACGCGAGCGCTATCGGCTTTCCGAGCGAGCCGTGAATCAGGTTTACTAAAACGTCGCCGCCCTTGACGACCTGACCGTTGATCGCGGTAATCCGGTCACCGGTTTGCAAGCCGGCTTTTTGCGCCGGAAAGCCGGCGGTCAGCGGCCCAATCACCGGCTGGTCCTGCGTACTCACTACGCCGAATACCAGGGCGCTGAAAAGCAAGATCACAAATGCAAGTGCAAAGTTCATCGCCGGCCCAGCGACCACGATCGCTAACCGCGCGCCGGTTGACTTCGCCTGAAAGTTGTCATCGGCGTTCGCGGTGCTTTGCTCCAGAAATTCGCGGCGCTGCTCTGCCTCGGTGGTCTTACCGTCTTCACCCTGCATCGCGCAGTAGCCGCCGATGGGAAGCAGGTTGAGCGCGTATTTGGTTCCGCTGCGCGGGCTCGTCCACGACCACAGCTTCGGCCCGAAGCCGACGGCAAACTCATTAACGCGAACACCATTTCGGCGCGCTAAGATAAAGTGGCCGTATTCATGCAGCACGACGAGAATCGAGAGCATCAGCAAGAAGGTCGCGACCTTCTCGATCTGCACCAGGTTTATCAGGGCCAGGATTACCATGTTACCTCAGAGGCGAGTAAACGTTGAGCGAGTGCTCGGGCTTCCCGGTCGGCCTGCCGGACGCCGGCGATGCTCATTTCGCCGGCCGGGACTTCTGCCATCACCTTTTCGATCAAAGCTGGGATATCGGTGAAGGATACCGCACCTTCAAGAAACGCGATTACGGCAATTTCGTTTGCAGCCGAGAGCACTGTCGGCAACGTCCCCCTTGCTTGCGCCGCCTCGTATGCCAGCCGAACGCACGGAAAGCGCTCGCAATCCGGGAGCTCAAAATCATAACGCACGGCGGCTTGCCCAGGATTCCCGCCGATCGCCCCCAGCGCATCGCCCCTTCGGCTACGCTCTGAAGACAGACGATCGGGATAGGCTAGCGCGTAGCCGATCGGCAGGCGCATGTCCGGCGGCGCCAACTGCGCTTTCACGTTACCGTCGGTAAAGATGACAAAGCCGTGAGCGATCGATTGAGGATGCACCAAAATCTTGACTCGATCCGGCGGCAGGTCGAATAGGCGGCAGGCTTCGATCACCTCCAGCCCCTTGTTCATCATGGTCGCCGAGTCGATCGTATTCTTCGTGCCCATCTGCCAGGTCGGATGGGCGAGCGCCTGATCGGGCCTCACGTCTGCAAGTTCGGCAACGCTCTTTCGCCAAAACGGACCGCCGGAAGCGGTCAATACGATGCTCTGCACCCGTTGTGGGTCTTCCCCGACTAAACATTGGAAGATGGCGCTATGCTCGCTATCGACCGGCAGTATCTTCGATCCGCTGAGTTTCGCGGCGTCGATTAGAATCTCGCCCGCCGCGACGATCAACTCTTTGTTTGCAAGGGCAATATCGATTCCACGCTCGACTGCGGCAAAGATTGCATCAAATGCGACAAAGCCGTCGGTGGCAGCGAGGAGAACCTGCGCGCCGGACTCAGCGGCAACCGCGATCAGCGCTTGCGGACCGTCCGCGGCGCATGAAATGAACTTTGGCGAAAAGGTGCGCGCTTGTTCGGCAAGCAGATCGGTGTTCTCACCGGCAGCGAGGCCGACGACCTCGAAGTGCTGGGGATGAGCGGCAATCACATCGAGCGCTTGGGTACCGATCGAACCGGTGCTGCCTAAGATTGCGACCCGTCTGCGCGTCATTGGTTTACCGAGAGAATACCGAGCAGATGCAGTGCCGCGAAAAACGCCATCCCGCCGAAGAGATAGGAGTCGAATCGATCGAGCAGGCCACCGTGCCCGGCGATCGCGCTACCGGCATCTTTCACGCCCGCATCCCGCTTGAGCGACGATTCAACCAAATCGCCGGCCTGCGCAGCAATCGATGTCATTGCACCGATGACCGCACCCTGCCACCACTGAAGATGCAAAAACATACTCGGCGCGAGCAACGCCCCAATCAGACTCACCGCAAGAAGCGCACCGAGCGAACCTTCGACCGTCTTTTTTGGCGACACTTTCGTAAGCGGATGACGCCCAATGAGTACGCCGATGAACATCGCCAAAGTATCAGTCAGCGCAATGAGAATCACGACGTAGAGTGTGTAGTAGAGCCCCGAATGCGGAATCTGTCGAATAAAGACAAAATAGGTGAGTAGTTTCCCGATGTAGAGAACCGACAGCAGCGTGTAAGCGGTCCGCGCGAAATATCCGTGTTGCTCGCCGTACATGCCGATCCAAAACGTCACCAGCACAATCGCGGCAAGCAGTACACCTTCCCAGCGGTGCAGCAAATTGAAGACCGCCAACACGATGAATGCAACCACGCCGAGCATCGCAACCGGATACTCAAGCGGCTGACCCTTCTTCTCGCACAGACTGGCAAGTTCGTACAAACAACCCAGACCAATCAGAAGAATCAGAAGATAAAACGAATACGGTGTGAGCGTCGCAGCGATACCGATAACCGCAACCAGCAAGCCGAACCACACCCGGTTCGCGGTGATGGGATTTCTGGGCGCTACGTTATGCGCCGCCTCGAGGTTCACATGCCTCCGAAGCGCCGAATGCGTGTCTGATAGTCGATAAGTGCGCCGAGAAAATCAGCCTTTGAAAAATCCGGCCAAAACACATCACTCATCACGAGTTCCGTATAGGCAACCTGATAAAGCAAGAAATTGGAGAGCCGATGCTCGCCGCCGGGACGGATCAAGATATCCGGATCGGGCAGATCGCCGGTATACAAATACGATGCGATCTTCGCGTCGTCGATCTCATTAGGATCCTGTTTACCGGCGGAAACATCGCTCGCAATCGCTCGGATGGCTTTGCGTAACTCGGCGCGCGCCGAATAGTTGACGGCCAGATTGAGCTGCAACCCATCGCACCCGGCGGTCCGTTCCATCAGCCCAACGAGTGCTTCGCGCGAGCGTTTCGGCAGGGCTTGATAGTCCCCGAGGACTTTTACGCGGACGTTATTGCGGCGAAGTTCGGCCAACTCGTTTTGCGCAAAATAGACGCACAGATCGAGCAGTAACGAGATCTCTTTTGAGTCGCGCTTCCAATTTTCGGTCGAGAAGCCATAGACGGTCATGTATGGGATGTGCAGTTCGCTCGCAACCCGCGTGATCTCGCGCAGCGCGATAATTCCGCGGCGATGCCCCTCAATCGCCGGAAGGCTGCGGGCTTTCGCCCAACGGCGATTCCCATCCATGATGATTGCAACGTGCCGTGGGAGATGCCCCAAATCGAGCTTTTCCGTGCTCGGAGCGATTTTAGCTATCGACACGGCAATACGACTCGTATCCGACGGTGAGTTCGATTCCGTCAAGCGACTCGCGCACCCGCAGGACGCGTAGCGTTCCGCGTCCGAGCCACGGACCAACCGGGGCCAGCACCGAAAGCGCCAGCGGGCGAGCCCCCAGCAAGCGACGCGCGACCGTCTCCGGCATAAGCACGAGATCGTCGCGCGCAACCGACATGGAAGCTTATACCTCCATGATTTCTTTTTCTTTTGAGATCACGAGACCGTCGATCTCCTTAACGAACTTATCCGTGACCTTTTGAAGCTGGTCCTGAAAACGCTTGCTCTCATCTTCGGTTAGCTTATGATCTTTTAGCTGTGCTTTGAGATCGTCGTGAATCTTATGGCGAACATTTCTCACGGCGATTCGACCGTCTTCGGCCTTTTTCTTGATGACTTTCACCAGGTCTTTGCGGCGCTCTTCATTCAGCGGCGGAATCGAAAGTCGGATGGCGTTCCCATCGACGTTCGGGGTGAGTCCCAGATCGCTCTTCTCGATCGCCTTGCGAATCTCACCAACCATACTGCGATCGTACGCCGCGATCATTAGCGAGCGCGCATCCGGTGTTGTAACTGTTGCAACTTGCTTGAGCGGCACCGCGCTGCCGTATGCTTCAACATGCAGGCGATCCAAGAGCGCCGGGGTCGCGCGGCCGGTTCGGATTGATGCGAACTCCGAACGCACAACATCGAGCGCCTTGCTCATCTTGCTCTGTGCATCGCCAAGAACGGCGTTGTCGGTCATCGTACTCCTCCTGCGGTCGCGCCGACCGGTGCTCTGCTCACGGATGTTCCTATCGGCTCGCCCCACACGACGCGACGAATATTTCCGGGTACGCCCATATCGAAGACGACAATCGGTATCGCGTTATCCATGCAAAGCGTTAGCGCGGTATTGTCCATCACCTCGAGGCCGCGCTGCAAGACTTCAAGATAATCGAGCCGATCGAAGCGGGTTGCGGTCGGGTCTTTTTTGGGATCGGCCGAATAGATTCCGTCAACTTTGGTCGCTTTGAGAATCGCTTGCGCGTTCACTTCGACAGCGCGCAGCGCAGCGGTCGTATCGGTGGTAAAATATGGATTGCCGGTTCCAGCCGCAAAGATAACGACCCGCCCCTTCTCTAAGTGGCGTATCGCTTTTCGGCGAATGTACGGCTCGGCGATTTGATGCATCGCAATGGCGGTTTGGACGCGCGACGGAATGCCCATGCGTTCAAGCGCATCCTGCAGTGCGAGCGCATTGATGACGGTCGCAAGCATCCCCATGTAATCGGCGGTCGCGCGTTCCATCCCGGCCTCTTCGTGAACTTTGCCGCGCCAAATATTACCGCCGCCGACGACCACCGCAACCGAAACGCCGTCACGGCTGATCTCGGCGATTTGATCGGCCATGACGCGCGTGGTGTTCACATCGACGCCGGTCTCGGTTCCCGAGAACGCTTCACCGGATATCTTGAGGAGTATGCGCGAGTAGACCGGTTGCTGCGAACTCAAGTGGTTTGATTGTCTCCCAAAGCGTATTTTGTGAAGCGGCGCACCTGTATTTTCTCTCCGAGCACGCCGACTACCCCGTGAATCAGCTCGCTGATGCTGATCGCGTCGTCCTTCACAAACGGCTGATCGAGCAGACAGCGCTCCTCGAACCACTTGTTAAGTTTGCCGTCGATGATCTTGGTAATGACCTCCGGCGGCTTGCCGGGCGGAACGGCGGCCGCAAACTCGGCCTTCGCCGCCTCAACGACTTCAGCCGGAACGCTCGCCCGGTCGAGATAGATCGGCGACAGCGCGGCGATATGAATGGCGATGTCGCGGGTCAGCTCTGCAAACCGCGGGTTGCGGGCGACAAAGTCGGTCTCGCAGTTCACCTCGACGAGCACGCCGATCTTACTGCCAGCATGGATGTAGCTGCTGACGAGGCCTTCGTTTGCAACGCGATCGACTTTTTTGGCCGCTTGGGCCGCGCCTCGCTCGAGCAGCTGGGTTTTGGCATTTTCAAAGTCGCCGCCGGCTTCGACGAGGGCGCGCTTGCAGTCCATCATCGGGGCGCTGGTTACTTCGCGCAGCTTTTTGACTTCTTCAGCCTTCGGCTGATATGAGATCGCGGTGGACACGGTAATTCTCCAAGATCGGTGTGGGTACTTGAAAAGAGAGGCCGCGGCGGCCTCTCTCCTCAAGGAAAGTTGTCACGGCAGAGTTTCCGGGGAGACTAGACCGCCGCCTCCTGCGCGGCCGGCTCGGCATAGGCCGAATAGTCGGTCTCGCCTTCGCCATCGGCGGCCTCGCCCGAGCTCTCGGTCTCGGTACGGCCCTCGATGATCGCATCGGCGATCTTGCTGACCATCAGCTTGACCGCCCGGATCGCATCGTCATTGCCGGGAATCGGATAGTCGATCTCGTCGGGGTCGCAATTGGTATCGATCACGGCGATGATCGGAATCTTCAGCTTGCGGGCTTCCAGCACGGCAATCCGCTCTTTTTTCGGATCGACGATGAAGATCGCGTCCGGCAGCTTATGCATATCCTTGATGCCGCCGAGGAACCGTTCGAGCTTAGTCAGCTCGTCGCTGAGCTTGCTGACCTCTTTTTTGGGGAGCACATCGAAGGTGCCTTGCTGCTTCATGCCCTCAAGCTCGCGCAGGCGAGCGATTCGCTTCTGGATGGTTTGGAAGTTGGTTAGCGTTCCGCCCAGCCAGCGCTGGTTTATAAAGTAGGTTCCGGCCCGCTCGGCCTCTTCGCGCACGACGTCCTGCGCCTGTTTTTTGGTGCCGACGAAGAGCACGACCTTGCCCTCGCGCGACATCTGCTTGAGCACCGCGTAGGTTTCGCGCAGCTTCTGGACGGTCTGGGAGAGGTCGATGATGTAGATGCCGTTGCGCTCTTGAAAGATGTACGGCTTCATCTTCGGATTCCAGCGCCGGGTCTGGTGACCGAAGTGGACGCCCGCCTCAAGCAGGGCGCGCATAGAGATAACAGACATGAGCTTCCTTTTCTGGTCTCCGACCGGCCTCCGTCCTGGCGCAGGTCACTTGGGGACCATGCCACCCCGCCTCCATGCCGGGTGAGATAGTGAACAACCGCGCGATCATATCACAAGCGGCCGGACCCGTCCATTGCAGGAGTCGCGGCCGGCTATGGACCGACGGCGACGCCGGTTAAGTACGTGAATCCCCCTATGGTGCGCAGCGGCGCGGTATCGCCGGTTGCGTTCGGAGCGTAGACTGTCATCGATCCTTGCCCGGTACCAGAACCATAGTTGGCAATGTACATGTTACCCGCTTTGTCAAAAGCGACCTGATGCGGCTCCGAGAGCTGCGTCGAGGGACCGCCCAGGTCGTAGGTCGGCGTAAGCCACAGGTTGTTGGGCCAATTCGGATTGCTCGTGGGGACCGCATACGTCGCGACGTGACCGCGCGAAGTTTGCAAATCCACGAGAAAACCGTCGCTGCGGAACTTCAGGTCGGACGTCGCGTATTGTGGAATGTACATCGCTTTTCCGTCGACCGGCACGTCGAAACACTGCGTCCAAGGATTATCGTATGCCGGATTGACCGCCCAGCACACTTGGCCGTTGGCCGGCGATTTTGAATAGGCGCTGAGGCCGGATTGCGGCGAACTGCTTGAAATGAATCCGCCACCCGCGGGCGCCGCCTGGTAGATGTCGTTGTAATACTGCGCCGTCGTCGTCCCTGCATCGGCCACGTTTGACCGCCCGGTGGTGACGGGATTCTGCCCGCCCACCAACTCGATCGATTCGGGATGTCCCGCGCCGCCCGCGAAGGTCATGATCGGCGCGGCGTTACCGTCGGCGCCCGGCGCATACACCGTAACGTCGCGCTGGTAGTTGACGACGTAGAGTGCGCCGTTTGTATCGACGGCCAGCATGACGGGATTGGCGATCGTCGTCGCCGGGCCCGAAATTTTTCTCGCGAGCGTATTCGAACCGGCCGGTCCCGCCGCATAAACGTACACCGCGTTGTCTGACTGCGTGGAGACATAGACATATTCGCCAGCGGATTGCGTGAGCGCGAGCGCTCCGGCGTTTGTCGAAACCGGGTTGACGATCGAGTCGCCGGCGACGGCCGAATCAATGGGGAAGAATTTGGCTGCGCTTTTGCCGTCGTAGCTGAGCGTGATGCTTTGTCCCGGCGCCGTGATCTTCGCGGGAAGGGCCGGCGACGCGGTGACGTGACCGCTCGTATCCGTCGTCGAGATCGTGATCGGCAGATAGTACGGATCCGTGCCGCCAATGACGTCACCGACGGTGTCTTTGGCCGAGATCGTCAACGTCGCGATTCCGGGCCGATCGCCG
>JALYVT010000239.1 GCA_030853105.1 Vulcanimicrobiota bacterium
TGTGGTTTTGATGGTCGCGGTTTTGGAATTCGTGCAGTCTTACGGCGGACTGCAGGCAGATCGGCGACAATTTCGCCAAGCGTAGGTGCTCCGGCGGCAAGGATCAGAAGTTGTCCCAATAATGTGCAGACCTGTCACGGCGTTTTTTCAACCTGGTCACTCGACCTTATAGGAGCCGCTGGGATCGACGCATACGTTGCGGCCGGCTACCATAATCGAGCGCACCTGATGGTCCCAGAACGTCAGCACCCGCACGATGATCGGTTTTATCCGTGTGAACAGATTGCGACAGCGCGCGGAGATCGCTGCGCTGTCTCGCATCCAATGCGGAAGGTCCCGCGGCAACGGCGGTGTCTCAATCTCGATATCCGGCAGCAGCGGATAAAGTGCCGATGACTGCCCGAGCGCGCTTAGCGACGACATCGTCGCGCTGCGCGAATCGCGCTCAATGCGCGGCTGCAGCATCGAATTGCTTTCTAAGCTTCGCGATAGCGCCAAGGTGAAGTTGCGAGGCGCGCTGGGCAGAGATGTTCATGCACTGCCCGATGGCGCGCAGCGGGACATCCCCGAAATAATGGAGCGCAACGATCTTTCGCTGCCGCGGCGAGAGCGTTTCCAATGCCGCGCGAACCCGAGAATGTTCGCTGCGATCGCCTGCGATTCGCGCTGGGTCAGCGTTCCAATCGGCCCGCACGAACTCGGTTTCGGGCAATGGCGCATCGAGCGAGAGCGGAACATAGCGATGCACATGCGCGTTCGCTCGCCGCAGTGCCGGGCGGCGCTCTTCCATCTCGCGAGCGCTCGGCAGTTCGCCACGGCTACAAGCCAGCCGATAACGCTCGGCGTCAGCTTCGCGGATCTCGCGGCGCACCCGTTCGGAGACCGGGTCCAAACGGCGTAGCCCATTGAGCATCATCCCTGCGACGATCTTTCCGGCGTAGTGTTCGAGCGTGGGGCCGCGCGTTGGATCGAATGAATCAACCGCTCGGATTAGCCCGATACAGCCGTCTCCAATCAAATCATCGATCTCACTGCCGGCGACGATGACATTTATCCGCCGTGCGATCCGTCGAACGAGCGGCAGAAGGCTGCGAATCTTGGTTTCACGCTCATCGCGATGCTCACTCACGACGCTGCTCCAAGAATCGAGCGAGAGTGTTGCCGAACCCGTGTCTGTCGTGCTCCGCAATCGAGCGCGCCGCAGTATCGGCAACCATTTCGCCGAGTTGGCCAAAGCTATGGGCCATCGGAGCAAAGATTCGGCTCATCAGAAGCGCCTCGAATTGCGCGCCGACACGTTCGGCTGCGGACCTATCCACGATTGAGGTTGTTGGCGATGCGCAGCATCTCATCGGCAGCTTGGACGCCCTTCGCGTTGGCTTCGTACGCTCGCTGAGCCGCAAGGATTTGCATCATCGACTCGATGATCGACACGTTCGATTTTTCAAGCATGCCGAATTTTATCTGCGGACCATGCAGCGCGCTTGCATTGACCATCTTTACTCGGCCGGATTGCGCGGTTGCGCGAAACAGCGTTCCGCCAACTGATTCCAGATGTTCGGGCGCTGCGAACTCGGCGAGTCGAACTCGTCCGCAGGTAACTGGGCCGTGCGGTGTTTGCGCGACGGTAACGCCGTCTGAGGAGACCGTAACACCAGTCGCCTCGGCCGGAATCCGTACACCGGCGAGCATCCAGTCCTGCGCATTACGGAGATGCCCGTCGGCGCTGCGAGAGAACTCTCCGTCACGCGTATAGGCGCGTTCACCAGCCGCGTTCGTGACTGAGAAAAAGCCGCTCCCATCGATCGCGAGATCGAATGGGCCGCCGCTCTTCATGAGTTTGCCTTGCTCAAAAACAGTGTGCGATCCGAGTGAGGCGGTCCCAAGACCAATAGAACCGGGCGCCGCGATATCGGTAAACGACGCGGCTGCACCTTTGAAACCGGCAACATCGGCGTTCGCCAGGTTGTTGGCGAGTGTGTCCAAATTGGTCTGCTGCGCCGCCATTCCGGTCACGGCCGCATACATAGCGCGGTTCATTTCAGCCGCGCAAGCTCGTTGCTTGCCTTTTGTCGCGTTTGATCGATGCTGGAGAGCGCCTTCTCTGCGCTCTCAAAAGAGCGTTGCGCTGCGAGCACGTCGATCATCTCGGCAATCGGATTGACGTTCGAGCTTTCGAGAAAACCAGTGCGAAGTGAGGCGCCTTTTCCCAGGCGAACGTCGATCAACCGATTTCCTGAGTCGTCGTGCCGATGGCCAAGTCGATCCCGCACAAATGCGCCGTTGCGCGTCTCCAGCAGTCGGCCGCTGCCGTTGCGAACCACGAATGCGCCGTCGCCGACGATTGCGAGATCATCGGTGCGGCCGGTGTGGCGCAGGCCGCCCTGCTCGAACGAGCGGGCTGCATCGATCCGAACGCCGGATGCACCGAGGCTTCCCCGCGCCTGCGCTTTGCGAAAACCGTCACTAGAGGTGTTGGCCAAATTTTGGGTTGCGATCTCGAGCCGGGCACGCGCCGCGGCCATTGCGCTTCCCGCCCATTCGATTCCATCCATGTCGGCATGATACGCGGGCTATTTGGCCGTATTGTGAACGCCATATGAGGAGTTTACGAACGGCAATCCTGGCGGTTCTTTGCATAACGCTCGCGGACGGGTGTGCATCCGCTCCCAAGCCTTCCGCACAGCAGATCGTTACCGATCGCGAAAGTGCTGCGCTTACACCAAGCATCAACCGCGCAAAGACGCGCTACAAGGGTGTGGTGATGGGTTCGGATATCCAAGCGAACACGCTAGTCATCTCGGTCGATTCCGAAGGTTTGAGCCAAATGGATTACGACAAGGAAGATGCGTTGATCGCCGGTCTGCTCGACGATTGGAAACGCGCGTGGTCAGCGAACCATCATGGGAAGCACGCCAAGCTCGCGCTGAAGTTCCAAAATTACTACGGCCAAGCC
>JALYVT010000060.1 GCA_030853105.1 Vulcanimicrobiota bacterium
CTCCCGAAGAGATCATCGCGGCGCCCATGGCGTCGTAAACACTCTGTGCTCGCGATTCATCGATAAGGATAATCGCGCCCTTGTCCATGCCGTGCTGCTTAAGAAACGCGTCTTCGGCCGAGGCGATGACGTCCACGATAGCGTTGCCGATTCCGACAACATCCAGATGGCCTGAAATCATATCGTGGGCTCTGCTTCGACTGCTGGGCTAAATTTCATGCAGCCCGGCGGCCCGACCCCTTGTCGCACTCGTCCTTCGTCGCAGTAGTGTTTCGAACACCAATTCTAGGAGGCTACCTGTGTGGAAATACTAGGTCAGGGCGCGCGCGCGGTCGAGTTTGGGATATATCGCGACGGCGACAACAATTTGGATGCATCGCAAGGCGTTACCCTTGCGCAGGCGCTCGATACGAGCGTTAAGGATTCGCGGATCGAGTACACGGTACAGGACACGACATCACTGCGGCAAGCTGATGGCGATATTGTCCAGGGCAAACTGCATACCGATAACTTCACCATTGCCAACGGAAAGATCGGGCAGGCCAGGGTCGACAAAGCGCACGATATGGCCTCGCCCACCAACCTCGCGCAGTTCGTCGCGCGCACACTCGATAACGCCCAGAGGTCCGGAGCTAAACAGACTTGGATCGAACTCACCGACCACGGCGCCGGCGACGGCGGCGGCCTTGAAGCCGACAGCGCGCATGGGATCATGACGATGCCGGCGATTGCTGATGCGATTGCGCAGGGCGTTAAACTGCATGCGCAGGAGCACCCCGAAGATGCTGGTCGCAGTGTTGATGGTGTGGTTGCCAACCAGTGCTTGATGTCGAGTCTCGGATTCGCCGATGCGCTCTCACATGCCGGCGTACGCTACTTGGCCGCCTCGCCGGAGACGATGGTTTCGCCCGGTGTGCCAAGCGACGTCGCCGATGCGATTGCGAAAAACCCGGACGACCCGCAAGCGATGGGGAATGCGCTTGTCGGCGACGTCATGCGCGAGAAGTACGGCGCGGGCGGTCAAACGTGGGGGCCGGCGGCCGCGTTTGATGTTCTCGATGTCGATCGCGGCGGAATGCAGGCCGTCGAGACGTCGGTTAAAACGCTGAACGACGACATCGCATCGCGCAAGGCGGACAAAACTGAGATTGCTGCAATTCGCGACGATGCGAAAGCCAACACCGGGATGGTGCGCTTTCACGATGCAACGTCGGACATGCCGTGGCATGCAGACCGTCCCGCAATCGCCCTCTACAACACGATGGCGAGCGACGGTCGCCTCGACCCGTCGCTGCGGGCCGCGGCGCAGCAGGCCGCAAAAGCGGTCGGAAACATCGTCGTCGCACATGCTGAAAGCAAGCACTTCGCTCCATTCGACGGCTCAAGTTATACCGATGCGGTTGGCCCAACGACGCACTTTCCAATCAACGCCGCGCAGGTCGATCCGTGGGCGCCGAAGGTAAGTGAAACGCACAACCGATTCTTCGACGAAACCGACGCCGCCGCACTCGAACGCGTCATCGCCTGAGTGTGCCGCCTCGGGTTTAGAGAGGTCGTCGTACTCCTACAAGGTGTCGGCTACACGAAAGGCATTTGGAGCAGCATCCAGAAGGAACTTGGGCAAAAACCGTGAGGTCTGCTACCATGGATACGCAATCGTCATCGAAAAAGGTACCGGGAGTTATGCGCGCTGAAGACAAGACAATTCCAACCCTAACCCATACAACCCGAAGTGTCCATGTCGGAGCGTAACCTGAGATGAACGGCGATCCGACGACGCGCGAACTGTACGATGCTTTGCTCGACTTTAGGGACATGGTGAGCATCAGCTTCGACAAAGTTTATCGACGATTCGATGAACACGATCGACGATTCGATGAACACGATCGACGATTCGATGAACACGATCGACGATTCGATGAACACGATCGACGATTCGATGAACACGATCGACGGCTCGACGCAATCGAGTTCGGGCTTACGTCCGTCGAACGCCGACTCGGTCATTTAAAGATTCGGATCGAAGACTTAGAACCACGACCGCAGTTTTAGCGGAGTAGCTGAGTCCGTTCAGGGTAGATCGGGCGGTTGATGATCTGCTGCAATGCCGCAGCGCGAGCAGTTAAGGCCAACTCGCAGAACCGGTCGAAGGCTTCTCGCTCGGCGATGCCTTCGGCGTAACGCTCGTTTTGCGTGAGATCGAGCTTTTGGCGTACCGGCAGAAAGCGGGTATAGCGGCCATCATCGTCAGACCCGAGTTCGACGAGCTCGCAGTCGGCGAATATTCGAAGGGCAGCCGCAACGGTGCGGTCGTTCACCATATCAAGCTCCAGCGTCCGCTCAATATCGGTGTGCGCCATCCGAAGCACACCGTCTTGCGACAAGCCCTTCATGCCTCTATACAGCTCGCGCAAAACGTGTAGTGAGGGCGCTTCGCGTGCAATGATGAAATCATTGATGCGCCGATCCGGTTCGCCGAACAGAAGGTGAATCTGGGCCGACTCACCGTCGCGACCGGCGCGGCCGGCTTGCTGATTAAACTCGATAAAATCAAAGTTGAGATGGTAGAGTACAACGTGACGCACGTCCGGCAGGTCGATGCCTTCGCCGAAGGCGGAGGTCGCAACCACGATCCGTAACTCACCTTCGCGAAAAAACTTCTCGACGGAGGCACGATCGGGCGATGTCATTCCGGCATGATAGAACATCACGATGTTGCCGAACCGTTTACGCAGGGTTTCGGCGACCTTGGTCGCCTCCTTGCGTGAGTTGCAATAGACGATGCCCTTGTCGCCGTCATCAAACAGGTCGCCAAGATATTGCAGTTTATCTTTGGTCGAGCGCGCATCGACCACGTGCAGGTTTTCGCGCACCGTCGGATCGATCACCCACGCATCGATCTTCAAATCACTCACCATTCGCTCGAAAGCCGCGTCCCCGGCGGTTGCCGTCAATGCGAGCACTTGCGGATCTCCGAGCGAGGCGATCGTTCGCCCTAAATTTCCATATGCGGCGCGATGATTGGATTCGTAAACGTGATGAGCTTCGTCCACCACGACGAGCGACGGCGCGCTCGCGGAGCTGAATGCTTGACGGTGAAATTGCAGAAACTCCGGAGTGGCGAGCACCATATCCCACTCTCCGGTAGCGAGCGCTCCCATAAGCTCCCTGCGCTCTTCGGGGCTGATGGATCCGTTCGCGCGAAATATTCGTAAACCGAAACCTTCCAGGCGACGCCGGAGCGCCTCATATTGATCGTTCGCGAGCGCCCGCAGCGGATAGATGACGAGCGTCTTCTCTGCGTTCTCAAGCGCACGATACGCAGCCGGGAACTGAAAGCAGAACGATTTTCCACGCCCGGTTCCTAAGACAGCAAGCGTATTCTTTCCGGATTCGATGCGCGCGAGAACTTGTTTCTGAGCCTCGCGCAGCGGTCGCTCACCGATGAGCGCCCGGCGCAGCGCGTCTCGATTAGCGTCGCCGCGATCAAGTTGCGCCTGCGCGCCGGCACGAATCTCCGATTCGCGCTGAACGAAAACGTTCACGCCGAAGTTCTTGCCGTTTCCTCCGGTTACGTTCTCGACGCGCACATGGTAACGAACGCCTGCGTCAATTTTCGATGCCAAGTGTTTGGCCATCTGCCGATGGATAAAGCCAACGTGCAGACTGCCGAACAACACTGCAATTGCATTCGCGTCGTGCGGGTTCTCCGGCTGACGCACTAAGGTGAGTTCGTTTCCGGGCTGGAGTCCGGCGATCAAGTCTTGGCGGCCCTCGAACGATACGCCGACAAGTTTGGTCGGAAATGCATCGGCATCGCCGATGCTCGCGTACCGGTCGCGGTCGAGAAACTCGGCTTTGCGCGCATAAAGCGAATCGATGTAGGCGTCGGTATCGCTCTGGGGAGGCCCTTCGACTAGCTTAGCCTGACAAGTGGCTCCAGTGGATGGGGCCGCCGTATCAAACTCCGCTAGAACGCGCTCGAAGGCCGCCTCCGAGCGAGTCGGAGGCGGCAGATCGGAACGCGAGGGTTTAGCTTTGGGGCGGGTGCGGTTGTTCATGCTCGTCGGGCACGACCGGCCGATGTTCGAGCTCGAAACCTTCGAGATTGAGATTGACTTCTTCGTGACCTTGCTCGAGTGCCTGATCGTGCAGACCCGCGTTTTCCGCATCAAGCGGGTCCATGGTTTCCCGCTCATCGATCAGCGGCTCTTCGAGTGCCGTCGCTGTGCCCGTCTCTTCACGACGCCGCTTGTAACGTGCAGGTCCGTCGCTCGGGCGCACGGTTTTCGATTTGACGCGGCGTTCTTTACGAGCGGCAACGATATCCTCTCGCGCCACCCCTCCCCGGCTCGCAAGGGTCTTTGCATCTGCGGCGCCCCGACCACTGTTGAGCCGCTCCGAAGCGACTCCGGCACGGCGTTTGCGTGCGGCGGCCTCAAGCTGACGCTTGCGGAACACCAGTACGAGCGGCGCCGAAAAAAAGATCGAGTGATAGCCGCCCGAGCAGATGCCGACTAACAGGGCGAACGCAAAGTTTTGCAGCGATGCACCGCCTAATGCAAGCAGCGCAACCAATGTGATGACGACCGTCGCTAGCGTATTGAACGAGCGCGTCATCGTCTGCAGAATCGAGGTATTGACGATCCGGTCGTACGGGACACCCGCCATCAGCTTGGTGTTTTCGCGAATCCGATCCAGAATAACGATTGTATCCATCACCGAGTAGCCGATGACGGTCAGAACTGCGGCAAGAAATGCGTCATCGGCACGCCTTCCCGCGAGCGCATAGATGCCGATCATCATCGCGGCATCGCGCGCCAGCGCAATAACGGTAACCAATCCGAAGATGTAGTTCCAGCCGAACCGAAAGGCGATGTAGAGAAACTGGATTGCGAGCGCAATCACCAGCGCCCAGACCGCTTTCGTTAGATACTCTTGACCGAGGCTCGGCCCAACCGAGGTAATCTGCGAGCTGCTACGGTCGACCGGCGCAAGCGCCCCGAGCGCGTCCCAAATTTTACCGGTATTGTTTCCGAATGCGGTTTGGGTTTCGATTGTGTAGCGCTCGCCGGCCGGTTCGGCCGACTTCGGCGTAACGGTGGTGACCTTCGACTCGCCCGCGCCTACGGTTTGCAGCACGGCTTTGAGCTGGTCGGTTGTTACCGGCTTCGTGAACTTGACATCGACTTCGGTACCGCCGGTGAAGGATAACCCCAAACGCAGCGCGTGTGAGGGCTGGAAGCCGCCGCCCGGCGCTTGTGTGGAGTGCCAGATCATCGCGGCCAGACCGAGCGCGATGACAATGTACGAGATCAGCGAGACGGTCCGAAACCAGCCGACAATATTCCAATTCAGTTTGCGAAAGAACATTTGCTTATGCCCCCGCTTTCGCAAGCGAGCCGACGTCGTCGGGATTGACTCCGTAGGCGGCCGGCGCGGTGACTAAATCATTGTCAACAATCACATCAACAAAGAAGCGTGTGATGAACACGGCGGTGATGAGCGAGAATACGGTTCCCCAAAACAGCGTGTAGGCAAAACCTTTCACCGTACCGGTACCGAGCATAAACAACACTGCCGCACCCACGATGATGGTGAAGTGACTGTCGAAGACGGCTGAGTACGCGCGAGCGAAACCGGTGCGAACCGCTGCTCGCAGAGACTTGCCGGCCCACAGCTCTTCTTTTAGCCGCTCGAAGATCAGGACGTTGGCATCGACCGCCATACCGATGGAGAGCACGAAGCCTGCGATCCCCGGAAGGGTCAGGGTCGCGTGCGCCAGCGCCAGCAGGCCGAGCATCATCAAGACGTAGATGACCAGCGCGAGGTCCGCGAGCAGGCCCGGCAGACGATACACCACGATCATGAACACCAGCACGAGAATCAGCCCGAATATTGCGGCATACATTGACTTTATCAAGTCTTCTTTGCCGAGCGTGGGTCCGATGGTTTCGTTTTCGATGATTTTAACGCTAACCGGCAACGCGCCGGCGTTGAGTTCATTTGCAAGCGTCACGGTCTGATCTTCGGTAAAGTTTCCGGTGATCTGCCCGCTGTCGAAGATCGCGCCTTGAATCGTCGGCGCCGAAAGGTAGCGCTTGTCCAAGAATATACCGAGCGCTTTTTGAAGATTGCGCGTCGTCAACTGGCCGAACCTCTTGGAGTCTTTGGTTTGAAAGAGAATGTCGGGACGATTGCCCTGATCGAAACCGGCTTGCGCGCTTTTCAAGTCTTTACCGGAGTAGACGACCGGGCCGCTTGCATTATAGGCTCCGGTCTCGACGTAGGCTTGGGCGGCCTTGTCCTTCGGGTGTGCGGCTAGCGTCGCGAGTGCGGCTTCGGCTTTCTGCACGACATCCGGCGGCACGATCTTGTATTCGAGCACCGCAACATCTTTGAGAACTTTTTCGGCTTCTTCGGGATTCTTGACTCGCGGCAGCTCGACCAGAATCCGATCAATGCCTTGTTTCGAAATCGTCGGTTCGGTGACGCCAAGGCCGTTGATGCGATTGTCGATCACTTGGATCGTTTGATTTTGGGCCTCTTGAGTGATCTTCGGAACGTCGGCCGTCGGATAGAGCTGCAGCAATAGCCGCGCTCCGCCCTGCAGGTCCAAACCGAGGAGAATCTTCTGTTGAATCGGGAGACTTGCCCACAGACACAGTGCAATGATCGCCACGACGACCAGCGCCTTAAGTGGGTTCTTGACTACATTCCAGCTCATAACCGTCCAGGGAAAAAGTGCAACAGACCCGCCGGCCGGTCAAACGGCCGGGGCGAGCCGGTCCGCTCTCTTCACCACGTCGCTCGGAATTAACTGCATCTCCGGCGGAACTTCCGCAAAACAGAAGACCGGCAGATCGATCCCCGAGACGATCAGAAAGTCGGCCAGAATCGGGCGAAGCGCAGCCGTGCAGACAATCGAGGCGCGCTCCCGCGGAACTGCCTGCTTGTACTGCTCGACTCGCTCGCGAATCGCAACCGCCAGCTCCGGCTCCATCTCGATCAGATCACGTTCCAGCTCGGGTTCAAAGATCAGCGGCTCAAGCGTAGCGGCGCCCTTACGGCGCAGCAACTGCGGCACGATCGCACGGCGAGCGGCCTCGGCCAGATCGCGCGGCTCCCGGCTAAACCCGCACGCGTCCACCATTGCCTCCAAAACGGCAACCGGGTCGCGCGGCCAGATCCGCTCGCGCAGCAGCAGTCCGAATGCTTTGTGAATATTGGCGAGCGGCAGAGCCTCGGTTCCGACTTCCTTCACCAAGCTCGGTACACTAGCGCGCAGGTGTTCCAATACCGTTTGCAGTTCTTGGCGACCGACAAGGTCCGCGGCGTGACTGCGCGCGACTTCGGCCAGATGCGAGCCGATCACGGAGATCGGATCGAAGACCAGCGCGCCGGCTTGCAGGGCAATCTCTCGCTGGCCCGGCTCAATCCATTTAGACGGCAAACCGTAAACCGGCTCGGGCGTCTGCGCCCCGCTAAGACGCGCGAGTACGCTCTCATCCGCTACCGCCAACATGCGCTCGAGATCAAGCCGGCCTCTTCCGGCGAGTTGATCGCGCACGCGGATCGTATAGGTTTGTGCTTCGGCTTCAAGTGCGTCGCGCAGTCGCACACCCGGAAGAACGATGCCGATATCGGCGGCTAATGCGCGGCGTACTTCACCGACTCGATCGAGCAACGCATCGGCGTGCGGCGGCGCGAGTAATTGCGCCAGACCCGCCCCGACCTCAATCGAGATCGCATCTACGCCGACAAGCCCCAGCGCCATCTCGGGGCGCCGAATTGCGCTGCGTTTGGCGGCTTCACGCTGCGCGCGCTCTCCCGCCTTCGCTTGCCGCTGTCGGCGCTGCGCAAAGTGAGCCGCAGCGAACGCGCAGATTCCCAAAACAACGAAGATCGGTCGCGGCAGCGCGGGAACCAATGCCAGCCCAAAGACCAGAACGCCGCCCAACCGCAGTATATCGGGATGTGAAAGCAGCTGGGTTGCAAGATCGACTCCGAGCGAACCGTCGGCGGTTACGCGCGTGACCATCATCCCCATCGCCGTCGAGATCAAGAACGCCGGCAGGGTTGTCACCAGCGCGTTGCCGATCGAAAGCAGCGCAAACGTATTGAGCGCGTCGATCGGCGCCATGCCGTGATACGCAACGCCGACGACGACGCCGCCGATCAAATTAAGCGCAACGATAATCAACGCAGCGACCGCATCGCCTTTGACGAACTTGCCCGCGCCGTCCATCGCGCCGTAAAAATCGGCCTCTTTTTGCACTTGCCGTCGCTTGAGCGCGGCACCCTCAGCATCCAAAGCACCGGCATGGACGTCGGCGTCGATCGCCATCTGCTTTCCCGGCATTGCATCCAGAGTAAATCGCGCTGCGACTTCGGCAACGCGCTGCGATCCGCTTGCGATTACGATGAATTGAATCGTAATCAGAATAGCGAAGACGATCAGCCCGACAACTAAGTTGCCGTGCACCACAAACTCTCCGAAGGCCGGAATGATCGCGCCAACTCCGCCGGGCAGATGTCCCTGGGTGAGAATCAGCCGCGTTGCGGAGACATCGAGGGAGAGCCGGAATAACGTCGCGACTAGCAAAGCGGGCGCGAACGCCGAGAACTCAAGCGGATCGGCGACCGTGACACTCATCAATAGCACGAGCGAGGAGACGAAGATATTGACGCCCAGCAGCACATCAAGAATCCATGGCGGCAGCGGAACGATTAAGATCGCGATGATCGAGAGCAGCACTCCTGCAAACAGATAGGTCGCGCTGCGATTCATGCGGTCAGCGCGCCGGTACGAACCAGCGCCGCAACAATCTCAGCCACGGCGATGTAGGTTTCGATTGGAATCACCTCGCCCGAGCGGCAGTTCGCGTACAACGCCCGCGCCAGCGCGACGTTCTCAATGATCGGAATGCGGAACTCGGCCGCAACCTCTCGTACGCGCGCCGCGGTCGCATCCGCCGCGCGCACGAGTACGCGAGGCACGGCGATCTCCGGCGGCCGATACTCCAGGGCGACCGCGATGTGCGTCGGATTGGTTACAACGAAGGCTGCCTGTTTGACACGCGAGAGTGACTCGCGAGACAATGCGCGATGCATCGCGCGCCGTCGGCTACGCGCCAACGGATCACCGCCTTGCTCTTTTTGATCGCGCTTCAACTCTTCATGTGACATTCGCAGTTTTTTACGCCAGCTCGTAAAGCTCACACCATAGTCGAGGGCCGCAAAGCAGCCGGCAATGCCGGCGACGGCAAAGGCGGCGCTTAAAGCGCACCTCCACGCCGAATCCGCCAGTGCGACGATGCTTCCCGAGCCGCCGGACGTCGCACCGACAACCTTGCTCACAGCCGGCATCACAACGAGGGTTGCGCAACTGAATGCCAGGCTCGCTCGGATTGCGTGAAGGAACGCCTCGCGCGAAAACATTCGCTTGAACCCGTCGGCCGGGTTGAGTTTGCCGAACTTCATGCCAAGTGGAACAAACCGCAAGCCGCCGGTTTGCATGATCGAGACTCCGAGGCTTGCGAAGGCCGCGGCCGTCATCGGGACTAGCATCAATCCGGCAATCTCAAAACTCGCGCTAGGCGAACCTCCCGCGGATGCGGTGACCAGCGCGTTTGCAGCCGCGCCGCCGAGTGCAGGCAGAACAGCTAGCGTGCCAATGATACCGCCTGTAAACCCTGCCACAGCACACGCATCTTGCGATCGCGCGATGTTGCCTTCACGCTTTGCCGCATCAATTCTGCTCTGGGTCGCCTCGAAATGCTTTTCCATGTGTTAGCGCAGAAACGGCAGGTACAGCCAAGGTCGCGCCGCGATGGGGAACACTAACGGTACGGCAATTGCGGTTGCGATGATCGCTCCCCCAAAAACAATCGGAAACGACAACGTGAAGCTTGCGAAACGTGGGACCACCCGCGTGATCGCGCCTAGCGTAATCTGTAAGACGAACGTCAGCGCGATCGCCGGCCCGGCAACCAAAAGGGCGGCTTCGATGATCAAGCGCGGCAACGCGATACCGAGCTGATAGAGTCCGTGCAGCGCGATCGCACCGCCCGGCGGAATTTGTTGGAAACTTCGCGCGAAGGTCACGATAACGATGCGATACCCGTCGAGTAAAAAGAACCCAGCTAATAGCGCGAGCGACCATATCCGTCCGAAACCGCTCGCCGCAAACAACTCCGCGTTCGGAACGCTACCGCGAATGCCGACGTAATCATCAAGTGCGCGGCCGCCGGCGTATGCGCCGTCGTAAAGCATTGAAGCGGCAATCCCGATCGCGGCGCCTATCCCGAGTTCGCTCGCGATCGCGACGACCAACGCCGCCCCATTCGCCGTTCGACCTGAACCAATCGCGGGCGTTAACCCAACTGTCAGCACAAGAGCAATCCCTGCGCGGAGCATCGGCGGAACACTCGGATGCGAAAACCCGGGTGCCTTAAACACAAATCCGATGCATCGTGCAAAGGTCAAGAGCGCGAGTCCGCTCATTGACCACTCACAATGAGCGGCACGCGCAGCAAAATGTCGCTAAACAACCCCGCGCACAGATGCATTGCGAAGCCGCCGCAGGTTGCAATCGTAATCCCAACGGCGATCAGCTTCGGAAGCAGCGTAAGTGTCTGTTCTTGCACTTGGGTTGCGGCTTGCAACACCGCAACGATTGTTCCAACCAGAGTTGCCACGAGCAGAACCGGCAGGCAGAGGATCGCTGCAACCGTCAGCGTTTCGCGCAGCAATCCATCAAATGCATCCACAGGCGGATGCTAGCCGGTTCAGATGAGCAAACTGTTACCGCAGTATTTCAGAACAACGATGCCCTCACCAAAGTACGGATTGCGCGGGGCGAAACGAACGTTCCCATGCCGTCGCGGCCAGCAACGCTGAGACCACCGCGCGCGTTGCCGGCGACTTGTTGAGGGTGTAAAAATGAATCCCAGGCGCTCCGCGCGCCAAAAGATCGGCGCATTGCAGGCTCGCGTAGGCGACACCGAGGTCCAGCACCGCCTCCGACTGATTCGCACGAGCCTCAAGTTCTACCAGCAGCTTCGGCGGAATTGTTGCACCGCACATCGCGGTCATCCGGCCAATCTGCTCGTAACTCGTGATCGGCATGACGCCCGGCAAGATCGGGACAGTGATTCCAACCGCACGTGCGCGACGAACAAACTCAAAGTACTTGTCG
>JALYVT010000240.1 GCA_030853105.1 Vulcanimicrobiota bacterium
GCACTGGGTAGCGATGTGGATGGGCCTTCGGTCGGAATGCCGGTCATCATTGACCCGCTGATCGGTTGGGGTGGTGATCCGCACGTGTGGAGCGCGAACGCGTCGATTCTTGGAATGCCGCTTGAGGGAACGTTTGCCGAATACGTCGTCGTGCCCGCGTCCAACGTGCACAATAAACCTGCTCACTTGAGTTATGCGCAAGCCGCAGCGATGCCGCTTGCGGGTGTTACGGCATATCGCGCAACGTTTACGCGAGGAGCGTTGAAAGCCGGCGAAACGGTGCTAATTACCGGAATCGGCGGCGGTGTTCAGACTTTCGTGCTGTTGTATGCCAAACACATCGGCGCGCGAGCTATCGTAACCTCATCCAGCGATGCGAAACTTGCGCGCGCGGTGGAACTTGGCGCTGATGTCGCGGTGAACTATGCTAGGTCGAAGCAGTGGCATAAGGATGTCAAAGCGTCGGCCGGTGCTCCGATAGACCTGGTGATCGATTCGGCGGGCGGCGACGCGTTTGCGAAAGCAATTAGTATCGTGCGGCCGGGCGGCCGGGTCGTAAGTTACGGCGGTACGAGCGGCGATGCGACGATCAAGCTCTTTCCGCTGTTTTGGAATCAGCTCACCATCTGCGGGAGTTCGATGGGCAGTCCGTGGGACTTTCAGGCGATGCTTGAATTGGTGTCGTCCGGCATCGTGCCGGTAGTCGATCGGGTATTTCCGATGAGTGAGGCGGTCGCCGCGTTTGAGTATCTCGATCGCGCCGAGCAATTCGGTAAGGTTGTGCTCGAAATTACGCCGTAGTCTCATAGGTGCGTAGCTCCTGCAACTCAAGGGTGCCGCCCAGTTCGGCTTGCGCGACCGCAGCTGACTCGGCGCCGACAATCGCCGCCCAATCGGGATTGAGCATCGCGCGGTCTGCGCTTGAGATCGGCTGCGCGCTCGCACTCGAACGCACGCGGCCTTCGTCTTCAAGCGCGATCAAATACGCCAGGATCTGACGAGCGGCAGCGGGCCATAGAACCAGATTAGTGCCGGCGTAAATCGCTTTCACAAGTTCGGGAATGGTTCGCGGACGCTGTGAGAGCGCGAGCAAGAGCTGCTGTTCGCGAAGTTTGCGGTGCGCGATATACTCGCGCAGCTTTGCGGCCGGATCGGCGATCATCTCGCCGTGGCCTCCGTAGATTCGCGCGGCATTCGCGCACTCGCGCGCCAAGCGTTCGAGTGTTGCCTGATACGGTCGCATGGCACCGCTCGGTGGAGCGATCACGACCGTTCCCTCGCCCAGCACGACATCTCCGGTGAAGAGCGCGCGCTCGCGCTCTTCATAAAAGACCAAATGATCGAAGGTATGTCCCGGCGCGTCGATGCAGCGCAGCCGCGCCTCTCCGACCTCAATCAGTTCACTATCGTTCAGCGTGCGCGAATGCGGAAACTGCGCGTGCGGATGCGCAGCCACCGGCGCGTTTGTTTTTGAGGTTAGCAGTTGCGCTCCCGGAGCGTGATCGGGATGACCGTGGGTTACGCAGATTAGCGCGATGGTGAGATTATGCTCGCGTGCTGCGTTCAATAGCGCATCGACATGCTGCGGTATCGCCGGACCCGGGTCGATGCAGATCGCCTCGCCGTTGCCGCAATCAAGCAGATACGAATTGGTCCCGGTTAAGGTCATCAGCGACGGATTGGGCGCGCGAACCAGCCTTACCATGCGTACTCAAGCTCGGTCGGTATCGCAAACGACGTCTGGGCATCAACATTGGGCATAATTGTATAGATGTGTTTTTCGGCGGTAAAGTCCAGCGCATCGCCAACGCTTGTGAATCGTGCTAACCGCTCGATGTGCTTGATCGTTGGATAGACCATTCGAAAATCGCCGGCCTGCGAACGATCGAGTGCGGTTTGTGGTGCGATCCAGATCCCATCGTGTGTCTCGTGGGCATCTGCAAGCGCCGCCTGTTCGGCCTCCGCCGAGGCGATAAAAAAGTGTGCATCATAACGACGAACTTCGCTTGGCGGGGTAATCCAGCGTGAAAACAGATGCAGCGCGCCGCCGTTTCCAAATATCCCCAATTCGCTCAATAGGTCTGCAAATGGAAGCTCTCCGGTTGCAACTGCGGAGCGCGCTTGGGAAAGGCGCGCAACATGTGGCTCCAATTCGTGCAATCGCAGCGAAGCGGCAGCTGCGTCGCAGGCCAGCAGTACGCCTGCTTCTTCGTACAGTTCTCGCAGACCGGCCACCACGCAGGCGGCGGCCTCGCGGTGCGATGTCGATGCGATCGGCATGTCGAGCCCCGGAGCGGCCTGGGCGCGGAATTGCCGCTCAAGTCGGCTCGCTTCGATACCGCGCGTCCGAGCCGCCGCCTGCTCGCTGCGGTCCTGCGATTCCACTACGCCGCCCGGGAAAACGTAGACATCCGGAGCGAATGCACTGAGCGCGCTGCGCCTAAGCATGAAAACCTCAAAATGGTCACCTGCGGGACGCAGCAGCATGACCGTCGCGGCCGGCCGCATCAATCGCTCGGAAGGGAACCAGCGCGCCTGGGAACTCGTTCCTGGAACATCATGAAACCGCGTTTTGTCGCCGCGCTTGCGGCCATCCTGTTCTTGGGCAGCCTTACCGTCGTGAGTGCGCAGTCCGCACCCGCACCGACGCCCGCGCCGACAACGACGCCGACATCGCCGTATCCGAGCATTCCGGGAAATACCACGACTATTATTCGCGATGTGATCGATTCTGTTGTAAACGGGATCGTGAAACCGTCGTACGGCTGGTCGCCCGATCGCGCCCACGGAAGCGTCACGTTCTATCGTCGATTCGATATGCAGGTGCGGATGCAGTTGAATAAATATCGCGATGTGCATCTGCATCAGGGAACCGTGATAAATCCGCGCGGCTGGTCGATTCAGCCCGGGCAGACGGTCGA
>JALYVT010000241.1 GCA_030853105.1 Vulcanimicrobiota bacterium
GCCTACAACTGTACGCGCATCTCGAACGCACCTATGCGGCGAAGTCTCTTGCCTACAATGCATGGGCTCGCGGCTTCGCGGATACGAATGCGGAGTTGAAGGCCGCCGGTGCCAAGTTGATCCCCGCGCCCGCAACTGTACCAACGGCTGCGCCGAAAAAATTGCCGCCGGTTGTAACGCACTGACCATTCGATGCCGAAGGAGTTCTTATGAAACACATCTTGCCCGTCCTCATAGTCGCGATGCTCGTCGGCGCATCGGTTCCGGCGTATGCCGCCCCCGCCGCAGCCGCACCGTCGGTTCTGCCGGATTGCGCCGGGAAACCGGTAGCAAAACCATCAAATGTCATCCTGACCTGCGCTGACGCCGGAGTGAGCGTCGGCAAACTCCGTTGGACCGGGTGGGGCAGCACGTTTACCGCCGGGCTCGGAGTCGCATCGGTGAACGATTGCGAGCCGAACTGTGCCGCGGGCCATTTCCACAACTTCAACATCGTGCTGCTTGCAAGCGGAACAGAACACTGCCCGAACGGTCACACCGCGTATAGCCGCGTCACGTACGCGTGGATGGGGCGTTCCCCATATCCGAAAAGCGAAGACAACCCGGTCTACCGCTACACCTGTGGAACTCGCCGCTAGAGGAAAGCCATCGGGTGGATTCTAAGCAGACGCGATGACACTTGAACCATATATTTTCTTTTACGGGCGCTGCGAAGAAGCGCTCAAGTTTTACAAAGAAGCGCTCGGCGGCGATTACGAACTAAACCTCTTCGACGGAGCGCAAACGGCGCACGATGTTTCGCCGGAGTATCGTAGCAAAGTCATGCACGCGACCTTCAGCGGACCCGGCTTTAAGTTCATGGCTTCGGACGGCCCTGAAGGGAAAACGGTCGATCCGGACGCCGGTAACATCTCATTGTCGCTAGCATGTGGCAATCGCGAAGAAACGGCCCGTAAGTTCGCAGCCCTCTCCGACGGTGGTAAAGTGAGCGTGCCGCTTGCCGATGCTTTTTGGGGCGGACAGTTCGGCATTCTTGTCGATAAATTCGGTACCGAATGGATGATAACGGCTGACTAGCGGATCGTCAATCGAATGCTTGTTTGAGGTTGCGCAACAACGGGAATCTATAGCGTAACGCCTGCACGCACATCAAGGAGAAACTATGCCTGCGAAAACGACCGCCCGCAAAAAGACTGCGACTCGCAAAAAGACTGCGACTCGCAAGAAGACCACAGCCGCTAAGAAATCGACGACCGCCAGAAAAACGGCAGCGCCAAAACGCAAGAAAAGCGCGGTAAAGAAGGCCGCCGGCGCAGTGGGGAAGACGGCGAAACGTGCGACCAAGACCGCGAAACGAGCAACTAAAGCAACGACGCGTGCCGTGAAAGGCGCCGCCGGAACAGTGAGAAAGGTTGCCAAGAAAGTGCACAAAGGTGCGGCCCGTGCGCACACCGTTGGTCACACGGTAGCCGTAGCCGGTGAAATCATCGAGCAAGCCGCCGACTTTGTCGATGCAGTAGCCACGCGCGGCGCCGCCAAAGCGAAGACCCCGCGTAAAAAAGGTACGAGCCGCAAGAAGACAACCTGATGCGATCTTCCTAGGCGCGCGCAAGTGCGCGAGGATGTACGTCGCGTTTGATTCTGGCATCGAGTTTGTCGGCGGTCAGGTCGAGATCGAATTGCGTTTGCAGGTTCACTTCAAGGAGAATTTCAACGGGTGCGGCGGAGTGGTTGTCAAAATGTAACCTTTATGGTAACATTTTGACCGTGCCTCAAAACCACCTCGACGCCCTCTTGGAGCTCGCAGCCGAGAATGAAGGCCTCGTGACCACTCGGTCCGCCGCCGAAGCAGGCATCAGCCGGCGAACACTGGCCGGTATGGTCGAACGCGGTCGGCTGGAGCGTCTTTCGCGTGGCGTCTATCGACTCGTTCATTCGCTCCGCGATCCGCTCTCTCCGTATCGCGAAGCGATTCTCTGGGCCCAGTCGCATCGAGGCCCGCGCGTGGCTCTTTCCCATGAGACGGCCCTTGCGGTCCTTGGCCTTACCGACGCGAATCCGTCGACGATCCAGCTCACGGTTCCGCCGCATGCTCGGCTTCGTCGCAGTGCGCCTCCGCGGATCGCGATCCATCGCGCGATTCTCGACAGCAGTGATGTCATCGAACACGAAGGTCTGCCCGTCACATCCGTCGCGCGAACGGTTCTCGATCTTGCGCGAAGCGGCAACTTGCGTTTTGCTGCCGACGCCGTTGTGCAAGCGCGCCGCGAAGGCTTTATTACTGAAATCGAAAGTCGCCGGCTAACCAAGGAATTGAAAAACCTGCATGGCGCGTGAGCGGCTTGACAAAACCCTTTACCGAGTTGCGAGAGAGACCGTCGTCGACGAACTCAGGCTGCGCCGTTGGGTCTCGTTCCTCGCGTTATGCGGCGTGCTCCAACGAGCGATCGACGAAGGCGTCATTACTGACTACCATCTCAAGGGTGGTGCGGCACTTGAACTGCGATTCGCCGATCGTGCCCGCACTACAAAGGATATGGACGTTGGCTTGCCCGGCAATACTCGTCGCGACCGGTTTGCGGCCCTTGAGCGCGCAGCCGCGCTAGGATTCGATGAATTCACGTTCCGCGTGAAAGTTCCAAGTGACCTAGAACTTGTCGATACCGTGCGCGTTAATGTCGCAATCACCTACCGCGGGCGCGGGTTTCAAACGATACAGATTGATCTCGGTCCCGCTGATGAACCGACGGTAGATATTGTTGCGCCGACGATCAGAGGCGTTGCTGAACTCGGTATTCCGGTCACTTCGCCGATCCGCTGTATTACGCTCGATATTCAGGTTGCTCAGAAGCTACACGCGTGCACAAATCCTCGAGTCGTCGAATGCGAGAACCGCGCGAGAGACATCCTTGACG
>JALYVT010000061.1 GCA_030853105.1 Vulcanimicrobiota bacterium
CGGCGCGGTACCGAGCCAATGCTTCGCGCATGTACTCGCGTGCCGTACCTGGATCGTTCGTGACAGCGGCCATACGCAGGGCCCGACCAATCAATAGATCGTCCTCAAGTGCGCGCGCGATGCTCAGCGATCGTTTGGCGATCCTGCGCGCGTCAGCAATTTCGCCCAACTGATACAGTGCGTGCGCCTCGCCGTTGAGTGCTGTTGAGACTTGCTCGAGATCCTTATCGTGTTCGTACAACACCGTAGCGTTGCGGGCGGCTTCGAACGACCGCCGCATGTTGCCGAGATTGAACAGGTTTTGCGAGAGCGAGAGCCACAATCGCGCAGCGACCGCCGGGGGAAGCTCAGCATTGAGCGACAGCGCGCGATCGCACCAGCGAACACCTTCCGCGAAGAACGACAAGTGCCAAAAAATGATCCCGCTCCACGCTGCAATTTCGACGACGAAAGCCGGGTCCGCCTTATCAAAAGCCCAGCGCAACGCTTCATGCACATTCGCGAGTTCCGGCTCGACGGCCAGTACAACATGACGCGGGAACTCGAAGCGGTGTTGCGCGGTAAGCCGTTTCGGTAACTCGCAGTAATAGCATGCATGCCGACGCGAAAGCGTTTGTTGTTCGCCATAGCGGCTGAGAAGTTCAAGTGCGTAGGCGCGGATCGTCTCTAGCATACGGTATCGCTGGGACCCGGCCTCATCCTCAACGACGGTTAGCAATGATTTCGCGATCAGCCCGGTGAGCGCGCCGCGCACCGCTCCGCCGCCATCTTCGCAGACGGCGACCGCCGCTTCACTGGTGAAGCTGTCGGTGAACACGGCGAGTTCGCGTAGCAATTTTTGTTCGCTGTCCTTGAGTAACGTGTAACTCCAATCGATCGCGCCGTGAATCGTCTGCTGCCGCCGGTCGGCGGTACGCCGGCCTCGATCGAGCAGGGTGAAACGCTCGTCGAGCCTCGCGACGATCGATGAGAGGGGCAGGTCGTGCGCGCGCGCCGCCGCCAGCTCGAGCGCAAGCGGAAGTCCGTCGAGCCGAACGCAAATCTCTTGAACGAGCGCACTGTCCGAAGCTGAGAGCGCGCCACGTTGGCCGATTTCGGAGTCCGACACGCGATCGAGGAAGAGCCGCACCGCCGGCGCCTCCTGATTCCCTTCAAGCGCGAGCGGTTCGACCGGGACGACCGACTCGCCGTCAAGGCGCAGCGCTTCGCGGCTCGTCGCAAGGATATGCAGGCCTGCGCAACGCTGTAGCAAGTTTTCCGCGACGCGAGCGGCTTCTTCAATGACGTGTTCGCAGTTATCGAAAATCAACAGCGTGGACCCGGCCTGCAATGCCGACCCGAGTGTTTCCAAGAGTTCTTGCGTAGGCCGCTCCGGAATGCGCAATGCGGCGGCGATGCTTGCCGAAATCAAGTTCGAGTCGTTGAAGGTCGAGAAGTCGACGATGAAAAGTCCATCCCGAAACTGACCCTCCGCCAAGCATTCGCGCGCGCTTTCGATCGCGAGGCGCGTCTTGCCGACGCCGCCCGTGCCAACCAGCGTAATCAGCCGGCGCGACTGGACGAGGGTGCGAAGGCGCTGCAATTCCTTTTCGCGCCCGTGAAACGACGTGAGTAAGTTTGGTAAGTTGTTCGGTTGAGCACGGCGGCCGCTGACGGCGTTTCGGGGACCGCGCGATCGGCCATTCGCTGCGGCGGATTCAAGGCGCGCGCGGTCGTCGGGCGATAGGCGCAGTCCCTCCGCCAAAAGCGCGATCGTCTGGCGCTGAGGCGCTTTGCGTGCGCTGCGCTCCAGCGTGCTGATGGTCGCCGGGCTCAAGTTTGCCAGCTCCGCGAGCGCTTCTTGCGAAAGCCCCGCGGCGATGCGGTAATCCCGGAGCACCGAACTGAACGGTTCGGTCACCGTTCGTTTCTTCGTTAAGCGCGCCGAGGTATCCGCCATCACAGCACCGCAGCGGCGGTTTGTTGCGCCGGTTGCAGCTCGTCGACGAACCCTCCGCCACCGCAACCGATGACGTGGAAATTGACGGCGGGTGCTTCAGGCTCCCAAGAATCTTACCAGGGACTGCAATTCTATCCGTCAGCGCTGACGATCGATGCCGGCGATACTGTCACGTGGACGTTTCCGAGCGGAGAGCCGCACACGGTCACGTTTTTGGGAAACCGCGCCTCATTGCCTCCGCCAACGGATCCAAGCGTCCCGGCCCCTGCGGGAGGCAACACCTATGATGGCATCACATACACGAGTTCGGGATTCGTGCTGCTTGGAAAAACATATTCGCTGACGTTTCCCACTCCGGGAACATACAAATTCTACTGCCTCATTCACGGTTGGATGAGTGGGACCATCACAGTGCAACCGGCGAGGGCGGCCTATCCGCAAGCCCAAAGCCAATACGATGCCGTGGGACAAACCGCAATAACGAACGACCTTTCGCAATCGGCGGCCTCGGTTTCGCTGTTCCCCTATGCCGCAGGCGGCCCTCACCTTGCCGCAGGGATATCACCAAAGAGCGCCCCACCCCCGGCAACGTCCACCGTTGTGCGCTTTCTCGACGGTCCGAACGTTACCAGCAACACGGTTACCGTGTCCGTCGGCACCACGGTCACCTGGACGAATCTTTCGAATAACTTCCCGCATACGGTCACGTTCGGAGCCGTAGGACAGCCGTTCCCAACTCTCAGTCCATTCGGACCACCGTCCGGCGGTTCGACGTATGACGGATCAATGCTAACAAACTCCGGCGTAATTCCTCCCGCGCAGAGCTACAGCCTGACATTCGTAAAGGCGGGCACGTTTCCGTACCACTGTCTCTTCCACGATGACACTGAAAATATGCTCGGCACGGTCATCGTACAATGAGGCGCAAACGCGGAGCTACTTGGTTGGTGCGGCGGTTCCGGGATGGATGATATGCGGGGTAATCAGGAAAACGATCTCGTCCCGCTGATGCTTGTACTCGCGATTCCGAAAAATCCGGCCGAAAATCGGAATATCGCCCAAGCCGGGCAGTTTGGTCACCGTCTCAGAATCGATATCCCGGAGCAAACCGCCTAAAATAATAGTTTCGTTGTCGCGCACCCTCAGGGTCGAATCGACTTTGCGATTAGCCAGCACCGGATAGCCGCCGACGAAGTCCTGGATTGCGCTGTATTCGGGATGCAGTTCCGCCGTAACACTCCCGTCGGAGCCGATAGTCGGAGTCATCCGAAGCTTGACTCCGATATCAACGAACTTAACCTGTTGACCGCCTAGGCGAGCATCGTAGTAGACCACCGGATAGGTTTGACCGATCAGCAGGTCTGCCTCGTGATTGTTCAGCGTAACCAGTTTCGGCGTCGCTAAAATCTGGGCATGGCCTTGACTGACCATCGCGTTCAGGCGCGCGTTGATAGCGATTGATTGTTTGGTGAATGCGTAGGTGGCAGCGCCGGGAATCGGCTGCCCGGAGAGATCGAGGCCGCCGAACTGGAAGCCGATATTTCCGTTATCGTTTTCAGGCTCGAGATCGGCAACCCGAACCTCGAACATCACCTGCGGGGTCGGCACGTCCAAACTCATTATAAATGCGCGCGCGGTTTGTTGAGTTTGCTGGTTTCCGGCGACGATAATCGCGTTCTGCGCGTCGTCCGCTACGTACACGCTGTCCGGCAACACGCTTTTGAGCTGCTTGATGATCTCGCTGGGACGAAGATATTTCAGACCGAACACCGCGACCGCCGGATGCCCATTGTTTCCGAACGTCGGCGCATCGAGCGACGCCACAAGCTGCTTTGCGCGTTGGATTGTATCGACACCGCCGCTTACGATCACTGAAGCAGTGCGCTTATCCGCAAGGACGATCGTGCTTGCGGGAAGTCCGTCACGTATCTCTTTGGCAACATCGTCAGGCGCCGCATTTTTTAAGGAGAGCACGACCGTTTGCGAGCCGGTTGTCGATCCCGCCTCGCCGTAACGACGATTCATGACCTCGCTACTTCCAATCAGGAGTATTCCGTGCTCGCTGCGGCTTTGAAGATCGTTAGACCCGGTAATCGCCGCGAGCGCATCGGCGAACGACACCCCATGCAGATGCAGCGTGATCTTCTGCGGTCGAATGGATGCATCCGCAATGATGTTCGTTCCGGACTCCTGCGATAGCAGCGCTATCACATCGGTGATCTGGGCATCGCGGACATCGATCGAGATCAGCTGCTGCGCGCTCGCACGCGACTCGATTAGAAATAGGAGCGAGAGTGCGCAGAGCGCATATTTCATGGAGCACGCTGCGCTAGTGGATAGAGCAGTTTGCCGGTGACAAGAACGCCGCCTGCGGCAATCGCGATGATCCTTCGTCCCGCAATGCGATCGCCGACCGAAACCACTCGAACTCCGTCCGCCGACTCGACAAGCGCACTCGCATTTCGCCCGGTAATGACAGCCCGAACCACGACACCTCCCGGACCCGCAGCAGAGCCTGCAGGCAGACCGATTCCCATCGGTTGACCGGCCGTAACCTGCATTCCGAGCGGCCCCGGACCCGTCGCATCGGCCGGCTGAGTGCGGCGCGATCGATCGGGGACAAATGGGTCCCGCAAGAGCACCGGAACGCCACTGACGTGTCCGATCGACACCGTCGGAAACTTGCGATAATCAATTTCCGAAGGTTCGCCGTTCACGGCGTTCATTGAGGACTGCGCGGTGAGCGGCAGAAGCAGCCCGGATATCGTGCACAATAATAATGACACGCGAAACAGCACCCGGCGGCGATTCGAGCTAATTGGATTCATCGAGACCTTCTTTTAAGAGCTGCTTGTTTTCAACGGCGTAGAGTCGCACGTGTATAGTCGCTTCGAGTTTTGGCGATCGGTCTGACGCATCGGGCCGGCGTTTCAGCGACAATTTTTCGTCATCGACGCTGAGCAAGACATCCTGCCGCGTCAGCTGATCGAGAAACTGCAGGATGCCGCGAAAGCTGCCTTCGACTCCGATCTCAATAGGCTGCTCCGTTAGGATTGTTCGAGCGGCCGAGGGTGCTTGCGGAATCACGCGCACAACGCGAAGATGAAAACGAGCGCCTGAGACCTCCAGCAAAGCGAGCAGATTCGCAAGCCCTCCGGAACCGACTGCGCGCAAATCGCGATGCACCGCAACTGCGGCGGCATGCAATCGGACCGCATTGCGAATTGCCCGTTCGGCTGACCCCGATCTCTCATACAGTTGCTGCGAACGCCCGAGCGCGCCTGCGATGGCGGTTTCATACCGCACGACCACTCCCGCGTACCCAAGCACCACGCACAGACCGGCCGCAATCCAAAGTCTGCGAGGCATTACCGGTTTGCACCCAAGCGCAGCTGGTAGCGCACAAACGCGGCCGCGCCCTCCGCCGGCACAACGGCGCTGATGAGTACCGGCGCGCGAAATGTATTGGCCGATAGATTCGAGATCGCTCTGCTTAGCGACATGAAACCCACAGACTCGCCGTCTATCAAGACACCCTTATCGTTTTGGATGCTCGTCAGCCACACGTGCTGAGGCAGACGGTTTGCGACATGCGCCAATTGGGCAGCCGCCACATTACCGGAGCGTTGAATCTCATGCACGCGATTATCCAGCGACATGAGCTCCCGCAAACGACGATATTTTAAGTGGATATTTGTGAGCGTTCTGCGATTTGCCGTCAGCTGTTGCTGGTACTGTTGCTCTACTGCGAGCGCCGATTTCAAGCGACACGACTCGATGACCCACGCGGAACTTACGATCACAAGCGCGCCCGCTACCGCTGCAAGCGCGGAATGAAGCCGGCGCGGCACGCGAAACTCGCGGGCTCGGCGAAGGAGCGGCGACTGAGCATTGCGGAGAAAATCAAATGTCAATTATCTTCCCCAGGTCGCCAAACCGACGGCCAGATTCCAATCGGGCGCGGCGGAAGCGAGCACGTCAACCGGATACGCGCCGGAATGAAATGCTTCGCCGATGCCGATTTCGACTGCACGGTTGGTCGCTAACTCAAGATTCAAACGAAGACCCGGCAACCGGACACTATTCCCGACAATTGCGATTTTTTCAGCTGCTCCACGACGATTTCTATCCGTTCCGATAAGGGCCGCGATCTCGGCTGCTAGCGCACGCTGTGCCGCTTCGCCGGCGCCGCTGGTTCCCAAAATGCGCTTTCGCCGTTCGGCGGCCACGAGATCGATGGACAGATCGCGCGCAATGCTGCGGCTAATCTCGGCACCGCCGCTGAAATAGTGCAATGTGATCGGAATCGGCGAAGTATACAAATGGATGCTAGTCCGTTCGGTACCGATATCAACGACCGCTTCGTATCCCGGTAGTATGCGCGAGAGCGCATACGCTTCGTGGTCCACACCGCAGACTTTCAGACCGGCCTTCTTAAGCGGCTTCAGCCGGCTCGAGAGAACACGCTTGCGGACGATGCCAAGCGCAAACAGACTCGACGCGTCGCTGACCGGATGCGTTCGCACGATCGCCTCGTCGATTGAATAGTCGATGAAACGATCGGCCTCGAGTCGTATTGCTCCGGCTCGTTCAACCGGGCTCATTCTCGGCATGATCATCGCGCGCAGAACCGCATCAGGTTCACCGAGCGAGCACACGCAACGTCTCTCCCGCACACCGAGTTCCTGCACGGCATCTTCTAAAAGGGTCGCAACATAATCCGGATCAGGGATCTCGCCTGACGAACTGCTCCCCTCACTGAGGTCACGCGTCGCGACAGCGCAGACTGCCGGATTGCCCGCGCGCATCTCGACGACCGCGATTCGCAACCGGCTCGCCCCAATGTCAATGCCAAGCGGTAGACTTTTCACGAAATGTACCGATGCAGCAGCGCGACCGCGACTCCCGCGGCCAAATAGGGAGCGAATCGAACTGACGCACCGAGCTTTGCACGCCGGCTCAAGAGCAGCCAGAGTCCATACGCGCCGCCTGCAACGAAGGCTGCACCGACGGCGATCGCCGCATCGACCGTTCCGAGCGCGGCGCCGATGCAGCAACCGAACTTGAGATCGCCAAGCCCAATGCCGCGCCCTTTCGTGGCCGTATAGAGCGCCGAAAAACCCAGCCCGATGCCGCCGATTCCGTAAAGCGCAAGCATGCCGTTCCCGGTGACAATGTGAAGAGACAAAAACAGTGCGGCCGATGGATAGGTGATACCATCGAAGATCAACCCGCTTTGACTGTCGGTTACCGCGCAGAGCGCGCAGCACGACAATAGGGTACTGATAATCGCGGCGGCCATACCGTCTGACTGCATGGTTATCGCGGCCCCCGAGCCGACTACGGCCGCGCCGAGACAAACCCGCGCGAATGGATCGCCGAGGTCGAACGCGACCAGGTACTTCGAACTGATCGAAGACGCCAACACCAACAGCGCAATAAGCCAAATCGAACAAGCAGCAACCAACAGCGCGTGAATCATTCGGCGGGACCGTTTGTTTGTAGGGCATGCCGAGCAGGTTCGAAAGCCGGCCGAACTTGCAGAGCGGCACGCCATAATTGTCTTGCCGCTTGCGGCCGACCCGCGCGCAGTGCAGCCCAGCCCGCAAACGTGTAATAGCGCGCATCGTGCGACTTCTTCGCTGCATCTGCGAAGTCTTGGGCGGCTAATGCATACTGCCGGCGAAGCTGGTAACAGAGTGCGCGATCTAACAGGACGTCGCTGTTATCCGGATGTTTAGCCAAGAACCAGGAAGCCGCCTCGACGGATTCCGCGATCGCACGCGCAGTTCGCTGCTCCATTCCAAAAAATGCGAACCGGTCAACCGCGACGGCCGACGACGGGTCGATTTGCATGGCCCGGCCATAATACAATCGGGCTGCACCAAGCTGGTTTCGAAAGAGCAAATCATCGCCGCGGTTGACCAGTGCATCTGCGAGTTGCGCTCGAAACAGCATCGTCGATAGCGCAACCCCAATCGATGCCAGCAACAGACGCCGACCGACACTGATATGATTCATACTTGGACCGCATAATACAGCGCCAAGAATACCATCAGCGCGCCGGAGACCACCGATGCTGCCTCCCGAACTCGCAGCTGCTCCCAAATCCTTAAGCACCCCGTCGCGCCGATGCTCAGCATCAGGAGCGGCAGCGCATGACCGAGTGCAAAGCAAGCCAAGAGCATTGCCCCGTACACCGGCCGACCAACCGACGAGGTGTACGCCACGATGCTCAACAGCAACGGCGTACAGCACGGCGAGACGACAAGTGCCGAGGCTGCGCCGATAAGAAACGCGCCTCCTAACGTTGAAGTACGAGCGGCATTGTGGCCGGCTATGCAGTTGCGCGACGGTCGCACGAGCGTTAGCACCCCGCCGATCAGCATAAGGACGGCAAGCACGCCATACAGGAATCCGGTGAAGGCGCTCACCCGCACCAGCAGCGAGCTCAATAAGCCAAACGCCGAATACATGATCGTCAATCCGGCAATAAATCCCAGGGTCAATCGCACGGTTTGCGCGCGCGATGGCTGCAATCCGAAGCCGCCTATCGCAATCAAGCGCGGAGCAACGCACGGTCCGGCGCTCGAAAGAACTCCAACCCCAAACACCCACACCGCGGCGCGTGAAGAGCCGGTGCTCATTGCGTAGAGACTGCTCTGAAGCAGATCCGTCACTTCCGCTAGGTCCCGGTTCCTAGGCCGGCGCCGGAGGAATAGGTGATTTTCGTGTTGCTCGTGTTGGGTGTGACCGACTGCAGCGTCTTAGGATCGTGAACACCCGGGCAGGTTATCGCGTACGACGGCGTACTGCCGGAGGCGGCGACGTACGAGTAGGTGGCGCCGGGCAGCCCGGCGGGATCGTGTGGGACGTTGTTGAGTTCATCTTGCAGACCGCTGGCGGCCGTACCGTCAACTTGTACTGTCGCGCCGGTGTTATTGGGATACTGTTGATGATCGGTGTAGTACAGTTCCATCGCCGTGCCAATCTCGCGCAAGTTTGATTCGCAAGCGGCAGTTTGCGCCTGAGCGCGTGCGTGTGTAAAGTTGGGAATTAATATACCGGCGAGGATCGCAATGATCGCGACGACGATCATTATTTCAATTAGCGTGAATCCGCTCTGATGCTTCATGCAAAGCTAAGTGCCCGTTTGAGTTACTACTGGGACCACATTGGAGACATTTTCTGCAGTGCTCCGCGGTGCAAACGAGAAACATGGCGTCGCGAATATCCGAGGCGCTTTGCCAACTCCAACTTGCTGTAACCGTTTGCATACACCGCAACGATGATCGTCCTCTCGACTTTGCTCAGTTGCGCCAACCCGGCTTCGATTGCGATCCGATCAATCTCTCGTTCGAAAACGTCCTCCGCGATGGACCACCCACTTAGATCCATAGCATCCAGCGAGTGCGCCATAGCCTGCCGAAACTGATGCAGTTCGCAAACAGCTTGTTCGCGGACACCCAACTCCTTTGCAAGCTCGTTATCGGTTGGCTGACGGCCGAGTCGTACGACGAGTTGATCCAACGCAGTTCGCGCGCGGCGGTCGAGGTCGCGAAGTCTTCGCGGAGGACGCACGATGCGTTCATGATCGCGTACATAGTGCATCAACTCGCCTATCACCAACATCCAGGCGTACGCCTCAAACGGGGTCTGCAGACTCGAGTCGTAGCTATCGCACGCCTTGAGCAGTCCGATCGCCGCAACCTGCTCAAGATCGGCATGTTCTAAACCGGGTCTTACAAATTTACGCGCTCCGCGGCCGCACAGGTAGTAGAAGGCGCTAACTACCGTCTCACGTCCAGCCGCCGTTCGTTCATTTAGCCAGATATCGAGCGCTGATTCCAATGCGATCATTTCATATTTCCTATCAATGAGTAGAGCGGAATATAAACAGAGGCGGTGACGACACCCACGACGAGCCCGAGGATGGCGATCAGCAGCGGCTCGAGGACGGAGCCGAGCGTGGACAATGCCGCCTCTACGTCAACTTCATAATAGTCGGCAACGCGCAGGAGCATCCGATCAAGGACGCCGGTCTCTTCGCCGACACGCACCATTTGAAGAAACGTCGGATCGTAGAGACGACTTTGCTGCAGTGGGACGGCTAGTGGTTCACCGCTGGCCAAAGCGACACCAACCGCCTTTAGGCTGGTTTCATACACTGCATTCCCAATTGCGCCTGACACGACCGCGAGCGCCGGTGTAACGTCGACGCCGGAACGCAGCAGACTTCCCAGCATTCTCGCAACTCGGGCGAGGATTGTCTTTCGGGCTATGCTCCCGAAGATCGGCAACCGCAGTGCCGCCCGGTCTATACAGCCTCTGACACCGGGGCGATCTTTCACTCTCATCCACAGCAGCACGCCTAATGCGCATCCGGCGGCCAATGTGACCCAAAGTTTCGGCGTTGTTAATGAAGCGCTTAGTCTCATCAGCAGCGCGGTTGAAAGCGGCAAGGGGACATTCAATTGAGCAAATAGCGGAGCGAACATGGGAATTACCGATGTTAACAGGAAGATTAGCAGCGCTACGGCGCCGATTGCGACAACGGCCGGATACGTTAGCGCGGCGACGACTTTTTTCCGCAGGGCGTGGCGGCGCTCGACGACGACCGCGAGCTGGTGTAGTGTTTCATCAAGTGTTCCGCCGAGTTCGCCCGCACGCAGCATTGCCGCAAACAGGACGGGAAACTCTCGCGGTCGACGCCCTATCGCTGCGCTCAGTGAAAAGCCGTTCTCAACGTCAGCCGTTACGGCGCACAGCGCCTCTTTCAACCGTGCATCGGCACATTCTTGAATGACCACTTCGAGCGAACGCCGGATTGAAACGCCCGCGGATATCAACGTAGCGAACGATCGGACGAACAGAACGAGAGCTGATTGTTTTACCGGCGCGGCGAACAGACCAGTAACGTTTCCTACTACGCTTTCAGCGGCTTGCAACGAGGTCACTACCAGTAGCCGCGCGCGCAGACTGCTTAGTGCGGCGACTCGTGAAGGCGCCTCCATCGACCCTTGTATGAACCGACCCTTCGTACTACGGGCAGTATAGCGATAGAGTGAACTCATGCGTTTACTACAGCTTCCGCGCCGAGAATCTCGTTTGGCCGGTCAGTCGCCGCTTGTGCC
>JALYVT010000062.1 GCA_030853105.1 Vulcanimicrobiota bacterium
GGTTTAGGTCGTGATACTGTCGCACGCGGCGACTACGACATTCAAACCTTCGACGATGAAGTCAGTAAGAAATACGGTCTGCGCGAGATTTGTTTAGGCGATATCGTTGCGATCGTTAACGCCGATCACACGTACGGACGAATCTATCGAACCGGCGCAATCTCCGTTGGCATCGTCGTCCACGGCGCTTCACAATCCAGCGGCCACGGACCGGGCGTCACGACGCTGCTAACCTCCGCCGCCGGCAAGATCAATCCAGTCATCAGCAAGAACGCCAACATCGCCAAGATTCTAAAACTGCGGTAGTTGGTCGCTACGGCCGAAAATGACTCTCTACAACGAGCCGTCAGGCCCCATTCCTTCTAGGCGCTTTTTGAGGTCGGCGAGGAAACCGCTGGCGACGTAACCGTCCACGACGCGGTGGTCGAGTGAGAGGCAGCAGTTCATCATCTGACGGATTGCGATTGCATCATCCTTGGTAACGACCGGTTTCTTCACGACGGTCTCCATCGTGACAATGCCGGCTTGGCCGCCGTTGATGATCGGTGCCGAAGCGTAGGAGCCGTTCGCACCATTGTTGTTTACGGTAAAGGTTCCGCCGGCCAAATCGTCAACGCCAAGCTTGTTTTTGCGAGCTTTCTCGATCAGCTCACCAGCGGCGATTGCCAGACCCTTGATCGAAAGTTTGTCGGCATGTTTTACGACCGGTACGATGAGGTTGGTCGCGAGACCGATCGCGATGCCGACGTTGACATCCTTGTGAACCCGGATACCTTCCGGCGTAAACTTTGCGTTCATGAGCGGAAATGTAGCCAGCGATTCGATGACCGCGCGCATGAAGAACGGCAGCAGCGTGAGCGAGTAGCCGTTGTCGCGCATGAAGCGATCCTTTTCGCGAGCGCGCCACTTCCAGACATTGGTGACATCAACTTCAACCATCGACCAAGCGTGCGGCGCGGTGTGTTTGCTCTCCACCATCCGCTCGGCTATGATGCGGCGCGACTGCGTTAGCGCAATGATCGTGCCGGGAATTGGATCGCCGTAGGTGCTGGTTCCGCTTGGCGGAATCGGCCTGGCAGCTGTAGGCGGCGCGGCCCCCCCAGTTGTTTTGGTTGCGGCGAGCACATCGCCCGCGGTAACGCGTCCGTTCGAGCCGCTACCGCTGATGTCGCGAATGTCGATGTGATGTTCGCGCGCGAGACGACGTACCGCGGGCGATACACCGCGAAGCACGGCTTCAGGAGTCGCTCCGTGGCTGCCGTTCGCAGATGCGCCGTTGGTTGATACAGCGGGTCCGGGCGAAGTGCTTGATGTCGGCGGAGCCTGTACCGCAGGAGCCGTTGACGCTGCCGCGTTGTTTGCCGGTGCGTGCGACGGCGAGGCCACGGCTGCTGCGCCGACTTCGTCGATGATCGCGATCGGCGTGCCGGTTGCAACCGTTTCGCCCTCTTTGACCAAGAACTCGCGAATTGTGCCGGTTACCGGAGCCGGTACTTCAGCGTTGACTTTATCGGTGGAAACCTCGACGAACGGTTCGTATTTATCGACGTTATCGCCGATTTTTTTGAGCCACTGTGCAACGGTGCCTTCGGTAACCGTTTCGCCGAGCTGCGGCATCGTAATTGTCGTCGGCATAGTTCTTAGAACCTCACCATCTCGCGCATTGCATCGGCCATTGCTTCGGGCGAACTCATGTACTCTTCTTCCAGCGGAAGCGCGTAGCCCATCGCCGGAACATCCGGTGCGCACAGACGCCGAATCGGTGCATCCAAATCGAAGAGCGCATCTTCGGCCACCATCGCGCTGATCTCGGCGCCGATTCCACCGAACTTGTTGTCTTCATGAATTATGAGCAGCTTGCGGGTGCGCCGCACGCTCGCCAGGATCGTGGTGCGATCCATTGGGCGAATCGAGCGCAGATCGATCACTTCGACCGACATCCCTTCGTCTTCAAGTTTATTGGCGGCATCGAGCGCCCAATGCACGTACAGCCCATAGGAGACAACCGTCAGCTGATTGCCGGCTTTCTTGATGTCGGCTTTCCCTATCGGAATGGTGTAGTGCCCCTGCGGAACCTCGCCCTTGATCAGCCGATAGGTTTTCTTGTGTTCGAGAAAGAGCACCGGATCGGGATCGTCGATCGCCGCATTGAGCAAACCTTTGACGTCGGCCGGGAACGACGGGGCAACGATCTTCAAACCGGGCACGTGATAGAACAGCGCTTCGATCGAGACCGAATGCGAGAGCGCGCCGCGAACACCGCCGCCGTACGGTGTGCGGATCACCAGCGGACAGGTGTACTCGCCGTTGCTGCGATAGCGCGTCTTGGCAGCTTCGCCGACGATTTGATTGAACGCCGGATAGATGAAGTCGGCGAATTGAATCTCGGCGATGGGTCGCAGCCCTTCCATTGCCATGCCGACCGCGATCCCGACAATCGAGGCTTCGGCAATCGGCGTGTCGATCACGCGCTCCGCGCCGAACTCTTCGATAAAGCCCTTGCTGATGAGGAACACATTCCCGCGATTGCCGACATCCTCACCTAAGATAACGGTGCGGTCATCGGACTTCATCGCTTCGTACAACGTCTCGCGTACCGCCTCAACGTTGTTCATCACTTTACTTGCGGCGCTCACTGCCATGGTTCCCAGGCTCCTTCGTAGAGATGCGTATAAAGTTCTTGCGACGACGGATACGGCATCGCTTCAGCCGCGTCGGTCGCCTCGTTGGTTTCGCGCAAGACGTCTTTCTTGAGCGCTGCAATAGCGGCGTCGTCCATCACACCCGCTTCCAGCAGCACGCGTTCGAAGCGCGGCACCGGGTCATCTTTGCGACGATCGGTGACCTCTTCGCCGGTGCGATAGGTCATGTCGTTGTCGTCGGTGCTGTGCGCCAAAAAGCGGTAGCAGGTGCCTTCGATCAAACTCGGACCGCCGCCGCTGCGCGCACGTTCGAGTGCGCGCTTGCACACGTCATAGGTCTCGATCGGATCGAATCCGTTGAAGCGCTCGCCCGGCATTCCGTAGCCGGCAGCGCGTTTATAAATCTCTGGCTGACCCATCTGTTTTTCGAGCGGTGTCGAGATCGCCCACTCGTTATTTTCAATCAAGAATACGATCGGTAGTTTGTGAATTGCTGCGAAGTTAAGCGACTCGTGCCACTCGCCTTCACTGGTGGTTCCGTCGCCGCACGTTACGAGTACCGCGCGATCGTTCTCCTTGCGATATTTCATTGCGTATGCTGCGCCGACCGCATGTGGAATGTGCGCGGCAAGAATTGACGAGAACGACATCATGCCGGCTTTTTTCGATGAGTAATGATTGGGAAATTGGCGGCCGCCGTTGTGATCGGCAGCACGCGCAAACAGCGAGAGCAGCACTTCGTAGGCCGAAAATCCGATTCCGACGGCGAGACCCAAATCACGATAGTAGGGCGCTAGGATGTCCTTGCCGCGATGAAACGCCATCGCCGCGCCGGCCTGCAGTGCTTCGTGGCCTTCGCTGCCGAGTGCAAACGGAATCTTGCCTTGACGATTGAGTTGGAAGCCGCGATTATCCAATTGACGCTGCAGCAGCATGGTGCGGAAGATTTCTTTAAGCTGGTCATCGGACAGCCCGCGCCGCTCCAGTGGAGAGCGCACTTGAGTATCGGTTTTAGCCATGTCGTCTGTTCCTTGATTTATTGCCAGGGTTGCCAAGGTCCGGCGTAGAGGTTCGCATAGATATCCTCACGCTTCGGATAGGGCATGGCCTCGGCGGCGTCTGTCGCTTCGTTCGCCTCGGCGAGGATAGATTTCTTCAAAGCGTCTGCTTGCTCCGCGCTGAGCACCCCCTGCTCGATTAAAACCCGCTCGAAGTTCGGGACCGGATCTTGCTTGCGACGTTCGTCGACTTCTTGCCGGGTGCGGTAAGTCATGTCGTCATCGTCGGTGGTGTGCGAGAGGAATCGATAGCACTTGGCCTCGATCAAGCTTGGGCCGCTGCCTCCCCGGGCGCGTTCAAGCGCCTCGCGAACCGCCGCGTAACAGGCGATCGGGTCGAACCCGTCGACCATCGCGCCTGCCATTCCATATCCGGCTGCCTTGGTGGCGACATCGGCGACCGCCATCTGCCGGCGGACCGGGGTGGAGATCGCCCATTCGTTGTTCTCGCAGAGAAAGACGATCGGGAGCTTGTGCACCGCGGCGAAGTTGAGCGATTCGTGCCACTCGCCCTCGGAGGTTGCACCGTCCCCGAATGTGGTCAAGACGGCACGATCGCGCTCCTTGCGCAACTTGATCGCGTAGGCGGCGCCGACCGCATGTGAGGTTTGAGCGGCAATCACCGAGCTTATCGTATGCAATCCAAGGCGCTTGCTCGCATAATGGTGCGGGAACTGGCGACCACCCGAATGGTCGGCGGCTCGGGCAAAGAGCGAGAGCAGCACTTCGTATGGGGTGAGCCCAATGCCCAAATCCAAGCCCAAGTCGCGATAGTACGGAACCAGAATGTCGTTGCCGCGACGAAATGCCATCGCAGCCCCGGCCTGAACCGCTTCATGGCCTTCGCTGGCCGAAGCGAACGGAATCTTGCCTTGCCGGTTGAGTTGGAAGCCTCGATTTTCGAGCGTGCGCTGCATGATCATGGTAGCGAGCAGCGTCTTGAGCTGCTCATCGCTCAAGCCGTGCCGTTCAAAATCAGTCTTCTTGAGGGCCTGGGGCGCCTTGAACATCGAGCCTCCACAGAGTTAGCTTGGCTAAATCGCCCTCCATCGCAGCGAAGTCCTGCGGGATAAAAAAAGAAGCGGCGCGCCGAGCGCAAATAGAGCAACCTCACATGACAATGCGTAAAGTACTCGCCGCAGTTCTGTTTGGCGGCGCAAGCCTGCTTGCGGGCCACTTAACCGCCCACGCCGCGGTCGAGTTCTGCCCGCTTCGCGTTAGCTCGATGGACGAAGTCTCGAGCACGGCGCAAACCGGAACCTACCGGTATATAGTGGCTTCGGACGCTCCCGGTTCGGCAGTGATGAAGGGCACAGTGCTGCTTTACGGAGCGAAGCGTCTTTATCGGGTCCCGTTTTCGAATATCTCGCTTCATCAAGCCACCCACGATTTCAACGCAAAGCAAGACCGTATGATCGGCCGCTACACGCAGTTCGAGTCGACTGCACTACTCGTGACGTTACCAGACAGCACAAAGCTTGGATCCGCCTGGGTCGAAGGGGTCACCAGCGACGGAAAGCACACCGAATGCCCAACAATTCCCACGGGGGTCTCGCATGAGAAGCGCCCCATTTCAGTCACCGCTGATGCTGCCGTCACTTCGAGTGCGAAGCTTATCAATACGGTCGATACCGGTACATGTAGTCAAGATTTTGTTGCGGCGAAACCCTTGAAGCTGGTCGCGCCCGATTTCCCACGCATAGCAGTTGAGTCAACCTCACAACCACTCCTAGTTGTTGTCAAAATGGCGCTTGATAGCGCGGCGCACCCCTATCCATGGGTCTGGATTACAAGCGGCAATGCCCTAGTCGACGCAGCTGCAATTGCCGCTGCCCGCAAATCGACATATACGGCGGCGCAGTTCCTCTGTCAGCCTGTCGCGGGAGTCTACGTATTTACGGCGGAGTTCGATCCATGACGAGAACAATTCTGCGTCCTCGCTTAATACTGCAACTATTTCTCGGATTTTCATTTGCGATCGCGGTTCTTTGCGCCGGTGCGGCGCGCGCGTCGGCGAATCCGTTTTGCGCGGTTGATATTCAGACGTTCGTACCGTGGTCGGCAACTGAGAATGCGCCGTCGGCCACGGCTGCGACAAGCCGATACGCGGTGGTTTTAGATACGCAGCTGCAGACTGCGACCGGATTGCTCGAACTCATTACGAATGAGCGCGCATACGAAGTCCCGTTCACCGATCCCGCAACCCCGTTTTTCATTACGCTCGATAAAGCCGAAGCGGTGAAGTACGCCTATGTTGACGACCTCTCGGACGGAAGCAAGCGGATCGACTGTCCGACAGTCGTGCGCCGGGTCGATGTGGAAACGCCCGCCGAGGTAGCCGCCGACGAGTTTACGATCGATGACAATGCACCAAAAGCGGTCGCGACGTTTCGCGAGAATCTTCCCCCGCTAACTTGCCAGAGCGATTACTTACCCGCAACGATTTCGAAACGTGACGCACCGACTGAAAAATTGAACGGCGTGACTGCGGGTGCGGCGGTTCAACTTCAGCTCTTTCTGGATTCCGCCGGTCACCTGGCAGCTGCGAATGTCTACAAATCGAGCGGCGATGCCGATTTGGATCGCTTGGCTTTGAAGAGCGTCGCGCGTTCGACCTATCAGCCCGCGCTATTCCGCTGCGTCCCCGTGGTCGGAAGTTTTCTCTACACATTTACCTACCAGGGAGAGTAACCGCATGACGGTCGTACCGCACGACGATCTGGTTGAGATTCGCCGACACTTCCACACGCATCCCGAACTCTCGATGGTTGAAGTCGAGACCGCTGCGTATATCGAGCGAGAGTTGCGGAAACTTGATTTGGATGAGGTGCGAATCGATATCGGAAAGACGGGTGTGTTGGGAACGCTGAAGGGCGGCAAGCCGGGTCCAACGACGCTCTTGCGCGCCGATATCGATGCGCTGCCGATGACCGAGCAAAATGATGTCGCTTACAAGTCGCAGCAGCCCGGTGTAATGCACGCCTGCGGTCACGACGCGCACATATCCATCTTGCTCTGCGCTGCGCGCGAATTGGCGCGACGGCGAACCGAAGTCCCCGGCACGCTGGTCTTCTGTTTTCAGCCCGGTGAAGAAGGCTACGGTGGAAATAAGTTGATGATCGAGGACGGCGCGCTTGAGAATCCGCACGTCGATCGGGTCTTTGCGCTGCATGTCTTTAGCGGCTTAGATGTTGGGAAGATCGGTGTTCGCGATGGCGCATTTTTCGCAAGCTCCGATGAGTTTCACCTAACGATCAGGGGCAAGGGTGGTCACGGCGCGATGCCCGAGCGTGCGATCGACCCGATATCGGCCGGAGCGTATTTTATTACGATGCTCCAGACCATCGTCAGTCGCGAGATTGCACCCAAAGACCCGGCGGTCTTTACGGTCGGCAAGTTCGAGAGCGGTTCAACTTTCAACGTGATTCCGGATCAGGCGAAGATGGAAGGCACCGTGCGCAGCTTCGATAAGGATGTGCGCGCATCCATGCCGCAGCGGATGGAACGAATTTTGAAGGGTCTCGCACAGGCGATGCGGATTGAATACGACCTCAACTATCGAATGGGGTATCCGCCGACCGTCAACGCGCCCGAGATGAATGCAATCGTGCGCGAGGTCGGAGACCGGCAACTCGGCGCGGAGAACGTGGTCTATCCGCACGACATCGTCATGTGGGCCGAAGATATGTCGTTTATGCTGGAAGAGCGCCCGGGCGCATATTTTATCGTTGGCGCGCGCGGCGACGACCGATCGGCCTTTCCGCAGCACAACGCGCGCTACGACATCGACGAACGCGCGCTTGATGTCGGTTTTGCGATGATGGTCGGCCTTGGGTTAAGCGAGTAACGCTAGGATTTACGCTGGAGCTTTTCAAGCATCGTGCGTGCGACGTTCTTCGCATGCTCTTGCAACTCGCCTAGGGCGTCTTCAGTCTGCGCAAGGGTTTTCTCGGCGCTTTCTTTGAGAGCCGGGGGAGTGTTATCGGCAACGGTTTTCAATTGCTTGCGCGCCTCGTCGAGCGCGCGGTTCATAAAGTCACTGTTCACATCATCCTCTTTCGCTAACGGTCATCACCCAGCGAATCGCTCGCGCGTACTGGTCGAGTTCTTTGAGCGTACGGCGCAACCAGGCGAAGGCGGGGTCTTTACGTACACTACTGCGGCGACTCTCAATCTGTTTCGCGTACCCTAGAGCCGCCTCGACCTGCCGCTCGATACTCTCCCAGCGCTCGCGGAGGCTCTCTTCGGATGCCTCGGGCAGTCGCGCGATGACCGGCGGGGGCGCCAGCTTGGGATGATGCAGGCAGAACTCTAGGCGCGCCAGCGTATATTCGCCGGTCACGGCAATCATGGAACTTGACAATCGAACCAGCCGAACTTCCACCCGGAAGTGCTTCTCGACGTGGCGAAAGCGGCCTGGTGGACTCAGATCAACGCCGGTATGTGATTGTCGGAAACGGCTTTGCCGGGACGACCGCGGCGGAGCAGCTTCGCAAACACGACCCGCTCTGTTCGATTACGCTCTTTACCGACGAGCCGTATCCGCTCTATAACCGGATTGCGCTGCCGCCGCTTTTGCGTAAGCAAGTCACTGAGCAGAAGGTTATCATGCGCAGCGTTGCCTGGCACGAAGAGCATGGAATCACGCTGCATCTGCGAACGAAGGTCGATCGCGTGCTCCCCGGCGAGCACATCGTGATCGCAAACGATGTCTCGTATCCCTACGATGCGCTCTTGGTGGCAACCGGCGGACGCCCGAACGGTCATCCGGCGCCCGGGTACGACGGCGCTGCGAATGCGTTTAACTTTCAATACATGAGCGACACGCTGGCAATCTCGCACCAACTCGAAACCGCCAAATCTGCAGTTGCCGTCGGCGGATCATTTATCGCCTACGAGTTGGCGGAAGCCTACATCTCGCGCAAAGTGGAGACGCACTGGGTCATTCGCGGCCCACACTTTCTGCACCGAATGCTGGACGAGACTGCCGGCGAGTTTGTTGAAGCGGCGGCTCGCAAAGACGGCGTGCATCTGCATTACGGACAAGAGGTGCGCGAGTTCGTGCGAAACAACGGCGTGATCTCGAAGGTCGTTCTTGGCGACGGGATCGAGATTGCCGCTGATTGTGTCGGCATTGGTCTTGGGCTTGCGATGAACACCGAGGTGCTCGATGGCAGCGGGGTCCAGACCAGCAAGAACGGTATCTTGTGCGACGATCATCTTGAAACGAACGTCAAGGGCATCTTTGCCGCGGGCGATATCGCCGACTTTTACGATCCCACGCTCGAGATGCGCTACAGAATGGGTACGTGGAACAGCGCCGGTGCGCACGGCAAGGTTGCGGCGATAAACATGATCGGCGGAAACGAGCCGTATCACGACGTACCGGAGTATTCGAGCATGCTGTTCAAGGGACAAACGATCACCCAGTTCGGTCTCTCGCCGGAGCTTCGTAAAGACCTCGAAACCGCGCGCAAGTTCGATAAAGAGACCGGCTGGTATCGCGCGCTGTATTTCTGGGAAGATCGCTTAGTCGGCGGGCTCTTCTTAGGAAAAGGCAACCGGAGCGGCAAGCGCAAGTACGTCGATGCAATCAAATCCAAAGAGCGCTTTCCTAAACCACAATGGAAAGAGTTGCTCGACTGGGGCCACGAATAGCTGCGGCGAAGTCGTAGTCGAAGCATGGTCGGAACATCGAGATCGTTAGCGAGGTTTGAGCGCGGTTGCTTTTAAGAAGAGCTCGAACCAGTTGTATTTTTGCATGAGTTCGTCGTGCGCCACGTCGGTCGTTAGAATGAAGGTGGGAGCGCGAGTTTCGAGATTGTTTGAGGTCATGTCGTTGGCGAGATGCACGTAAATGTTTGGGTGCGGCCCCTGGACCATCCCCATGAGGGCCGCGTTGCCGGTTGCGGTATCGCCGGTGAAGACGCTGAGCAGATGATGCTCAACTGACGACTTGACCCAATTCGCGAATGCGTCGTAGTAACCGTAGGCGGCATCGAATAACAGCACATCGCTGATTTTCCCGTTCAAACCTCCGTGAGTGAGAACACCGCCTGCTCCGCCGTAGCCGCCGCTATGCGCACTCAGCACGATGGCGCCGATCTGCTTGGTTCGCAGTTTCCCCGATGCGTTCAGATGCGCGATCACATCCGCGATAAAATCGGCGAACCCGCGATCATCAAGTTCGAGCTTGCCGAAGCCGGAGTCGGCCGCGTTCAGCGGCCCTTGAGGCACGACGAGGATCGCGTTGAGGCCGCTCGCATCGAGCTGCTGGGGAAGCCGGTATTCCAGTAGCACGTGCGCCGCCGTATTATGCCAACCATGAAAGTGAACTACGAAGTCGACGCGTTCGCGTTGCTTATAGCCGGGCGGGATATACACCGCAACGGCATCGTCGGTATAGTGTCGACTCTTGTGGGGGTAGGGCGCAGTTGGAAGGTGCATCAGTATCAACTCACCGGTTGCGGTTACCGGAGCGGCCGCGTCGGCGATTGTCGAAACAGGAAGAAGGGCGTTTGCCGTTAGCAGGCTCGAACTCGCGAAAATAAAGGAAGCGCGTCTCATTCATAGTCCCTCGCAGGTGCGATCCGTCGGCCGATGCGGCTTGGTAGCGCACTTCGGTGCGAACATACCGCCACCTCGGCGGCCGTGGGCGCGATTTTTAGTCTTGCTGGGCAGCGCGCAAGTTTCGAGGATTATTAAGCGAAGAGTGTACTATGCAACGCGATAGCCTTGAAGTTGATGTCCTGTTTGTCGGTGCCGGGCCTGCCAGTTTGGCCGGAGCGATCCGCCTGTGTCGGCTCGCAAAGGAGCACGGTCGAGAAATCTCCGTGATGGTCATCGATAAAAGCGGCGAGATCGGCAGCCACGGTATCTCCGGCGCGGTGTTGGATCCGCGCGCGCTGAACGAACTGCTGCCGGATTGGCGCGAACTCGGCGCGCCGGTTGAATCCGAAGTTACCAGCGATGCTTTGTGGTTTCTCACCACCACCGGGAAGATCGCAGCGCCGATCGTGCCGCCGATGATGAACAACTCCGGCAAGTACGTCGCGTCGCTTCAAAAACTGACGAAGTGGCTCGGCGAGCAAGCCGAAGCGGCGGGCGCGGACGTCTTTCCATCGTTTCCCGGACAGGAACTCTTATGGGAGGGTGAACGCGTTGTCGGCGTGCGTGTCGGCGACAAAGGCGTCGATAAAGACGGTAAGCCGAAAGCGAACTTCGAACCCGGGCCGGACCTGCTCGCAAAGATCGTCATCTTGGGTGAGGGGCCTCGTGGAACGCTGGTCAAACAGGCCGTTCCGCGTTTACGACTCGATGATGGACGCGAGCCGCAAGTCTATGCGCTCGG
>JALYVT010000242.1 GCA_030853105.1 Vulcanimicrobiota bacterium
CTTTGGGTTGGATGCCGCTCCAGAGCATCGGCCAAACGACAGCCGGTTTGCGTTCGCCGCTGAGTCGCGCGCCGAGGTCAATCGACTCGCCGACATTGCGGTCAGGGCAGGCGCGCGCGTAGACGGCAACAAGTTCGAAATCTGCTGCCGTTGGTAATCTAGGGCTAGCGAACTCTCGCTTCGGAGTGAATGGCCGAATGCTCACCGAACCTTTGGTGTGATGTTCGACACGGCACGCGTCCGGCGACGATTCTATCTCGACCGCAGCCTGCGGAAAACGCCAATCGGCGCGGGAAGCGACCTTGAGGCCCTTATGCGCATTCCACCAAAAGCAATCAGCGTGCCGCTCGGCGACATTCTCCGCGGTATCCCGTGGTGCGTGATCGGCGGAGTCGCCACCCGCGCCTATATGCCCGAACGAGCAACCAAAGATATCGACGTTCTCATAGCGCATGCTGACGCCGCAAAGAGCGAAGCAGCGCTTGAGGCAGCGGGCTGGACGCGCGGCCGAGAACTCTTCTTCCCAAACGCATCACTTGGATTGTACGGCAGCGCATGGAACAATGCGGGAGCACAGCTCGACATGCTCAGCAGCGCGCAACCATGGGTAAGCGAAGCACTTCGAGCACCGCACTACGATGAAACCGGATTGCGCGTCATCCCGCTCGCATATCTGGTTCTTATGAAAATCGACTCCGCACGCACGATCGATCAAGGCGACTTGGGGCGAATGCTCGGACGAGTCAGCAACGCGGAACTCGAGCAGATTGCAAACGTCATAATGAAATTTTCATTCGATCCACAGGCCGCCGACGACGTCCGCCAATATGCCCAAATCGGCCGGTGGGAATTACAAACGCCTAGCGACGGCTAAGTAGTTCAACCGAGAAAAACTAGCGCCGCCTAGATTTTCTTCGCGATTGATTTGGCTTGCAGGAATAGGAGCAGATAATCGCTGCCGCCGGCTTTGGAATCCGTGCCGGACATGTTGAAGCCGCCGAAAGGGTGGACCCCGACAAGCGCGCCGGTGCATTTGCGATTGAGGTAGAGGTTGCCGACATGGAACTCCTCGGTCGCGCGCTCAAGTTTATGCTCGTCGCGCGAGTAGATTGCGCCGGTTAAACCGAACTCGGTATTATTTGCGATTGCGAGCGCATCGTCAAAGTCTTTGGCTTTGATTACCGCGAGCACCGGGCCAAATATCTCTTCTTGCGAGATCACCGCGTCGGGCTTCACATCGGCGATGACTGTCGGCTCTAGGAAATAACCGCTCTCACCGACACGGTTGCCGCCGTTGAGCAGACGGCCTTCTTGCTTTCCGGTCTCGATGTACTGCGAGATCGACTTGAACGCGGCCTGATTGATGACCGGACCCATGTAGTTTGCATTGTCGCTAGGATCGCCGACGTTCATTGTGGCGACACGCTTTTGCAGTTTATCGAGAAATTCATCGTACACTCTCGCATCGACGATCGCGCGCGAACATGCCGAGCACTTCTGACCCTGGAAGCCAAACGCGGAGAGCGCAACGCCTTCGACTGCGGCATCGACATCGGCGTCTTCAGCGACGATGATTGAATCTTTGCCGCCCATCTCGGCGATCACGCGCTTGATCCACTTCTGACCTTTTTGCGGTTTGGCGGCCAGCTCGTTAATATGCAGACCGACTTCTTTTGAACCGGTGAACGCGATGAAGCGGGTCTTCGGATGCGCTACAATCGCATCACCGATCACGCTGCCCGAACCCGGCACGAAGTTCAGCACGCCTTTGGGGACGCCAACTTCGTTCAGCAGATCGATAAACTGCGCGGCGATCACCGCGGAATCGCTCGACGGTTTGAGCACCACGGTATTTCCGGTCACCATTGCGGCGGCTGTCATACCCGCCATAATCGCAAACGCAAAGTTCCACGGCGGAATAACCACGCCGACGCCGAGCGGAATGTAGCGCAACTGATTCTGTTCGCCCGCCAGCGGAACAACCGGCTGCGGACCGTCCAAACGAAGCGCTTCGCGCGCGTAAAACTCCAAGAAGTCGATCGCTTCAGCGGTGTCGCCATCCGCCTCGGGCCAGCTTTTGCCGACTTCGGTTACTAATAGGGCGTTGAAATGAAAGCGCCGCTCGCGGACCAGCGCCGCGGCGCGAAACAGGTAATCGGCGCGTCGGATCGCCGGTGTGGACTTCCAACTCTCGAACGTGGCTGCCGCAACTTCGACGGCGCGATTGGCTTGGTCGAGCGAAGCCGCGCTTACCCGGCCGACGATTTCGTCGGGGTTTGCGGGATTGATCGAGTCGATCTTCTTCTCTGTCTCAATTCGCTCGCCGTCGATAACCAGCGGGTAGACGCGGCCAAACTCGGCGCGAACCTGCGCAATTGCAGCCTGCATTCCGGCTATGTCGCTCGGCTCCTTAAAACTCTTGATCGATTCGTTTTTGAACGGTGCGAGCGCTTCCAGGGTCTGAGTCACGATAACCTCGATGTCGGAAGAAAGAAAATAGCCGGGAGACCAGGCCCCCGCGAGCCACTCATTTTAACCTATTCGGCAGCCGAACCGATGCGACTCCTCCGATAGCGCGCTCGCCTGCTGCGTGCGAGAATTGGGGCATATGATTTACGACATCGCCATCGTCGGGGGCGGCATCGTCGGCCTTGCCACCGGGCGCGAATTGTTGCGCCGCCACCCTAGCCTGCGCCTGATCGACCTCGAAAAGGAAGACACGGTCAGCAAGCATCAGACCGGGCACAATAGCGGCGTCATCCACTCGGGCATCTACTACACGCCCGGTTCGCTCAAAGCCAAGCTCTGCACCGAAGGCCGCCAGGCGCTCTGACAATACTGCGAGGCCAAGGGTATCGAGTACAAGCCGGTAGGCAAGCTAATCG
>JALYVT010000243.1 GCA_030853105.1 Vulcanimicrobiota bacterium
TGAGCCCGGCGCCCCCAGTAACCAAAATCCGTCCGCGTGTAAGATCAGTCATAGAGTCGCGGAGTGGGTTCGCTTTGCATCTGCGAAAGCCCCGGTCGGAAGCGTGCGGCGAATTTCAGCGAGCGACGACCGTGAATGCGGCGGCGTAATCGCGAGCAGGCGCGCCGAATTGAAACCATAGTCGATAGGTGCCTGCGACCGGCGCCTTAAGGTAGAATTGCAGGGTTGCGGGAACTTTGGCATCCGCTGCGATCGGGTTCATGGTCATAATCGCATCGCCGCAATCGTCGGTACCCATCATCTGCATCATCATTGCATCCATTGCATGCACGTGAACGTACGAGAGATCGTCAACACCGATGAAGACACCGTGCCCCATCGCGCCGAGATACGGACGCAGATCGCTTGCCGGTTTGCCGCCCCTGAGAAGTTTCACGGTGATGAGGGTTTGTTCGCCCGCGATCAGTTGCGTCTTGTCGATTGTCACTCGATATGGGCCTGCAGTAGAAACGTGACCGGGCAGCGGCACCCTGCGAGCAGAGAGCGCTTTCGCGTGTGAGGCGACGTCTAGGTCAAAGCGGTAGATCTGCCGTCCTAAATTGTGCGCGATTCCGTCGATGTAGATGTGATAGAGAGCCGGTTTTGGGAAGTGTAACCGCAAACGAAAGTGACCGTCCGACCCCAGGACTGGATGCACATGCATGAAATCGCGCAGATCATCGCTGATGACGATCATGTGCAATTTCTTCGTCATGTCCCAATCGTAGCGAGTAATCGGGCGCGACCGATCGCTTTCCACGGCGTTCAAGTCAAGGGTAAGAGGTTGGCGGGTCGGTTGCGCGGTCAAAGTCGCATGAAGGCGCGCTTGAGTTGCGGGTGTCCCGGTCAATAAGACCGGCACACCCAAGACCAGAGCGAGCGCTGCCTGCGCAATCATCGGCGACTCGCCCGCAAACCGAACGCCTTAGAGCGGTGCGGCAACCTTGAATGTGATCTGCCGCCCGGTTGCGATTTGCGTTGTATTGAATCCATTAGCGATTTTAATGACATACTGGTGTTTAAAAAGGTTTTCGATATCCACATTAAACCCTAGCGACTTGTGCGCGCCGCGGCCGGGATCCTTACCGATCCCCAGGTCGAAGGTGAGGTGCGCGGGTAGGCGATCCGGCCCGCTCTGGAACTGCACCGGGAAGCCGGTTCCATACTCGCCTTGAAGCGTGGCGAAGTACTCCTTTGCGCGTCCAAGCCGATGGGTATACGCTCCGTTGGCCTCATAGGTTTGGTCGTGATCTTCTGGCTGGAAGTCGGCCGCCGTAATAGGTCCTGGCGGATTCACATTCGGGGGAAAGAGAAAGGTCGAACCCGAGATACCCGCCGCTTCGGAGTGCGAGGCGGTTGCCGACAGAAACCACGAGTCGTCGTTCAGCAGGCGGCCTTGCAGCCGCATCTCGATGCCTTCATCGCGCCCGAGTGCATTGTTGAAGACCGCGAAGAGCGGCGTGTTCAGTAACTGCGTCGTGTCGAGCACATTCACGACGTTCTTTTGGAAGAAGTTCACATAGCCGTTCATGCGTGGCGAGAACGTGTGGGCCACTCCCATCTCAAAGTAATTATCGACTTCGGGTTTCAGGTCGTACGACGGGTTCGGCGGACAGCCGGCCAGAGCAACGCACGCGCCGCGCACATCCTCTAACTGCGGCGCAGAGTAGAACCTTCCATAGTAGAAGTGCGCAACATTCTTGCCGTCGGGTGCGATGTTTACGCCGACACGCGGACTCAACTGATTGCCCGATACAAAACCGGTTGAGTGATCGTAACGCAGGCCGTAATCCACGCTGATGATGCGCGACGGCGACCATTTATCTTGCGCGTACGCGCCGATCTGCGACCCGGCCTGCTGAACGTTTTGAAAGACATCCGCAGTGCCCAGTTGCGAAAATTGCTCGTTTGCGGTGAAGTTTTCGCGATTGACATCAAATCCGACTTTTATCGCGTGGTGTGCGCTGGTTCGAAAGTCCGAGAGCCGCAAACCAGCGTAAGTGGCGAAACGATCTTGACGCAGACCGACCAGGTTCACGAGGTTGGGCGGCGGGTTCGGGTTCGGGAACGTCGCCAAGACATCTTTCGGAAGGTCTCCGAGATAGGCGATCCGCGTGTAGCGATACCAGGGAATTATTTGAAAGTAGCCGTTGCCGTCTTTGGATTGCAGCGAATAGTTCAGGTTGGCGTAGCGGTCGTACTCGCGCTGAACATCGTCCGTTCCCGGAACACTTATCTGCGCATCGTTCGGATTGTTCGGATCGACGTTGATAGGAATCTGAAACTGCGCAAGTTGATTGGAATAATCGAAGGCCAGCGTTCCGCGACTCCCGACCGGTGCCAAGATGCGCAGCAGCTGATTGGAGTTCGAGTTGTCATCGTGAATCGGCGTAAACGCCGGCGTGTCGATGCCGCGATTGGTACGCTGCGAGTTGGCGTTGAGAAATATCCGCAGCGCGCCCGCTTTGACCGCCTCATCTAAGCTCGCCTGTGAGGAGCCGTAGTTCCCGACCCCGAGTGTTAGGAGACCCTGCTCGGGCTGGAGCAGATCGGTGCCGCGGTTCGTGATGATGTTGACGACGGCGCCCATCCGCGAGCCGCCATATTCGGCCGGAAATGCGCCGGTCAGCACTTCAATCGAATCGACGTTCTTGGGATCGATGATCGAGGAGAAGTTGGAGCTTGTAGCCTGCGGAATCGGCGCGCCGTCGACTTCATACGTGAGCCCGTGAAAACCGTGCGCGACCGGCTCGTCGTACGAGAAGCGCACGATTCCCGGCACCGTTTGCACAATGCGATTCAGGCTGTCGTTGGTTGGAAGCGCCGCAATCTGCCGGCGTCC
>JALYVT010000244.1 GCA_030853105.1 Vulcanimicrobiota bacterium
TCGGCCTGCTTGATATTGAGCGCAAACGGTTTCTCGCAGATGACGTGCTTGCGTGCATTGAGCGCAGCGAGCACATCATTGTGATGCGAGAACGGCGGCGATGCGATTGAAACAACATCCAAATCGATTCCGTCGATCATCGCGCGGGCAGAGTCGAACCCGGCAATCTTGCGCTCCTGCGCGATCCGTTTCGCACTCGACGGCGAGGCGATCGCGACAACTTCAAACTTCGGATGCGCCGTGAAACTCGGCAGGTGAACTTTCTCTCCGAAACCAGCCCCAACGATTCCAACCCGATATACTTTTTGTCCGGTCATGTCTTGGGGGTTCGACGGGGCGCGGGCGGCTCATCCAAGCGCTGGGTGAGCGATTCCAAAATATCGAGCGCCCGATCAAGTTGGAACCGCGCGATGACTAACGGGGGTGTAATTGAGATCACCTCGCCGCGAAGACCGGCCTGCAGCACAATGACGCCGTGTCTAAGTGCCTGCGTTACCAACGTATTTGCAATTGAGCCGTCGCCCAGTTCGATTCCCCACATCAGACCGCGGCCGCGAACGGCACGGACCGCCGAGTACGATTCGAACGCTCGTAATCTGCTCTTCAAATGGGCGCCGAAATCGGATGCGCGGTGGGGTAGTTGCAAGCGTTCGATTTCAGCAATCGTTGCGAGTGCGGCAGCGCAGGCCATCGGGTTTCCTAAGTACGTTGACGTATGCAGCGCTTCGCCTTCGGAGATCGGCCACGCATTCATGATCGGTGTTCTCGCTAACATCGCAGAAATTGGAAAGCCGTTTGCCATCGCTTTGCCGATGCACAGAATATCCGGGATGATACCCTCATATTCGCAGGCGAACATCGAGCCCGTTCGACCGAAGCCGGTGTATATCTCATCGACGATCAATAGCAGCTGAAGCTCATCACAAATGGCGCGCAACGCGCGCAGCCAGCCGGCAGGCGGCAGAATACAGCCGGCGCGCGCTTGAATCGGCTCGACGATCACTGCGGCGAGATCCGCGCGCAATGCGAGCGATGCTCGCAACGAATCCGGGTCGGCGGCGTAATCCAGAAAAAGGGTTCGATTCGGCAGCACGCGCTGAAACGGTTCGCGAAATTTTGGGATACCGCTCACTTCGAGGGCGCCGAGCGAGAGGCCATGGTAGGCTCCGTGGAAGGCCGCAAACGCGGCTTTTCCGGTTGCGAGCATTGCGGTCTTCATTGCCGCTTCGACGGCTTCGGCGCCGGTCGATGCAAGAAAGCCCTTATCGAGCCCGTCCGGCGTTATTGAAATTAGCTTCTCGAGCAACCGCGTTTTTATCTCGGTTGGATGAACATCGCCCATCGCGTGCATGAGTTTGGCTGCTTGGGCGGCAATCGCCGCGGCAACGGCCGGATTGGTGTGCCCGACGTTGGCTACGCCGAATGCCCCCGTCAGATCGATGTAGCGATTGCCGTCGACATCGACCACGTTTGCTCCATGCGCCGATTGCCAAAACACCGGAAAATCCGCGGCGAGATACGTGACGTTGCGCGATTCCGTTTCTCGAAGTTCGGCCGATAGCGCGATCGTGCGCGGTCCTGGAATGGCGGTGCATACTTCTTCAGGCAACGGCTCGCTCATGGGTCTTGCTCGATCCATTGAATGAACTCGGCGATGCGCGGCAGGCCGCCGTGCCGACTTGCAAGCGGGGGATTTTGAAGCTGTCCGAATTGCGTAAACCGAACGGCACCTGATCGCACCGCCATTTCGGTGAGTTCGGGCCGCTGCGCGCTCAGAGCGAAGCCTTCGAGTGCGATTGCGTGGGTGCGTAAATACCGCAGAGCATCCGCCGGTCCATCAACTGGGATCACGCCGATTACTCGCGGCAAGAAGGCGGGCGGCTCATTGCGCGGCGGATCGAACGCGATGATATGCGAGCAGGTCTCGTCACCGAAAACTGCGCCATTGCCGGTTGCTGCGCGGAATGCAGCGAGATTGCGATAGTTCCCCAGCGCTGCGGCCGCCGCGGGCTCGCGCGTACCAATCGGAAACTCAATCGACGCGATCCCGGCTTCCGCTGAGAGAAGCTCCGCAAATTCGAGCGGCGCAATAGCAGCGCCGCGTTCGACAAATAGAAGATGAAGCGACAAGCAGCCCTCGCTGTCATAGAGTATCAGATCGCGCGCTGCACCCGCCGCCAGCTTTCGAGCGACGGTTTTGTCTTGTAAATCAGCGGCGGCAATATAACCAGTGCTGGCCCGGCTGCCGTATCCGATAAATCGAGCCGCTGGCGAGCAGTTCGCTCGAACTTTGCCGAGTGTTCTATCGGTACCGAAAACGACGACCGCATCATACGCTCCCAAATCCTGCGCGTCCGCTTGTGTCGAATCCCAGTTCTGCGCAACCGCGCTTTCGGCGAACTCATCGAGTTCCTCCGACAACGTGGCGAAGAACGCAGCGATCAGCCCGTCCTCGCGGTCTTTTACCAGCACATTCGACTTGGCGCAGAGCGCAAAAATCGCCGGGATTAACGCGACGCCGATCGTTGTTCGGCTCGAAATAATGCAGACCCGATCGAGCCCTCGCGCGTAGATCGCATGGGGCGAATCGGCGGTTCCCTGCGCTTCAAAGCCGTCGAGCCGGCCAATCGGCCCGATCTCGCTTTCGATCGTTGCGATTAAAGCTTCACTGGTGATTGGAAAGAAAAGGCGATCGAGTGCGTACTCAACAACCGGAATCGAGTACCCGGTGCGCGCCGCGATTGCCTCGGTCGTTCGAACCCGTGGCGGAAAATCAGCGTCGGCCCAGCGTTGCGCCGCATCCGCGATTGCGCGCACGATTTTGCGAGCCGGAACTGAGCGAAGCGACCGCTCGGAGATCGCCGCACTCACCTAG
>JALYVT010000063.1 GCA_030853105.1 Vulcanimicrobiota bacterium
CAATTGCACCCATTCCGGCGTTGTTCACAAGCACGTCGATCCGGCCAAACGCCGCAAGCGCGCGCGCTACGATCGTCTTCGCGGCGTTCGGGTCGCGAACGTCGAGCGCGAGCACTTCGCAGCGGCCATTGCGCGCGCGAATTGTTTTCGCTAAGTCCGCAAGCCGATCTTCGCGCCGCGCTACAGCGAGCACGGCAAAACCGTCGGCGGCCGCGCGCAGCGCAAGCGCATGGCCAATGCCCGACGATGCGCCGGTGACGATCAGGCAGCGCGGATTAGCGATGGAAGGTGAGGTAGCGTCGGTAGTCATCGTCGATAGCTTTCGGAAGATGAGCGTAATATGCCGCTTCATCGACAATCGGCGCCGGCGCCGCGCTTGTCGTGCGCATTTCGGCGGCGAATCGTTTCAGCGTAAGGGCAACCGGCTTCTCGCTCGCGTCGCTGCGAATGATGCCGAACCGCATTTCATGTTTGGCACGATCGAACGGCGGCAGCTCTGCAAGCGCAGGGTCGTAGTCGGCCCAGCACCACCAAAAACCGCCGAGCGCGCCACGCTGCTGCAATCTATCGAGAACGGCATACGCATAGTCGGCGGTCTCGGCTTCACTCAAACAGGCATAGCTCGCACAGTTGGCCGGCGGATGAACCGGGCGCTGCACATCATCGCCCGGCAACGGCTCGCGGTCATACGGCGACATTTTATCCGGCGGACATGTCGGCGCGCCGAGTTCGCTAAAAAGCACCGGCTTGCCGGAACACGATTGCGTAAGTTGCGCAAGATACGGAACGACGTCGGGATCGGTGCGATGGCGCGCAAACCCGCTGTAGACCGGATAGCCGTGCATCGTGACAAACTCCCAGCGTTCGGCAATCGACGACGGGCGAATATGGCGATCGCGCGAGAGGTCTTCACCATGAATGCCACCGGTCGCACCCACGCCCGAAGTTTCGAGCAGGTCATTGGTTAGCGCTGCGCTCCATTCGGCGGCCTCTTGCGGTGAGTTCGGTTCGCGCATATTGGAAAACTCATTGCCGAGGTCCCAAGCCAGTAACGCGGGATGGTCGCGATAGCGCTGGCCGATCGTGCGCGCCTGCAGACGCTGCGCATCCAGCAGACCGCCGCGATAAAAGTCCCCGATACCAAACGGCGATTCCTTGCCGCTTGCGTAAGTGCGAAACCGGCCATGTGGCGCCTGCGAATCCAACGCCCACCGCGGAATCCAATTCACGCCGCTCATGTGCCCGGTGAAAAACGTCGGCATCGCACGCAGCTTTGCATCGCTCAGCGCCTGCATGACACCGTCCAGTTTCTCAAGCGCCGAATCATCGATCGCGTCGATCTTCGGCTGAAACGCTTCCCACATCAGGAAAAACCGCACGGCATGCAAGCCGAGCCCCGCGATGCGCGCGAAATCTTCGCGAATCTCACCCAGATCGAAGCGCTCCCACATATACATCGCGCTGCTGCGCGGCCAGTAGTTTATGCCCAACAAAAAGTCAGCCATTAGTGGATATTGTCTCGCAGGAGCATAGGTCTATTCTTCCAGCGAATTGTCTAACTAAACCACTAGCGCCGGTTGATCGGGCGGTCCTCGGCGAGGGCCGCCCCGTTGCCGACTCGAAGGCGCGAATATGAGCAAAAAGGACGCACCCCTGGTTGGCATCATCATGGGGAGCCTCTCGGATATGGAGACGATGGTCGACGCGCGCGAGACGCTTTCCGAACTGCAGGTTCCGTTCGAGGTCCGCGTCATCTCGGCGCATCGAACCCCGGATGAGATGTTCGCTTACGCGCAGACCGCGGCCGAACGCGGGTTGAAGGTTATTATCGCGGGCGCAGGCGGAGCCGCACATCTTCCGGGCATGACGGCGAGCAAAACACATCTGCCGGTGATCGGGGTTCCGGTTCAAAGCAAAGCGCTGAACGGTATCGATTCGCTGCTCTCGATCGCGCAGATGCCGGCCGGCGTTCCGGTTGCAACGATGGCGATCGGAAACTCCGCCAATGCGGCCATATTCGCCGCGCGCATTCTTGCACTCACCGATACCGAACTTGCCGACAGGCTCGCAGCCCACACCGCGCGGATGCACGATAGCGTGACATCAATTAAACTGTGATCCAGTCGATCGGGATCATCGGCGGCGGTCAGCTCGGGCGCATGCTCGCGCTCGATGCCAAACGCATGGGTTATCACGTCATTGTGCTCGATCCCACCCCGCACTCTCCGTGCGGTCAAGTCGCCGACGAGCAGATCGTTGCGCAATACGACGACCTCGCGGCCATCGACGATCTCGGCAAACGCACAGATGTCGTCACCTACGAGTTCGAAAACATCGCGATTGAATCGGTTATTCACCTTGAGAAGTGCGGCTACAAAGTTACCCCGAGCAGCGAAGTGCTGCGGATCACGCAAAATCGCTTACTCGAAAAGGCGTTTGTGCGCCAGTGCGGGATTCCGGTTGCGGATTTTGCCGCCATCCGTACCGTCGATGATATCGCGGTGGCCGCAACGGCGATCGGATTTCCGGCGATTCTCAAAACGGTTCGCGGCGGATATGATGGGAAGGGGCAATGGCGCGTCGACGACGAGGCATCCGCGCGCGCCGCGCTTGCGCAGGCGAACGGTCAGGAGCTGATCTTCGAGCGCTGCATTCCGTTTACCAAAGAGCTGAGCGTAATCTGCACGCGCAGCGCTGTAAATGAGATCGTCTGTTATCCGGTCGGCGAAAATATGCATGACCGCGGGATATTGTCGGTGACGATTGCACCGGCGCGCATCGACAGCCGCATTGCCGAGCAGGCGAAGTCGATCGGCCGAAGGATCGCCGAAAAACTTGAGATTGTCGGGACGCTCTGCGTCGAGCTCTTTCTCACCGCAAAGGATGAGTTGCTGGTAAACGAGATCGCACCGCGTCCGCACAATAGCGGCCACTACACAATCGATGCGACCCTCTGCTCGCAGTACGAACAGCATGTGCGCGCGATCTGCTCGCTGCCGCTTTCGCCGCCGCGCCTGCTCGTAAACGCGGTCATGATGAATATTTTGGGCGCCGGCACCGGCGATCGGCTTGTCGGCGTCGAGCAGTTGCTAACCGACCCGTCGATCGTGTTGCACATGTACGGCAAGAAACACGCCGTCGCGCGCCGCAAGATGGGTCACCTCACGATGCTGGCTGACAGCGATCTCGATCGCGTGCTCGAACGCGCGCAAGCCGCACACCAATTGCTGAGGTGGGTGTAATGGATTCGAATCCGATCTGCCGTTCATCTTGGTCGCGCTTCTCCGGCTGGTTCCGGACCGGCGCATCGAGCGAATCGCCGGGAGCTAGCCAGGTCTTGCAAAAATAGCGGCAATAGCATATAATTTGGAAAGAATATATGCTAAAGCGGTTAAATAGGCCAGGCGCCACTATCCGGGAGCTTCGCAAAGCTAAGCGACTTACTCAGGTTGCGTTGGCGGCCCGCGTGGGCATGACCCAGAGCCACCTGCAAAGCATCGAGGCGGGAAAGACTGATCCGCGGTTTTCGACGCTTGAGGCGTTGCTTCAAGCTTTGGACCAGCAGTTAGCCGTCGGCGAGCCGTTAAGCATTCGCGCCGCTGAAACCATAGACTCGGCAAAATTAAAACGGCCGCGATTTGAATGAGAACGTATCAGATAACTCTGGGCGAGCAAACCATCGGGCAGCTGCTGGAGACGACCACCGGTTCGGTCTTCATTCACGATGAGCAGTTTGGCAAGCAGAGGCGACCGCCGATTCTATCCCAATCGCTGCTCGACAACCAAGGCAAACTACTCGATCTGGCCGCAGATGACGATCTCGTCGCTTACTTTGCCAATCTCATCCCCGAAGAAGGCCCGCTGCGACGATATCTGGCGGCGCGGCAAGACGTAAGTGAGCGCGACGATTTCGCGCTCCTTGCGGTGCTCGGCGATAACCTGCCGGGCGCGGTGAAGGCCACGCTGACCGATCCGCCGCTCACCCAATCGATCGACAGTTCAGCACAGAAAGCAAAACGCGATCCGCACTGGCGCTTTTCGCTCGCCGGTGTTCAAATGAAATTTAGCGCGACCCGAAGCCACGCAACTTGGAGACTCGAATCACCTGAACACGACGGTGAGTGGATCGTCAAGCTGCCGACTCGAGATCGCCCGGGAATTATCGAGCAAGAGTATGCCATCATGACGCTTGCGAAGCATTGTGGTCTCAATGTGCCGGATGTTGAGCTGGTCGATCTCACAAGGGTTTCCGATTTGGACGAGCGCTTTCTGAGCAGCGGGTCAACCGCGTTTGCGATACGTCGGTTCGACCGAACGGAGACGGGACGCGTACATCAGGAAGACTTCTGCCAAATCTTCAATCGCGGTCCACGCCTTAAATATGGCGAAGACGCCCAGATCAGCGCCGAACGGGTTCTCCAAGTTGTTCTCGAGCTGTGCGGATCTGGCGATGCGCACGAGTGGCTCAAACGATTGGCTTTTTCCATTGCGGTTGGGAATGGTGATGCGCATCTGAAAAACCACGCGCTGATCTATCCCGACGGAGTGACTCCACGCTTGAGTCCGATGTACGACGTCGTTTGCACGCTGGCGTATCCGCAGTACCAGCAGTCAATGGCGCTTTCGCTCGCCGGTGCATACCGCTTTAGAGATATTTCGCGCGAGCGTTTGCAGCAGTTCGCTTCGGGGGCCGGCGTGAGTCAGCGGATTCTGCACCGCGCGTTTTCGGAGATGGCTGAGCGGCTCGATGAGGCGTGGTCGCCGTATAGTGAACAAGTGAGTGATGAGCGGACTCGCTTAATTCTCGACCACCGGATTCGCAACGTTCTTCCAAAGCTGGTTTAGACTCGTTGGTTTGGGTGGGATTTCGGTGTAGGCCATCGGGCGGTCCCACCAATCGTGAGCGCGGGCACGCTGTTGCTCGGCGGTGGCGGGCGGCGGAAGTTTGGCCTCGATTGCAAGCGCGTATGCATCAAGATAGCGGTCGATCATGCGTTCGAGGCTGAAGTTTGCCTCGACATGCTCGCGACACGTGTGACGCGAGAGCGATGCAAGACGCGGCGCTTTGCGAACGGCGTCGTCAACATCATCGCAGAGAAAGCCGGTTGCGCCGTCAACGACAATCTCGGGTATCGAACCCATTCGCGCTCCGAGAACCGGCGTGCCGCATGCCATCGCCTCGATCATCGTTAGCCCGAAGCGTTCGGGGCGCGTCGTCATGTGGACCAGCGCGAGCGCATTTGTGAGCAATTCATTGCGCGCGTCGCGCTGCACCGAACCGAGAAACTGCACGCGGTCTCCGTCGATATGCGGTTCGACCATCGTTTTAAAATACTGTTCGTCTTGCGGAATAGCCGCGATCTTCAACCGAATTCCGGCGCGCTTGGCGATCTCGATAGCGAGATGAGTGCCTTTCTCCTCGTGAAAGCGGCCGAGAAAGACCAGATACTCACCAGGCTTGTCGCTGAAGCTGAACTCGCTCGGGTCGATGCCGTTGTAAGTCGTCGCAAGATACGGCAATCCCGGATCGCGATCCGAATCGCTGATCGAACAGTAGAAACTGCGCCACGCACACGCATAGTATGCCGCCAGAATCTGCGGGGTGGAGAAGCCGTGAATGGTCGTGAGCATCGGCGGTGATTTGCTGCCGAGCGCGTAGGTCATCGGCTTCCAGTCAAAGTTGTTATGGATGAGATCGAACTCATGCGCGCGCTCGAAGAGCGAACCAATGTGCAGGGCGCCGTAGATATCGGAGTTCAGCGCGGGGTCTTGCGCGCACCCAACCGCTACGACCGATTCCAGCTTTCCCTCAAACTGCGAGTTGCCGGTTGCAAACAGCGTGACATCGAGTCCGCGCCGCCGCATGCCGTCGGCGATGTTAAACGCGATCTGCTCCCACGGCCCATATCCGGGCGGCGGAGTCGGCCACGTGATCGGCGCCAGCACTGCTAGCCGCAAACCCGCAAGCGACCGCACCGGCTTACTTTGCGGCGACAAACGCGCCCGCTTTGAGCACGCCGCGCGGTGATTTCAGAACGCGGATGTCGGAAGTAATATCGCGATCTAGTAAGAGCAAATCGGCCGGTTCACCAGGCGCAAGCGTTCCTGAAGTGATTCCGATCAGTTCGGCCGCAGTTGCGGTTGCGGCATTGAGCGCTTGTTGCGGCGACATCCCGAGCATGGTGTGCATGAGTTCGATCTCATAGGCGTAGTTTTCGTGAAAATTGTATGGCGTTCCGGCGTCCGACCCACCCGCGATCTTCACACCGCCGTCGTAAGCACGTTTGATCGTTCCTAATAGGTGCGTGTTGATCTCGCGCGCCTTGCGCATCACAAACTCAGGCTGGCTGCCGTCATCGTGTTCCAAAATACAGGCGGGCGCAGTAAGGGTGGGAACAAGGTAGGCATTCCGTTGTTTGAACAATTCGATTGCTTCATCGTCGAGCATGTGTCCGTGCTCGATTGAGGTTACTCCGGCGCGCAGCGCGTTCTTGATCCCGTCGGTTCCAATTGCGTGCGCGCAGACGCGCATGCCGTGCGCCTGGGCCTCAACGATTGCGGCGTGCATCTCCTCTTCGGTAAGCTGTGCGAGACCTGGAACGGCACCTTTGGTCAGCACGCCGCCGGTCGCAATGAGTTTAATGCAGTCGGCGCCGTTGTGGCGCTGCTCGCGCACCGCTTTGCGCGCATCCCACGGGCCGTCGACCGCGCGGCCGACAAACCAGCCGTGACCGCCGGTCATGCAGAGAACATTACCGGCCGCGCTGATTCTCGGCCCGGCGATATGGCCGGCATTGACCGCGTCGCGCAATTCCATGGCGATCGTTCCTGAGCACCCGACGTCGCGAACGGTCGTTACACCGGCTTCTAAAGATTTGCGCGCGTTTTCAACCGCCCAAAGCATCCGCTCGGTAGGAGTCGTCCCCAGGAACGATGCCATCGTATTCGGCTCGCCGCGCATCTCCAAATGAACGTGCGCGTTAACCAAGCCCGGCGTAATGCAGGCCGTCTCCCGATCGAATAAACCGGTTGCCGCGCGAATACCGCGAACGAGTTCGCCCTCAATGAGCAGATCGACATTGAGTCTTGGCGCGGTCGCTGTGCCGTCGTAGAACACTCCGCAGCGCAGGATCATGCGTTGACGACGGTTTTTTCGAGAGCCTGGTAGGCCTTGCTGGTGAGATCATGCTTGACGATGCCGGCGATATAGCGCGACGCGGTGCGAACCTTGCCCAAGTCGACTCCGGTTTCGATGTTCATTCCGTGCAGCATGTAGAGCAAGTCTTCAGTCCCCAGATTGCCGGTCGCACCCGGCGCATACGGACATCCGCCAAGACCGCCGGCGCTTGAGTCGAAGATTGCAATGCCGTGCTGCAATGCGGCATGTACATTAGCAAGCGCTGTGCCGCGAGTGTCGTGAAAGTGCATGGCGATCTTCTCAAGCGAGATCGACTTGCGCAGTAGTGGAACCAACTCATCAACTTGACTCGGAACGCCGACGCCGATGGTGTCGCCAACCGAAAGTTCATCGCATCCAAGTTCCATGAGAGAAACGCTTACCTCGACAACGCGCTCGGGCGAAACGGTATCGCCGAACGGCGAACCAAACGCGGTCGACACGTAGCCCCGCACCCACATGCCGTCGGCTTTTGCCGCTGTGACGACATTGCGAAACGTGTCGATCGACTCCGCGATCGTCATATTGATATTGCGCTTCGTAAACACTTCCGAGGCGGCGGTAAAGACCGCGATCGAATCGACGCCCGCCGCCTTGGCGCGTTCAAGTCCGCGCATATTCGGCACCAAGACCGGATAGCGCACGCCGGGCCGCTTGACGATACCGGTGAAGACTTCGGTCGAGTCGGCTAGCTGCGGAATCGCCTTCGGGCTGACGAACGACGTTGCTTCGATCATCGGCAAGCCGCTCTCCGATAGCAGATCGATATAGGCGATCTTATCGGCTGCGCTCACAATCACCGATTCATTTTGAAGACCGTCGCGCGCTCCCATCTCGCAGACTTTTACGAATGTCGGGACGCTCATGTCGTTTCCAACGCCGCGGCCGGGCCGGTCGGTTGCAAAAACCGCAGAATCGCATCGAGCGCCAGCGGCCACACGGCGTCGTTCGATAAGAAACCTTTTGAGAGCATCATCAGCGGGTCGTAGTGTCCGATGATGTTCATGTGATTGCAGTGCGGCCCGATGATATAGTGCGCCGGTATTCGGCTGCCGAGCGTTGAGGAATCGGCCCAAACCAACCCGTCGTTGTCACCGCCGCGCGACGGAATCAAACCCTGAATGATCAGAACGTTATCGTGCCCGACCCAGGGTTCGTGGTCGAGAACCCAGATTTTGTTGCGCTTATCGTGCGTGTGTACCCATCGTCCGGTACTCTTGTTGAGCCACTGCATGAAGTCTGAGTTGAGATTCATCTCTTGCATCGATCGATAGGGCATCCGCAAAAAACGGGTGAGAAACGGCATCGCGAGCGTTACCAATCCCCAATTCGGCGTCGCGACCATGATGGTGTGACTGATTTCGTGAGCTCGATCGGGATACGCGCGCAGGAACCCTCGAACGATGAGGCCGCCGAGAGAATAACCCAGGGTTACGATTGGAAAGGAATGGCCGTCCGATCGCAGTTGAAGAAGATGGTCGGCAAATCTGTCGATGCGTTCGCGCAGTTCGTCTTCTTGCTGAGGAAACGTCGGGCATCGGTACCCGAGTTCTTCGAGTCCGACAATTCCATCTTTTCCGTCTTTAAGTATCTCAAAATGCGCGGGCGGTTCGTTGTACCCCGGCACCATCAAGATCGTTCGCGACCCTTTGGCGATCATGTCAGTTCCAGTAGCGGCGCCGATCCGGCGACGATCTCTCCTTCTTTCACAAAGATAGTTTTTACGGTTCCCTTGCTCGGCGCTTCGATGCGATGTTCCATCTTCATCGCTTCCAGCACGATCAGCAGGGTATGTGCTTCGACGGGTTCGCCTTGCGCCACCAAGACTTTCACGATCTTCCCCGGCATCGGCGAGCGAATAGCGCCGCTAACCGCCGGCCCGGTGTGTCCAGCACCGGCCATTGACGGCGGGGGCGCTGCTGAAAACCGCGAGCTTCCGCGCTCATCGCGGATGACAAAGCCGTCGGCATCGTATTCAACATCACCAGTGATCTTTTGTCCATCCAAGACCGCGGTCAAACGATTTCCCTGCGCAGCGATGGATAGCGAACCGGCAAGATCGCCGGTGAGCTGCCAGGTTGCCGGGTCGGCGCTCGCATTCGCCTCAATCGCGACACTCGTTTCGCCCGCCCGTAGATAGAGCGGCAGGCCGACGCCGCCGATGCGCCACGGGGCCTGTCCATCTTGAAGCATCGCCGCCGCCGCCAGCGCAATCGATTCTCGCGAGATCGGCTTGGTTTGAAAGATCGCTTCGTCCAAACGCTCGCTCAAAAATGCGGTCGTCGTATCACCCGCTCGATATGCGCTATCGCGCATGATCCAAAGCAGCAATGGAATGTTCGTGCGAACTCCGCTCACCTGAAAATCGCGCAGCGCGCGTTCCATTCGATCGATTGCAGAGATTCGATCGGCGCCCCACACAATCAATTTAGCGAGCATCGGATCGTAGTAGACGCTGACATCGTTGCCGGAGCGTACTCCCGAGTCGAGTCGAATGCCCGGCCCCTCGGGCGGCTGCCAGGCGGTGATCGTGCCGGTTGACGGCAGCATCTTATTCGCGGGATCTTCGGCATAGATACGCGCTTCGATCGCCCACCCACGCGGCTGCACATCAACCTGCGCAATCGCCAGCGGCTCGCCATTTGCAATCCGCAGCTGCCACTGCACCAGGTCAATGCCGTACGCGAGTTCGGTCACCGGATGCTCGACCTGCAAGCGCGTGTTCATCTCGAGAAAGTAGTAGCGGCCCTCGCTATCAAGCATAAACTCAACGGTACCGGCGCCGACATACTCAACCGATTTCGCAGCCCGAACAGCAGCAGCACCCATTTCGTCGCGCAGCTCCGGCGTCACTGCAACCGACGGCGCTTCTTCGATAATTTTTTGGTGGCGACGCTGAATCGAACATTCGCGTTCACCCAAGTGCAGTGTCGTGCCGTGTGTATCCGCTAATATCTGAAACTCGATATGGCGCGGCCGCTCCAAGTAGCGCTCCAACAGCACCGCGGAATCTCCGAACGCGGCTTGCGCTTCGCGCTTTGCGGCATCGAGCGCTTCGTCGAATTGCGCGAGATCGCTGACAACCCGCATTCCGCGTCCGCCGCCGCCCGCACTCGCTTTAATCAGCAGCGGTGTGCCGATCTGCTCGGCCTCTTTGCGAAGTTGCGCGGGCTTCTGATCTGCGCCGTCGTATCCCGGTACCACCGGCACATCGAACCGTCGTACCAACTTCTTCGCTTCAATCTTGCTGCCCATCGCCGCCATTGCCGGCGGACTTGGACCGACGAATATCAGGCCCGCATCGAGCGCAGCTTGCGCGAACGCCGGGCGTTCGGAGAGAAATCCGTAGCCTGGATGCACGGCGTCGGCGCGCAGCCTTTTCGCGGCTGCGATGACTTTTTCGATATCAAGATACGACTGCGCGGCTTCGGGTGCCCCGATGCAGATCGATTCATCCATAAACTCGCGATGGTAGGCGTATTCGTCGGCTTGCGAATAGATGCCGAGCGGCACGATGCCCATCTCACGCGCGGCGCGCGCGATTCGCACGGCGATCTCACCGCGATTGGCGATCAGCAGGCGCGCAATCATGCGATCCAGCTTGCCGGGCGACGTTCGAGAAATGCGCGCAGGCCTTCCTGGCCTTCGGGCGTGGTACGTTGCCTCGCAATCGCTTGTGCCGTCAGCGCTTCGCTCGCGTCGTAACTGCTCTGCCCAACTTGCACGATTAGCGCCTTCGCGGCGGCAACTGCAAGCGGTGCAGCGGTAAGAACCTCACTTGTCACGCGCGCAACGGCGCCCTCAAGATCGGACAGCG
>JALYVT010000245.1 GCA_030853105.1 Vulcanimicrobiota bacterium
TGCCCGGCAGTTCGGCGATCGCCCCGCCGACGATCCAATGCTCGTGAACCGCCGCGTCGCTACCGCTCACGGCATTCGCCTCCAAACTCGCAGCGTCAGTCCGAAAGAGTCGCAACAGCTTCTCCCCGCTCCAAATCCGCATCGGCTTCCCGCAGAACAGCGTTGTTCGCGAAATGCGGTATCCTTCGACTATGGATTCGCCCACCGGCGAATCCTGCTCAGGATGACAGTCCGCTGTGCTTGGCTGAGGCCCGGTCTCGACATCGCAAACTGCGCCCACATCTCCACGCAATTCATCATCGAGCGTTTCATCGGCGTCGAGCATCAGCGTCCACGACGTCGTTACGTTGCTCAACGCGAATCTGCGCGCTTCAATAAAGTCGGTCCATGGGCGAACAATCAGCCGCGCGCCGGCCTTGACTGCGATCGCTTGCGTGGAGTCCGCAGACTCCGCATCCAGCACAAGAACGGTAGCGTCTTCCGGTAGGCTTGCAAGTGCGCGCGGCAAGTTGCGCTCTTCATTGCGGGTGAGGATAACAACGGTGAGCGACGGGTTGTTCAGGGGTTGATCGTCGGGGCGAGTTCGCGCTTTTCCGGCGCCCGCTCCTCACGCATCCGCTCTTCGTGAACCAGCGTTGCACCGACAAAATCGCGATAGAGCGGCGATGGCCGATTTGGGCGCGATTTGAATTCCGGATGGGCCTGCGTGCCGACAAACCAGGGGTGAAGATCGGCCGACAACTCGATACATTCCACCAACGTCGTTTTCCCGACGACATGATGGCCTGAAAAGCGCATACCGTGCTCTTCGAAGATCGAGCGGTAGCGGTTGTTGAACTCGTAACGATGCCTATGGCGTTCGCTGATCTGCAGCTCGCCATAGGCTTTGGCGGCCAGCGTATCGGGTTCAAGGGTGCAGGCATATGCACCCAAACGCATCGTGCCTCCGTAAACCTCTAGGTTGCGCTGATCGGGCATAAAGTCGACGACCGGGTCGGGCGTGGTTTCATCGACTTCGCCGGTCATCGCGTCCGGCAATCCGCAGACATCGCGCGCAAACTCGACACACGCCAACTGCATACCGTAGCAGATGCCTAAAAACGGCACGCGTTGTTCGCGCGCAAATTGGATTGCTCTAAGCTTGCCCTTCACACCGCGTGCGCCGAATCCGGGGGCGACTAAGATGCCGTGGACGCTGCGCAGCGCCGAGATCCCGTCGTTCTCGATAACTTCAGAATCGATTCGCTGAATCTCAACTTTCGCATTGTGAAAGACACCCGAATGATTGAGTGCTTCCGTGATGGAGATGTAGGCGTCTTTAAGTTCGACGTACTTTCCAACCAGCGCAATCTTCACATGGCGTTCGGGCTGCATGATGCGATCGACGATGCCGGCCCAATCTTCTAGCTGCGGCGCAGACGCCGACAGCCCGAGTTTGCGCACGACCGCTTCGGCCAAACCTTCGGCTTCGAGATTGAGCGGAACTTGGTAAATTGTCGGCGCGTCACTGTTCTGAACGACCGCCTGCGGCGAGACATCGCAGAACAGTGCAATCTTCTCTTTAAGTTCGATCGAGATCGGGTGCGAGGATTGCGTGCGGCAGACGATCGCATCCGGCTGAATCCCGATGGAGCGCAGTTCGCGAACCGAGTGCTGCGTCGGCTTGGTCTTCAGCTCTTCAGCAGCGCCCAAATGCGGCACCAAAGTCAGGTGCGCGAACATCACGTTTTCGTCGCCGACATCATAACGCAGTTGGCGAATAGCCTCCAAGAACGGCAGCGATTCGATATCGCCGACGGTGCCGCCGACTTCAACGATGCAGACATCGGCGCGGCTCTCTTCAGCGACGCGCTTGATGTGCGCTTTGATCTCGTTGGTGATATGCGGAATCACTTGAACAGTCGCGCCGAGATAATCGCCGCGGCGCTCTTTGTCGATGACCGAGTTGTAGATTTGACCGGTGGTGACGTTGTTGGCGCGAGTGAGCGATTCGTCGATGAAGCGCTCGTAATGGCCGAGATCCAGATCGGTTTCGGCGCCATCTTCGGTAACGAAAACTTCACCGTGCTGATACGGGTTCATCGTTCCGGCGTCGACGTTAATGTACGGATCGAGTTTCTGAATCGAAACGCTGATCCCGCGGCTTTTGAGCAGCCGCCCGAGCGAGGCTGCGGTGATCCCTTTTCCGAGCGAACTGACGACGCCGCCGGTAAAGAAGATATATTTTGCCATCTCGGGATTTCGTTATTCCGGTCGGGCGACGGCCGCCCCTCTCGGAGGCGTTAACCGCCGGGAATTTGGACGCGAATATAGCGGTCGCGCTGACCATAGTCGCGCGCGACCTCGACCTGGGCGTGTGGGAAGGCGACTTCGGCAAGCTCGTACAGCCCCGGAATCGTTGGCGGCGCCGCCTCCATCAGCAGCAAGCTGCCGCTGCGAAGCAAGCGGCCCGCGCTCTCAAGAAAGCGCCGGTAGACGTGCAAGCCGTCCGAGCCGCCGTCCAGCGCTGCACGCGGCTCGAAGCTCACTGGGTCGGGCGCAGCCGCGATTTCACTGGTCGGAACATACGGAAGGTTGGCGACTACCAAATCGAACGTGCGCGACTGGATCGGCGCACCGAGATCGCCGTAGTGAAACTTGCAGCGGCTCATCACCTGAAGTCGGCGAGCGTTGTGTTCGGCAACCTTGAGCGCCTTCACGCTCGTATCGGTTCCTTCGACGGCCGCATCCAACACTTCGGCCGCGATGGTGCACGCGATAGCTCCGCTGCCAACGCCGACGTCGAGCACCGAGAACAGCTTGCGCGGCGACCTATCCAGATTCATGCGTGACTCTAGGAATGCGATCGCGTC
>JALYVT010000246.1:0-2557 GCA_030853105.1 Vulcanimicrobiota bacterium
CGCCAAGAAGCCGGAGATCAATCCGCCCAAATGCGCGGAGTTTGCAATGTTTGCTACCGAAAATCCGAAGATCAGATTGATGACGATGATCGGAAGCGTTTGAGTGATGAGTTGGCGCCCCGGACGCCCAAGCCGGATGCCGATTGCAACCAATGCGCCGAACAGACCGAAGATCGCACCGCTCGCCCCGACGACCGGGTCGTTATAGTTGAAGTAGGTTGCCGCAAGCGCCGAGCACACCAGAGCAATGGCATAAACAAGCGCCATTCGGCTGCTGCCCATCAGTATCTCGACGAACATTCCGACTTGATAGAGCGCCAACATGTTGAGTAAAATATGGACGACTCCGCCGTGCATGAATGAACCGGTAACCAGGCGCCAATATTCGTGATTCTGCACGATGTACGGACCATATATTGCGCCGCGCGCAATTGACGAATCTACCCCGACGATCGACTGCCAAATAAAGACGAGCACGTTTACGAGAACGAGAAACGTGGTGACCTTCGCGGCGCGCGGGTTCAGCTTTCGGCTCCGTCGCTTACAATCACCATCCTCGCAAGTTCGAGCGAGATCGCGTGGCGATGTTCGCCGATGTCGACGGTTATCGGACCGCCGAGCGGGGCCTTCTCGTGCACATGCACGCGCGCGCCCGGACGCAGCCCTACCTCACCGAGATAGCGCAAAATCTCGGGAACTTCCTTAGTGACGCCGTGAACTGTAGCGGCCGTCCCAGCATCGAGTTGGGCGAGCGGAAACCCAATCCAAACGGGATCGCTCAAATCTTTTGGCGGAATCGGATGACCGTGCGGACAGGTCTTCGGGTCTCCCAAAAACCGCACGAGATGCGCTTCGACGTTGTCGGAGATTGCGTGTTCAAGCATGCAGGCCTCAGCGTGTACCTGATCCCACGGCACGCCGAGTACATCGGTCAATAGTCGCTCTGCCAATCGGTGACGCCGCAAAACGCGAACCGCAACCTCCAAGCCCTTGGTGGTGAGTTTGGCATCACCGCGCGCGACATGCTCCAAATACCCGTCGGTCGCGAGCTTCTTCAACATTCCCGAAACCGAGGCTGCGGCTACGCCAAGCTCCGAGGCCAGCGCCGAAGTCGTAACCCCGGGCCCCTCACGTTCTAAGCGATAGACCGCCTCGAGATACTCTTCGATAGACTCGGCAAAATGAGTGTGCCCTGCCATGGGAACCGGTGTTCGACGGCCGGCTTTAAGTTCCGGGCTCGCCGACCGCGAACGACCGGCCCTTAGCCGTAAGGAGGCAGGAGTGCATATTATTCTTGGCGTCCGCATCGGCGAAACTCGCATCAATTGCGTTCCCCGCAAAGCGCAACAGCGCGGATTCGCCCGCGATTAACTGCACATATTCGTATTCGTCCACAAGACTGCTCCGAAAGAGCGCCGGATCATCAGCATCGATGGTCACAATCACACCCGCCGCATCAAGCGCAAGCAGTGGGTGCGGCTCATTTCGCGACGCCGCGCCTGTAAGAAAATTTGAAGTCGGACAAATCTCCACCGGTATTCGGCGTTCTGCCAGCATCTCGACGACGCGCGGATCTTCGAGTGCGCGCACGCCGTGCCCGATCCGCTCTACTTTCAAAACCTCGATTGCATTGCGAACGCTCTGTGCGCCGGCCGCCTCGCCCGCATGCGCAACCGCGTGCAGCCCGTTTTCGCGCGCGAGCGCGAACGGCTCTTCAAACAACTCTGCCGGGAAACGCGCTTCATCCCCGCCCAACCCGATGCCGATTACGCCCAGATCGGTCAATTCGCACGCAAGCTTTGCCGTCTGCATCGCGCTTTCAATTCCGAAGTTGCGCGTTAAATCGCAAATCAGCTTGACGTCGAGCTTCTTCTTTTCGAACGCCCGCCGCATTGCGACGATCGCTTCACGCGGATCCAGCTCGGGATGAAAGAAACGCCAAACCGACGGCGAGATAAACAACTCGGCGTACATCACGCTCTGCGCGATTGCATCTTCTGCATACTCAGCGGCCAATCGCGCATAGTCTTCCGGTTCCTTAAGCGACCGGCTAACCGCCGCGAACGTCAGCAAAAACTCGCCAAAATCCGCAAACCGATAGACATCGTCTGAATTGCCGGCCTTCGCTTCCAGCGAAGCCACAGGATTTTGCCGGTGGGCAAATCCGCCGTCGAGGGACGCCGGCCGATACACCGTCTCAACCCCATGCCGTTCGGCCAACTCGATAAAAGTCGCAGCCCGCAATGTGCCCTCAAGGTGGCAATGGAGCTGAACTTTTGGAAGCGCACGCAGGGATTCTCTATCCATCATACCGTAGTATATCAGTCGCGCCGCGGGGTGGAGCAGTCCGGTAGCTCGTCGGGCTCATAACCCGAAGGTCACAGGTTCAAATCCTGTCCCCGCAACCTGTACAGGTCCAATAACCGAAACGTTGTTGGACCTGTTTCTTTTTCCCGCCGGTGTGCAGACCCGACCAAAGCTCGCGGCGGCGAGCTGAAGCAGACCATCAGCCTTGCATACTTGGATTACTGCCGTCGCGGTCGCCTCGCGACGACTG
>JALYVT010000246.1:2567-2852 GCA_030853105.1 Vulcanimicrobiota bacterium
TTCTGGTCCTCAAAGTCGCCCTTATGTTTTACGGTTACCGCCAATTGTAGCGCCCTATTCTCGATCAGGTCTTCAAACGCGTCGAATATCCGCGGAACAGAGCGATATTTGTAGTCGAAGGCACCATCGGTTTCGCGGCAATGCACAAGCATTGCAGGTCCGGCTTCGAAGATGAGGACGCGACCGTCTTCGAGCAGCGTGCAATCCACGCCGAAATAGTCCAAGCCGATTGCGGCAGCCATCTTTGCGAATAGCTCGTTCCAATTTGCGAACACGGAATCGGGA
>JALYVT010000064.1 GCA_030853105.1 Vulcanimicrobiota bacterium
TCATCGCGCTTGCACTGGCGGTTCCGGTCGTTGAGCGAGTTTCGCGCGCAATTGCAGCCCGGAGCGCCCAAGTCAGTTCGGCCGCTAAGGAACTTGGGGTGGCAATCGTCGGCAGCGAAGTCGCCGGCGATCATGTCGCGCAGACCAAAGAAGCAGTTGAAAAATCGGGTAGGATCGTCGATGATATTGCCGCGACGGCTCCCGACTCCGTTATTGCTGCAAAAGCGAAGGAGCTGCAGAGCCTTAACGGCGAGCTGCAGGGTGACATGATCGTCATCGATACACTCTCGCAAGAGATGAGCAATCGGATGAAGCAGGCCGTCGATCGCGTTGCCGAACTCAACGAAGTCGCCGGCGGTTTGAATCAGCTAGTTACCGGTTCCCCGAGCTAGTCTCGCAATGGCAGACGTCATTCTGTTCTTCGCGTCAAACGCCGATACGATGATCGCCACCAAAGCGCTCAAGGATGCCGGCGTCAGCGCGAAGATGATTCCGAAGCCGGCGAGCGTCACTGGTGCATCGAATCTGTGTTTGAGCATCGATGGCGGCATCGAATCGCAAGCCGTGACTGCGCTGAAAACCGCCAATGTTCCACTCGGCGGCGTCGTAAAGTAATCTGCGGTTACTAGCCGCGCAGCACACGCGCATCGGCAAGTGTGATACGTCGCGTGCCTGTCTGGGTCTGCACGCTTAGCGCACCACCGGTTTCGAGCCGCTGCGCGCGCGCTTCGATCGGCTCGGTTTCGCCGTCGATTAATAGGCGATATGCAACCCCGGGTAATCCGGCTGCTGATTCCCATCGGCGCGCGATGTTCTGTGGATTATCGAGCCAGGGGAGCATTGTTGCGAATGCTTGCAATATGGATATGAGGAGCGCTTCGCGCGGTACATCGGAAACGTCGCTCACAAACGCCGGTGACGGCAACAGTTCATCCAACGCCGGGTCTGCAACGCGCTGCACGTTAATGCCGATGCCGCATCCGACCCAGGCGCGCTCGCCCGAGATTCGCGATATGCAAAGGATTCCGGCGAGTTTTGCGCCGTCAATCAGCAAGTCATTTGGCCATTGCAACTGCACCTCAACGTTGTGCTCGCGCAGCGCTGCTTGCACCGCAAGAGCCGTCCAGAACGGTACGATCCAGAGCGCAGAGACGGCCAGCTCTTGCGGCAGTATCGTTGTGAACAGCAGCGATGCGCCGGCAGGAGCAATCCAGGCGCGCCCCTTGCGACCGATGCCTGCGGTTTGATAATCGGCGACGAGTGTGCATCCTCGGTCGCTCGAATTCCCGAGAAGCCGCGCCGCTTCGTCATTCGTGCTTGCGACTTCGGTGGAGAAGCGCACATCGGCGAATGCCGTTCCGGCAAGCGCCTTCGGTACGTCTTGAAAAGGGTTTTTGATATGCGAGAGTCCCCCTCGCTATAGGTTTTGTCACCCTGAGCAGAGTTCGCCTGCGGCGAACTCGTTGTCGAAGGGTCGTCCGAGACAAGCGACAGGCAATTCCGCGAAGCCTCCCGTATTCCCGTCCCCTATGGCTATCGAACGTTCACTTCTCCTTTGTAAGCCCGACGCCGTCTCGCGCGGTCTGGTCGGCGAAATTATCTCACGCTTGGAGCGCCGCGGGTATCTGCTTATCGGCTGCAAACTTATGCAGCTCGACGGCGAACGGGCGCGCCGCCATTACGCCGAACATGACGGCAAGCCGTTCTTTAAGGGATTGGTAGACTTTATAACCAGCGGTGCGCTGGTTGCGATGTGCGTCGAAGGTGAAGATGCAATTGAGGGCTGCCGGCAGTTAATCGGCGCGACCAATCCGCTTACGGCCGCCCCGGGCTCAATTCGCGGCGATTTGGCGCAGACGATTGGGCGCAATTTGGTACACGGCAGCGATTCGAAAGCCAGCGCCGAGCGCGAACTCGCGATCTTCTTCGAACCGAATGAGCTGGTTTCGCGCAAGCACGATCTTGAACGCTGGATTGTAGAAAAGTAAACGATGTCGCTTGAATCGCTGCGCGGCGGCGGCCGCCCGCTCATCGAAGGTGTGCATGCGCGCGAGGTCTTGGATTCGCGTGGCAATCCGACGGTTGCGGTGAGTGTTGCAACTAGCTTCGGCGTTGTCGAAGAGGCGATGGTTCCGTCGGGCGCGTCAACCGGCGCGCATGAAGCCGTTGAACTGCGCGACGGCGATTCCGCGCGCTATAACGGTAAGGGTGTACTCAAGGCAGTTGCTGCGGTCAACGACTTGCTCGGCCCGGCGCTGGAAGGCACCGATGTGACCGCGCAACGCGAGATCGACGATCGTCTTATCGAACTCGACGCCAGTTCAAACAAAGCCAACTGCGGAGCGAACGCGCTGCTTGGGGTCTCGCTTGCAACTGCGCGTGCTGCGGCGACAAGCCTGTCTATCCCGCTTTTTCGCTATCTCGGCGGTCCGTCGGCCGCAACACTGCCCGTACCAATGATGAACGTCATCAACGGGGGCAAACACGCTGAGGGCGCGCTGCAATTTCAAGAGTGCATGATCGTTCCGGTCGGTGCACCGTCGCTTCGGGAGGCCGTGCGCTACGGAGCCGAAGTCTTTCATGCACTCGGAAAACTGCTGCACGAGATGGGCCAGCCCACGTTGGTCGGTGACGAAGGCGGCTACGCACCGCGCCTGAACACGATCGATGACGCAATGCAGCTGCTCGTGAAAGCGATTGAAACGGCCGGCTACAAGGCAGGCGGCGACATTGCAATCGCGCTGGATCCGGCATCGAGCGAGTTCTATCAAGACGGCAAGTACTTCGCGCACTCCAAAGACGCCGGTATTAGCTCGGATGAGATGGTGAAACTTTACGAGGAACTGATCGCGCGCTATCCGATCATTTCGATTGAAGACGGCCTTGCCGAAGACGATTGGAGCGGCTGGGCAAAACTCACCGCGTCGATCGGCGCAAAGTGTCAGCTCGTCGGCGACGATCTCTTCGTCACCAACACGACATTCTTGGAGCGCGGCATTCGCGAAGGGGTGGCCAACGCGATTCTGATTAAGGTCAATCAAATTGGAACGTTGACCGAGACGCTAGACGCCGTCGAGATGGCGCACAAATCCGGTTATCGCAGCGTGATCTCACACCGTTCAGGCGAGACCGGCGACACCACCATCGCCGACATCGCTGTCGCAACCGGCGCCGGCCAAATCAAGACCGGTTCGCTCTCGCGCAGCGACCGCGTCGAGAAATACAATCGTTTAATGGCGATCGAAGAGCAGCTTGGGGAGGCCGCGCGTTATCCGGGGCGGAAGGCGTTCGCCGCGCTGGGGCCCGTAGCTCAGCGGTAGAGCGCCCGGCTCATAACTGGTTGCGCGCTGGTTCGAATCCAGCCGGGCCCACCAATCCGATTGACAGGCCGCCCTCGATTCAAGTAAGAATTGGGGGTTGGCCTGTTGCGGGGCGCCATAGTCTATCGGTTAGGACACCGCCCTTTCACGGCGGGGAGACGGGTTCGATTCCCGTTGGCGCTACCAAAAACGCTCAATTTGCTGGGCGTTTTTTTGTGAAATGCCATTCTTACAGGCTATGAGCTCGCGCAGTCCGACGGCCGAGACATTCGCGAGGAGGCAGCCTGCTCTAGGTAGTCCCCTTGGGCGCAAGTGGGTTGTTCATAAATAAGTGTCTACGCGGGATTGAATTGTTCATATATATATGGTATTACTGAGCGGTTAGGACCACCTTATATATGAACGTAGAACAAGCTGCCGTTGCCCGTAAGCAATTGGAACGGCGCCTTGCGCCGCTCCGGGATATGACGCTCGCTGCTCCTCCCAAAGGTTGGATCAAAGCCATTCGGGAGTCGCTGGGCATGACCGCCCGTCAACTCGCCGCTCGCATGGGCGTTATGCCCTCGCGTATCCCGGTCATCGAAAAAGCGGAGGTCACCGGTTCGACCACATTGAGGACGCTGCGGCAGACTGCCGCGGCGATGAACTGTGCCTTCGTCTATGTTTTCGTACCACTTGAGCCGCTCGACGACATATTGCGCGAGCGCGCGATGCGAAAGGCGTGGAAGGACGTCTCGCGCCTCGATCACACCATGCGCCTTGAGAATCAGGCACTTCTCAAATCCGATTTCGAGGCCGAACGGCATCGCACGGTCGATCGCATCCTCTTCGGCTCGCTACGAGGGCTGTGGGAAGAGGAACGGGCTCATCACGGCTGATCCTCTGTTCGATCGTGACGACGACGCGAACACGCCCCTCACCTCCGAGGAGCGCGAACAACTCATCCCCTCCTACGTTACGCTGCGATACGAGCTGAACGAAGCCGAACAAATCAATATCGGCGCGGCTCTACGCTGGGCCAAAGAAAGCGTTTACGGATGGAACGCTGATTGCGGCAATCAATTCCATCGAGAAGGAAGTCGATGATGAGGCCCTGCGTGAGATGCTCGGCACGGACGCATCCATCGGTACCGAAGCGACCCAATCGACGATTATTGAGAATCTGGTCGCGGCTAATTTCATCGAGCGAAAAAACCGGGATTTAATTCCGACGAAAATCGGGCGAATCGTCGAGATGGTCATGCCGGACGAGCTGCGCGGCCCCGGCCTCACGGCCGTCTATGAACGGTGCTTAGAGAAAATCGCGGTCGGCGCGCTGGACGCCAAGAAATTTGCGGCTGATCAGGTGACCCTGGTTAAGAAGCTCGTCGCCCAAGCCAGAGTGACTCCGTTCCCAGCCGCAACTGACTGGAACGGCTCCGGGCCGCGTGGAGTGGGCCGCACGACCGACACCGGTGAACGAACCTATGGGAAGGCGAGCTAATTTGGCGTCCTCGTTTTTGGCGGGATGATCGGTTAAGATGGGCTCATGAAGAACCAAGGCCAGTTATCACGCGACGGGCGCACGGATTGCTCCGATCCGGCGTTTTGGGCGGAAGTCCCGCAGTCGCCCCTCCTGCCGCGACCGACCCTGGAAGTAATGGCAACTATTAGAAAGCCGCATAGCAGCTTCTACGACATCTCGAGATATGAGGAAGCGCTGTATACGGCCGCCGGTATATTTGGTAAGGAGAACCATGTAAAGAACCTTCGAGGTAAACGTCGCTGGCACGTCATCAATCTTCACAGCCTGATCTCAAATGTTTGCATTTACTACCGCACCTATGGTGCGATATTTGACCTGGGCTGCTTAGTCAGGCCAGACATCAGCGAGATGCGCCTAGCGATTCATAACATTGAGCGGGGTCTGCGTGAATTCGGCTGCGAATCATTTGAAGAGCTTGAGAAAAAGTGTGGTTTCACATTCTCGCTGCTCCCGTTCCCGCCATATCCGCCCGGCTTCACTCCGACCCCGGATGATATGTTGTGGTTTTTTAAGCGCGTGTATCCCGGTGGAGAGCCACGCCCATGCGATGTGAGTGGCATCCTCGCACGAGCTGATGAGCGCGCTCGGCAACAAGCTGCGGCCACCAGGGCCCCGAACCCGCCGGCCGCAACGCCTGCGATCATTCAACCGATCGAACCTACACGCCAGAATAGCGGTTGCGACATGAACGATCTCCAGGCGCAATGCCAGGCACACTGCGAGCGGCTCTCGGCGATTAGCGAAGAAATCATGGGCGTCTCGGGCGCGGAGAAAGCCGCGCTCATCGCGCTCGGCGAAGTCGAGATGCAAAAAATGACCGACATATTGGCTGAAATGACGCGCGTTAATGCGCCGTACGAAGCGGCTTGCGAATCAGAACAAACCGCAGAATACTCTGCAGAAGAATTGCAGCTGCTTCACGACATGAAAGAAGCCGCCGACAAGATGGAAGAGATTTCCCACGGTCTTGCGCGCTGTCATAGACGACGCGAAATCATGCTTGAGCCGGATATCCCAGACACGCTCGCGATCCCCGACTTCTTGAAATTGGGCGAGGATTGCGAGCCTTAGCCGCCGTTCCCGCTACTTACCCACCCATTTCGGCGCGAAACCAAGTTGTTGACAGCAGGGTAACGTATATGTTACTCTATAGGTAGATGCTCATAGTCGTCGTTGAGTACGTCCGAGAAGACGATTCCATACCCTTCCAGATGTGGTTCGATGATCTCCCGGCTCTCGCCGCAGCGAAGGTTGCAACAGCGAGGGCCCGCCTTGAGATGGGCAACACTTCGGCCGTCAAGTGGATCGGCGTCATCGGCGAGTATCGGATCGACTGGGGACCTGGCTACCGAATCTACCTTGCGAAGGATGGCGAAGACCTTATGATCCTCCTCGGTGGTGGTACGAAACGACGTCAGCGGGCGGACATAGAGCGTGCAAAAACGCTGTGGATCGAGTATAAGGCGCGGAAGGCAATGGCATTGAAGGCGAAAGGGAAAAGGTGAACGGTATGTCTTTAACTCGGGATTCAAATAAAACAGTTGCGGAGCGTGCGAAGCGCGACCCGGCTTTCGGCAAGGCACTCCTCGATGAAGCGCTTGCGCTCTTTCTAAATGGAGAGCCGGATACCGCACGTCTTGTCTTACGTGATCTTGTGAATGTAACCGTTGGATTCGAGCGGCTGGCAGCAACAACGGGCAAACCAGCGAAAAGTTTACATCGCATGCTGTCGCCCAGCGGAAATCCGAGTATGGATAATCTTTCAATTATTATCGGTGCATTGCAAAAGCGGCTTGGCGTGAAGCTTGCGACTCGCGCGGTGAAGGCGGCGTAATCGTAGCTCGTATTCTTGCCACCGCCCGGATTTTTTACGAGGACGCCCTTCGCGAGAAGGTCTGTAATATCGCGCTGCGCGGTGTCGGGCGAGACCTTCGCCAATGTGGCGTATTTCGTAACGGTTAGATTGCCAACGAAACCACGCGAGAGTATCTCGTGCTGGCGTTCGGAGAGCGGAGCGATTGATCGAGGCTGCCGCGTCGTGTTTTTGGCATAGTCGCACTCGTCAATATAGCTTATAGATGGTTAGCTTTCCGCCCGATAGCGCCGCGATATCAACGGGGTCTCCGGTAACAATCGCGCTCGCGCCACGCTCAATTGCGGTCGCTATGATCATAGCATCAACCGTGGACGCAGAGCGAGTACGTCCCAGGTTCTTTCCAGCCGCGACGGCTGCCTCAATTGAGACCGGGACTGCCTCCAGTGTTTTTAGTACTCGGTTAATCGCGACATCCGTCCCCGGCGTGCCTCGCAGCGTTTCAGTGAGGACTGGAGCAGGTACTACGAAGAACGCCCCACCGTTGGCTAAGCCTTTAATCAGCGTGACGGCATCACGCTCACTTGCCGCGAGGGCTAAAACTGCGCCAGAATCGAGCGCAACTACATTATTCAACGGGAGGGCACTTTCGCAGTTCGCAATACGTTTGCGATTTCTTTTGCGCTTATCACGCCGTGTTTGGTTTCGTATTCCCCGATAAACTGTTTTACCATACGAGCTTGGATCGCCCGAGCAAGGCCCTCGTTAACAAGATTTGAGAAACCGCCGTCCCCTACGAGGGCGTGCGCCCGCTCATCAAGGTCTGCCCGTATCGTCACTGATCGCTTTACGGAACCTGCGCGCGCCTCAAACGCTGCGCGTGTTGAGCGCTTTGGGGCCTGCTTCGGCTTGGTTTGCATAACATCTATGCTACCACGTATGCTACCGCCGAGGCAAGGGTTCGTACTCGCCGGATTAGTTACTCCGTAACGAATTGATATAACGCCCAGTAGGTATATAGAATGTCATCCTTGCGTTACGGAGTAACTATTGCTATAATGCTCGCCATGGACCCAATCTGCCAGCGCTGCGGCCGCAAGATCCCGAAACGACGCCTTGAGAACGCCCGACGCGTGGGCCGGGAGCCGAAGTATCATAGCGACCGCTGCCAAGCCGCAGCGAAGCAAGAGCGTTATCGCAACCAGGCACCCACCGCTCTGCAAGATCGGATCCACCTTCGTAACCTTGTCGCGCATGGCATGATCGCAGAGAAACTCTTAAACGACCCTTCCGTTCTGGCGATTGCCCAAGAAAATCTCGGTCGGTGGCGCGAAGCGCACGGCGATTCGCCTGCGCTCCAGGAATGGCAACAGCTCCTGGACACCCGTGACCGGAGCGCGATTCTGTTTGCGCTTCTCCGCATCGACGAAGAGGGAATGCGATTGCGATCATCGTCACCGTTCACGAACATTCTGAGCGATTTTGAGCGTAGTCTCATTTTTGAAGGCACGCGTAAATGAAGCGCGAGCAATTGCAACACATTATTCGCGCTGCAGCTGTGATTTGCGACGAGCCCGATTTCATCGTCATCGGATGGCTCTTTAGTAGACGTCGACGAAGAATACCTGATACGCTCGATGGAGGCTGATCTATATCCCCTTTACGCTCCCCAGAAATCCGAGCTCCTGAACGAAATCGGCGAATTATCTCTCTTTCACACGCAGAACGGTTACTACGCCGATGGCGTTGACGACACCACCGCGACGCTCCCAGTAGGCTGGCAAGACCGTGTTGTCCGCATCTCCGGGCCGCTAACCCAAAACGTCCACGGGTTTGAGGCTCGAGGATGGTGCTTGGAGCTGCATGATCTTGTCATCTCAAAACTTGTCGCCGGACGAGAGAAAGACCTTACCTTCTTTCACACCCTCCGCGAGCTCAATGGAGTCACACTGCGCGAGAGATTACTCGAGACCAAGCTTTCGGCGGCCAAGCGGCGCATTGTAAACGCACACCTTGAAGCGGCTTTCGCGGAACTGCGCGCAACTTAGGCGAATGGGTAATTAATGGTATGGCCGTAAATCGGCAATCCTCGTTTTCATCCTCGTGTTGTGAGATAATGAACTTATGGAATCGCTTGCTAAGGAGACCTTCTTGAAAACCACGCGCGCTCTCTCCCTTATCGTTTTCACCCTCGCGCTGGCTGCCTGCGGCGGCGGCGGCGGCGGACCCGTTGGCAATGGCGGCGGCATCACCCCGCCAACCTCGGCACCGCCCACGGCTACCCCGACCCCGCAGACCCAATCGGTGGCGGTGCATGTCGCGAATTGCGATGACACCTACATTGGGGTTGCCAACGCTACCGGACCGGGCTCGGCTTGCATCCCCGGTACGCCACTTTTGGGCGCCACGATCAAGCTCGGCACAATGCCGACGCACGGGCAGGGTGGCGATCCACTCGCGCCGGTCATCAGCGCCACCACCGATGCAACCGGAACGGCAACGCTTACCGGAGTGCTGAACGGCACCTACGAGATCGAGATCGGCAACGGCGCAACCTTCGCCACGCTGCACGCCAAGCTGGTGGTCCCGGCAACCGGAGTGATCAGTTATAACTTGTCCGCACTGTCGGGCACAGAGCAGGCATGGTTTGCGCAGATGAATGTCGATCGCGGCATCACGCCAGCGCTGCAAGTCGATGAGTATGCAGAGGAGGGCATGCGGAAATTGGCGAGTGCTATGCTCGCGAGCCAAAACAACTTCAAGAACACTGGAGCCGACTGCGATTCATTCTTTAAAGGAAATAATGCAAACTACTTCTCAGCATATACGACCGGAGGGTTATTCCAAACATGGGCGGCGATAGGCGTAGAGAATAACAACGATTGGCCGCAAGCTGAAAACGATACGGTAACCAGCTCTACCGTCGGCCCCTTCCCCCGAAGCGCGAGCACTACTTACGTCGGGTTAGCACAAGTAGGTCCAGTTTTAATCGGAGGCATGCCTTCGAATGGCAAATGCAACAGCGTCCTGCTGGTTGCAAACTAAACGCTGCTGCAAACTCAACCGGCAAAAGTAAACGCCCTGGAGTAGTCCGGGGCGTTTACTTTTGCCAGTCTGTTATGGTAACCCAGACGTACCAGGTGGCGCGGTTGGGGACCACGATCGGCCACGATTCGTGGTCGTGTAAGTTGGGCTATTACCGCTGCCAAAGGTTGCATTGCAATCCGGCGTGGTCGGGCTGTTGCCGCTGGTCCCATCTTCGCCAGGATCGCCTTGGCTCGAACCACTGCAACGATACGAGACGCTCCAGGTGTTGCCACCATCCGTACTTGCGTACTGAGACATCATCATCGACTCAGTTTGAATGATACAACTTGATGGGCCTAGCAGCCCGGGACAACGAACGTGAATGGTAATCATGTGGTAATACGGTCCGTCTTGCGCGTAGCAGGCCGTGCCGACGACGCAACCGCCACCGCCTCCGCTAGTGTTCGGCTCAATTTTTACCAAAATTGTCGCTGCAATCTCGCCGGCGTACTGGTCGCCGACCGAAATAGTGCAAGTCTCTGGCGGCGCGGCCGTCTTAACCGGCGTTACCATCAGCATCGCTGTTGTTTGCCCGCTGTTGATTCCCGGCTGCGTGGTGCCCGCGCTGGTACTCCACGTCGCGATCCCTGCGCAGCTGCCGCCATCGGAAACGCTCGGCATCAATGTCTGGTTATCAAACGTCTTTGAAAACGTCGCGGACTCGGCTGGCGAGGTCGGCGAACCGAAGTCCATTTCACTCGTATCACTCGTGAGCGGGCCCATCACGTCAATCGGCACGTACGCTCCGTGCGTATAGGAATCGTACACGGTCACAACGTCGGTGGTGCAGTACCCCGGCTGGTCAGCCTTAAACGTGAACGTCGCCGGTACACCAGTCGCATTATCATCGTTTGGATTGGGATACGCATACGGCATTCCCGATGGCGGTGCAACCTTCGGACCGCCGCCGATCGACCCGGTGTACGGCGTTCCTGACTCGGGATTTGCCCCGACGAAGCTGCCGCACGCGCCAAACGTCGCGCCGCTTGCGCCGCTGCCACCTTTCATCGCGTACCAGTCGTTGTATTTATGGGTCGGCATCGTGACGGCGAGTGTCTGCGTCGGCGCGCTCGGGTAGAAGAAGGTTACGGGGTTTGGGTTGACGGTCGGTGCCCCGAGCGGAGCGTTGACCGGTGTATAGTAGCCCACCAC
>JALYVT010000247.1 GCA_030853105.1 Vulcanimicrobiota bacterium
TGCCAACCAATATCTCAATTGATGGTTTCATAATCTCAGCGAGCCGCTTGGGCGCCAGCTGCGAAAGAAAGATTCCAACCGCAATTCCAAACGGAGCGCCGACCGCGATTGCAAATAGCGTAATCGCGAGCGATCCAACGATAAAGACCAGCGCGCCGGGATGCCGCGCGTCGGGCGAAAAGTTCGCCGATCCCAAAAACACCAACGGCGAGATATGATCGACGAAAAACAACTGCAAGCCCTGATAGGCCAGATAGCACACGATCGCAGCCATTGCGACGATCACAAACAGACTCGCGGCAAAGAGCGCGCCTTTTGCGATGCTCTCCTGCGCGTGGGCGGGGCTTTTCATTCGTGGGTTCATCCTATGAAAGCCCAAGCTAAGACCACCTTAAGCTCATATTAAGAAAGATTAAGAAGCGCCGACTAGCGGCAGCGTGAACGTGAAAACGGCGCCGCGACCGAGCGACGATTCGGCATGTATCTCGCCGCCGTGTGCCTCGACAATCTGCTTGACAATCGAGAGGCCGAGGCCTGCGCCGCCGCCGAGCTCGCGTGCGCGCGAGCGGTCAACAACATAAAACCGCTCGAAGATATGCGGCATGTCTCGGAATGGAATACCGATTCCGGTATCGCGAATCCGAACGACCGCCTGGGTCCGCTCGCTATCCAATTCGATCTTCACCGCCCCGCCTGCGGGCGTAAACCGTAACGCATTATCGATGAGGTTCACAAAGACTTGCGCCAGCCGATCGGAGTCGCCCTGAGCTTGCACGGTGAGCGCGGATTGCAGTTCAAGCGTGACGCCTTTGGCTGCCGCTTGCTGCGAAAAGGTCTGCACGATCGGTGCAGCAACCTTGCGCAAGTCGATCGGCGCCGGCTCCAGGCGCAGCGCACCCGATTCCGCGCGAGCCTGCAGCAGCAGACGCTGCACCAGCCTCGCCAAGCGATCGATCTGTGTGAGCGCTTGCGGCAGAAAGATATCGGGCGCATCATCATCGGGCGACTCGAGCACGGTTTCGAGCATCAATTTCACGGACGCAAGCGGCGTGCGCAGTTCGTGCGAAACGTTGGTGAGAAACTCTTGACGGGCGCGCTCCATCGCCAGCAGTTCGGTTTGATCCTCAGCGAGAATGAGCGCTCCGGTAATGCTGTCTTGCTCATCCGTCAGCGGATAGACCGAAACCGCATACGTTCGATTCCCATTTTTCGCGGTAACGATCAGGGGACCAACCGACGCCTCGCCTTCCAGCGCATCGTCTACGCGTCGCTCGAGCGTAATTGACGGAATAAGCTCGATCAAGTGTGCGCCGAGCGCGCGTGGAGCATCAAAACCAAAGATTGCTGCGGCACCTCTATTGGCAAAACTGACGCGTGAACTTCGCTCGAGCATAAGCACACCGAGGGGCAGCGCTCGCACGAGCCGATCGAACCGTTCGTTAGCGGATTCAGGCGGATCGACCAAACCCGGTTCGGCCGAGATCGTCGGGGCTGCGCTTCGGCGACCTCGCAGCGCGAATCCGCCCACCGCACCAATCCCAATGCCGATCAGCACGGCAATTTCCGGCTGCAGACTTACTCCTTGAACATATATCCGCGGCTGCGCACCGTGATGATGTGCCGCGGATTGCGCGAGTCTTCTTCGATTTTTTCACGCAACCAACGAATGTGTACACTCACCGTCTGCTGCTCGCCTACAAAATCGTAACCCCAGACTTTATCGAGCAGCGTCTGGCGAGTAACGACGCGCCCGTGATTCTCCATTAGCGCGTACAGCAGCGCAAACTCTTTCGGGGCTAGCGCGACACTTTCGCCTCGCACCGCCAAATGCTGGCGCGACGGATCCAGAACGATCCCACCGAGTTCGATGGCATCTTCCTTACCCGGCGGTTTGGAAGGCTGCGGCCGACGGAGGCGGGCTTTGACCCTTGCCAAAAACTCGTGCAGCGCAAACGGTTTGGTGACGTAATCATCGGCCCCCAGTTCGAGCGCCAGAACCTTATCGATCTCTTGATCTTTGGCCGTCAACATGATAATCGGCACCGAACTTGTCTTGCGGATCTCTTTGCACGCCTCGATCCCATCCAAAACCGGCAGCATTATGTCGAGCACTATCAAATCGGGTTCTTCGCGCTGCGCCATAGCGATTGCCGTGCGGCCGTCGGTAGCCGTGCAGACCGTGTAGCCGCTGCGTTCCAGATTGTAGCGAAGCGTTTGCAGTATTGCCGCTTCGTCGTCTACGACCAAGATTTTCTTGTTCATGTCGGCGTTTTTGACAAACGCCACGCGAGGTTTAAGTTCCGGCGATGCGTTCATAAAACTTTGCAACGGCGCTGTAGTCGCGGCCGCCGTCTCCTTCTGCCGATTGTGCGGTATAGAGCTGGTATGCAAGTGCCGAAGCCGGCAGTGCGAGCTTCATCTCGCGCGCCGCCTCAAGCGCTGCGCTTAAGTCCTTTCGTAGTAAGTCTGTCGCGAAGCCGCCATCAAAGGTGCCGGCGAACCAGGTTTTCGGCAGCCAGTTCTCAAGCAGATAGTTCGATCCGGTGGCGCTTGCGATGACTTTGCGAACCGTTTCGAGATCGACGCCGGCTTTTTTTGCGAAGATCAGCCCCTCGCAATTGGCGACCATAATCGAGGCAATCATCAATTGATTAACCAGCTTCACGGTCTCACCCATGCCGACTTCACCGACATGTGTCGGGGTGCCCATGCCGCGCAAGATCGGCTCGATCTCAGCGAAGTCTCGCGCCGATGCGCCGGCCATAATCGCCAGCGTCCCGTCCTTGGCTCGCGCAGGACCTCCGCTCACCGGTGCATCCACGAAGCGATGCCCTTGCTCGGAG
>JALYVT010000248.1 GCA_030853105.1 Vulcanimicrobiota bacterium
GCGTGCTGGTCAATCATTATCGGATTGCGGCGCCGATGCTCGCCCGTAGTTTGGGCGCGATTCCGATAGTAAGCGTGTCGTTTCGGGATGGTTTTGATGCGCCGGCGCAGTGGCATTTGGGGTTGCAGCATGTGCCGGACGGAGTTGCGAGCGTGCAAGTGCAGTCGAGTTATGGCGGTAGCAGTCGGTATTTAAGGCTGGATGGGCCTGCGATAGAGTGGGCCTGCCACGCGCTCGGCGCGGTTGAATTTCATAGCTGGTCGCCTGTGAGCAGCGATCCGCAGAAGCTGGCGTTTGCGCGAATCTTGCTTGAGCCGGCCGGTGCGACAGATTTTGAGCGCGTGAAACAGGGCGCTGTTGTCGTGCGGGCGCGGCTGGCCGAACTTGGGCTGAAGGCGATTGTGCTGCTGGATGGACGAGTTGGAATCGCCTTGTGGATTCCGTTTAGCGATGCGCCGAATTACGACCCGGTTCGCGAGTGGTTGCATCGGTTCGCCTCGGATGCCGCGATTGCGCGTGCGGATTTGCTGACGACCGAGCCGAACACCCATGCTGATGGGCGCGTGCATATTCACGTTTCGAAGAATTCGCCGGGGACGTTTAGCGCGCTACCGTACAGCGCGCGAGGGGTTGCGGGTTTGCCGGTGTGCTTGCCGATTGCTTGGCCGGAGTTGGAGTTGCTGAACAATGGCGATGTGTGCGTAGATTCATTCGAGCGACGATTACAGGCGGTTGGTGATGTGTTTGCAGCGGAGGTAAACGCGATCGGCGAGCAGCAATTTGCGATAGTCGCGGATTCGCTGCAGAGTCGGGTGCTGATTACCTCAGCGGGTGATGGCACGCAGGTGCATGGGCACGTGTTGAATGCGGCAATCCAGATATTAAGCGCGGGAGGGTCGTTTAGCGCCGAAGAGCTGTTTGAAGAAGCGGTACAGCGCACGTTGCTGCCGGCGAGCTTTAATGCGAAATACGTCTACACCGCGCTGATCGAGTACATCGCGCGTGCGAACGGCAACGGCCGCAAGCCCCAAGTCGTGCAAGATGCCGACCGTAAGTTTCGGATGAATGAACCCCCGGATGACTGGCCTGCGATTGCGGTGCCGCCGCCGATGGCGATTGATGCGCAAACGCAAGCGCTGATCGATCGACTGGGAGTTACCGCGAAAGGCCCGGACAGTGCGGCGTTTGAAGTTGCCGTTTGCGATGCGTTTGCGCATCTTGGATTTGCGGCGACCCATGTGGGCGGATACAAGGGCTCCGACGGATATGCGGATGCGCAGCTTGGGCCGCTAGCCTACCGCGCGATGATTGAATGCAGGACCGCCTCGGGCGATGTGGTAACGCAGCCGGACGCGGTTGAGGCGGCCAAATATCGCCAGGCGTATAACGGGCAGTATTGCGCGCTGGTTGGGCCGGCGTTTCCGGATCAAGTGTCGCTGACCAGCGAATTGCAGACACACGTGGTGAGCGCGTGGACGGCCGGCGATTTGCAAACCCTGCTGACGATTGGAAGCGATCCGCTTGAGATGCGCGCGCTGTTTGTGCCGGGGTTTGCATCGGATGCGCTCAACGATTTGCTGTGGGAGCGCAAGCACGGAGTTGCAAAGCGCGTGCGCGCGGTCGCGCAGATGATTTGCGAGGCGGGGTGGAAACTGCAAGTGAGCGCCGCCAGCGAAGGCGCGCCATCCGATGCGCCGCGCACGACCAGTGATGTGGCGATGGCATTGGTGACGCAGAAGTTGGCCGAGGAGGGCGCGCACCAAAGCTGCTCGCGGGCTGAAGTCGGGTTGGCGTTTGAGTATCTTACCAACCCGATTACGCGACGTGCCGCGTGGGTTGACGATCAGCACGATGCGATTGTAATACTCCACGGTTAGGCAACTTCTTTTTGGCTACCCTCGATCGTTGCAGGGCGGGGAAGGGTGGGAAACGCCATTCCCCGTCGAACCGCTGCTTCATATGGAGAATCCCAGCTCGGTTACGGATAGCGGCGCGGGCGGCGTGTTTCTCAAGCACCTTAACGCCGTGCCGAACTTTCCCGATCCGAAGCTGATGAACGTACTGAAGACGATGGCGGCTTCGAAGCCGTCGCCGCAGAAAGTGGGCGTCGGCGCGCAACTGCTTGGAAGCTACGGTGGTGCGAAGTCCGTGCCGCTGCCGATTCCGCAATATGCGCCGCCGCTGTCGTTTCCGGCGGACCACGGCGAGCACTTCGATACGCAGTTGGAATGGCGCTATATCGCGCTAAGCTTGCCCCTCTCGAACGGCGGCTTATTCTCGCTCGTCGCCACCTTTTTTCGGAACTCGATTGCTGACGCCGGCGACGTTCCCGATCTCGCCCCGATCGATCGGCAGATCTACAGCACGAGCGTCGGCGTCACGATCGAAATGCCGGGAGTGCCAGGCGTTCACTATTATTTGCCGACTACGGCCTTCGCGCCGATCGACGGCACGGTGACCGTAACGAACGAACCGTTTCAAATGGTTCTCGGAAAGAACTCGATCGTTGGCACCTCAGACGTCTTTCCGATTCACGTGCATATCGAAGACGAAGGCGGGGGCGGACGTCCGGCCATCGTTGTTGATGTAGATTGCGCGGCGACGAATCCGCTATTCTTACAAGGCGTGGATGGCTACGTGGGTTCCCCAATCGCACCGCATCAGACGCAGCCGCCGGTCGGCTATTACTATTATTCGTGGCCGCAGCAGAAGACGGACGGGACGGTCACTATTGACGGCACTTCGTACGGTGTAAGCGATGGTATCGCGTGGTTCGATCATCAATGGGGCGGATCGCCGGTTGCGCAATCGGGTCCGGCGTATACATGGTCGGGGTGG
>JALYVT010000249.1 GCA_030853105.1 Vulcanimicrobiota bacterium
ATCGGTGGTTTGAAAGACGACGTTCGCTCCGATCCATGCCGTGTGCGCATCCCATGGCGCAAACGCAATCGGCGAATCCCAATTGAACCGATACTTCGCGTCGTAGAGTTTGAAGTCGTAAGCGCTCGCCGTCGTATACGGAATGATATACCGGCTGCTGCCGGTCTTGCGATCGTAAATGGCCGCGATTCCGCGTTGCAAGTCCGTCCAGATATAACGCGGATCGCTCGGATCGGGCACCGCCCACATGCCGTCGCCGCCGATCACGCGATCCCAGTGTTCGTCTTTAATGCCTTCGCGATCGAGCGAGTCGGCGGGTCCGCAGAAACCATTGTTGTCTTGCAGCGATGCGCAGACAGTGTAAGGGTTCTCGTTTTGGCTGACGCCGACGTGGTAGCTTTGGCCGATCGGCAGATTGCGCGAGAACGCCCAGTTCTTGCCGCCGTCCAACGTCAACGCATACCCGCCGTCTTCGCCGGTCATCATTCGATCGGGATCGTTCGGGGCAATCCACATGGCGTGATAATCAACATGCACGTCGGTCGCGATCTCTTTGAATTTGTGGCCGCCGTCTTTGCTCTCGGCCAACATCTCGGAGACCGCATAGACGTGATTCGGATTCTTCGGATCGACGTTGATATGCGTAAAGTAAAACGGGCGCTGATCGACCAGCGTGTCATTGCTGACCATCGTCCAATTTGCGCCGCCGTCGTCGGTGCGCCACAGAATACCGCCCTTGGCTTCAATAATTGCATAGACGCGCTTTGAGTTGCTCGGCGCTATTGCAAGCCCGATACGGCCGGTCATACCCTTGGGCAATCCGTGGCCGGTCAGCTTCTTCCAAGTGCGCCCATTGTCGGTTGATTTGTAGAGTCCGTCGTCCGGGCCGCCGGAGTGAAAGGTCCATGGCTCGCGACGAAACTGCCAGATTCCGGCATAGAGCGTATTTGGATTGTTGGTATCCATTGCAAGATCGCTGACGCCGCTCTGCGGACCCACATACAGCGTTTTCTTCCAACTCTTTCCGCCGTCGTCGGTCCGATAGATGCCGCGATCGGTACTGTTCGCGTAGAACCGGCCCATGGCGCCTACAACCACGACGTTCGGATTGCGCGGATCAATTGCAATGCGCGATATATGCCGAGTTGCGCGCAAGCCCATATTCTTCCAGGTTTTGCCGCCGTCGGTCGTCTTATAAACACCGTCGCCGTAACTCACATCATTGCGCGGATTCGATTCGCCGGTTCCAACCCAGACCACATTTTGATTCTTCGGATCGATGGTGACCGCACCGATTGCCGCGACGGATTGCTTTGCAAAGACGGCTTCCCAGGTTGCCCCGCCGTTGCTCGTTTTCCAAACGCCGCCGCCGGCCGAACCGACGTAGTAGAGCTTTGGATTGGCGGCCGTTCCGGCCACAGCAGCTATTCGACCGCCGCTCAGCGCCGGGCCGACTCCGCGCCATTTCATATGCGAGAACGCCGAACTGTTAGCCGCATCTGCGGGAAGCGCGAGCGCTGCGCCAAGCAGCAACCCGAAAACAGGAACGAGCTTATTCATACGTCCGCCCTCCACGACGGTTTTACAATCACTCTGCGACCGGTTTGACGTCCTTGAGTTTTAAGCTATCGAGCGTTTTGAGGTAGGCATTGAACTGCACGACCGCAGCTCTGTAGCGTACGTCGATGCGACTTCCGAGGTTGGTGATCGCCGGGGTAATCAGGCCGCCTCCGGCATACCCAAGACCCTGAATATCTTCGCGAAGCGCTCCCGGCCGCTGAATCGAGTCTTCATCGTTGTGATAATCGGCAGTCAGCAGATTGAAGAGCGTGTCGTGCGACTGCAGCGCGGCTGCCGCACCTGCATCGTTCTTCTTCGAATCGAGCTGCTTCTTAATCGAATCAAGCATGTTCAGCATCGTATCGACAACCGAGAACTCATGGAAATATTTTTTCGAGAAGTTATAGCCTTCGACCAATTGAGCTTGCGTGATGCGCGTGCGCGGATCGGCTTTCACCACAATCGGATCGGTGTAGGCGTGGCCGTCAAGGGTCATGCGGGCGACATAGCTTCCCGGCGGAACGCCTGGTCCGGTTTTCGGACCTTCATACCGCGGCTTAGCCGCGCCCTTCCAAAGCACCGGTCCGTCGGTCGAGAAATCCCAGACGTAGCGATTCAAGCCGGTTTGGTTCTCGATGTTCGCAACATCCTTAGCGGCCTTCCCTTTGCCGACTTTGTGGGTGCCGGATATCTTGCGGACGACTTTGTCGGCTGCATCGACGATCTCAATCTCCGGCGCATCTTTTTGCGGTTTGGCTTGATAGAAGTCAATAATTGCGCCGGTCGGCGGGTTTTGGCCGGCGTAGCGCGTGTAAATGCCTTCATCGTTTGAATGCTGATTGTATTCATAGGCAATGGGCGACTTGAAGAGCATGGTGCCCGCGCTTTGCGCCGCCGCCAACTTCTGCAGCGATGTCGCATTGTCGAGAATGTACATCGCACGGCCGTGCGTTGCAATCACAATGTCATCGAACGCCTTCTGCATGCGAATATCGCGAACCGATACCGTCGGCAGGTTCAAGTTAAACGTTTGCCAGGCTTTGCCGTCGTCATACGAGAGAAAGATGCCGGTTTCGTTGCCGAGATAGAGCATCTCTTTGGTATGGATGTCGGGGCGTATCGTGCGCACATAGACATCGGCAGGCAGATTGCTTGCGATCGAGGTCCAGCTCTTACCGAAATTGTGGGTGACGAAAACGTAGGGTTTGTAATCTCCCGAACGGTGCCGGTCGATCGAGACGTACGCTGTTCCGTCTTGGAGCGGCGATG
>JALYVT010000065.1 GCA_030853105.1 Vulcanimicrobiota bacterium
GACGGATTTTGGTTACTGGGGGCGCCGGGCTCATCGGGAGCGCACTTATTTGGGCGCTGAATTGCCGAGGGATCGACAACATTCTGGTAGCCGACTTTCTGGGCGACAGCGAAAAGTGGAAAAACCTCGCACCTCTGCGATTTCATGATTATCTGGAAGCCGATGATTTTCAGCGGCGGATTTCTGAGAAGCCGAGCGCATTTAAGAACGTGCGCACCGTCTTGCATCTGGGTGCCTGCTCCTCGACGCTCGAGACCGACGCGGCGTATTTGGTTCGCAATAACTATGAGTTTACGAAATGCATTGCGCATTGGGCCGTAGATCGGAAGATGCGTATGCTGTATGCGAGTTCGGCGGCGACCTACGGCGCTCTCGAAAAGCACCTCGACGACACCTGCGATCTCGAATCTTTGCGCCCGTTAAACATGTACGCATTTTCCAAGCATCGGTTCGATCTGTATGCAAAACAGACGGGTCTGCTCGACAAGATCACCGGACTCAAATACTTCAACGTGTTCGGACCGAACGAGGACCATAAGGGTGAGATGCGCAGCCTCGTCAATAAGGGATTCGCGCAAATTAAGTCATCCGGTTTGGTGAAGTTGTTTCGGAGTCAGCGACCTGAGTATCGCGACGGCGAGCAGCGGCGCGATTTTCTGTACGTGAAAGATGCCGTCGATATGACGCTGCATCTAGCCGAGCACGATGCATTGGGAGTCTATAACATCGGGTCGGGAAAAGCTCAGACATGGCTTGAGTTAGTGAGACCGATCTTTGCTGCAATGCAGCTTCCCGAGCAGATTGAGTTTATCGATATGCCGGCTCCGCTTGCGGCCAAGTATCAGTACTCGACCCAAGCATCCATCGAGCGATTGCGTGCGAGCGGGTACGATCGCGAAGTTACGCCGCTCGGCGCGGCGGTCGGCGATTACGTCAAGAACTATCTTATCCCCGATGCGCGGCTCGATCCGCAGGCAGCGCAGTCCAGAAAGGTCAACTAAACAGTCATGTCAGAGAACGATTCCCGCGCCGAACGGCGTCGTAAAGCCCGCGGCATCATCGAAGCCCCGCAAAAGGCGCACGATCCGATGCGGCCGGTCTACATTGGGTTTGGGGTGCTCATCGCCTTGGTGCTGATCGCATTCTTTGCACTGACGCAGTGGCAGAATCGTAAGCTGGCCGCCGCAATAGCAACGCCGACTCCCGGGCCCAACGCAACGGCGAAAGCAATTCAGCTTACCGACGGCGAAGCGCTCGGAAAGGCCGCATTTGCGCCGGGCGATACTCCCGACGGCGGCAACGGCAACCCAGTAGACGGAATCAAATGTCAGGCGACCGAACAAGTTGCCCTTCACATCCACGCCCATTTAGCGCTTTACGATCACGGCGTTCAAAGAGAAGTACCGAGGTTCATCGGCTTTGCAAGCAAAAGTAACTGTCTGTACTGGCTGCACACCCACGATCCTAGCGGCATCATACACGTCGAGTCACCCGAATTTCGCGACTTTACACTCGGGAATTTCTTTCACATTTGGGGCGAGCCGTTGACCAGCAGCCAAGTTGCAGGCTTCAAAGGACCGATTACTGCCTACATTAACGGCAGCAAGTACACCGGTGCGCTTAGCGATATTCCGTTAACCGCTCACCAACTGATTACATTAGAGGTCGGCGCGCCCACAGTCCCGCCGCCGAATTACACATTCCCCGAAGGCGACTGATACCCCGCGCATTCAGCGCGGAGTAAACAGCGACATTAAGGGCGAGGCTTGGGCCGCGTGCTGAAGATAGTTGTGAATACCGAAAGCGTCTTCGATCGTACGAAGCAACGAGTAGTGGTTTGCGAGTGAGGAATCGACAACGCGCCGCGGACCGTGGTTTGTAACAACGATCGTTGGAATGTGCCCGCCGGCGTCGCTGCCTCCGGTGTCGTCTTCATCGAAGGTAACGACGATCGCGCAATTCGCGGAAGATTTCCACGCCTTGCTCGCCATGATGGCGCCCGTAATCTGTTTGACGTTTTGGTCGCCGCGCCAAATCAATCGGCCTTTATGCCACGGCTTGCAATCATCCGAGCCGCTGCTGAAATAACCGACGCCGTGCATCTCGTTGCACAAGTTAGGAACGATCAGACCGAAGGCCGGCAGGGCGTTTGCGCGAAGATCGCGGCCGAGCTGGTCGAATCCGACGATGTGCTCGGCGCGGTGCGGATCGTCGCGAACCGATTTGAAGTTTAAAAAACCGGAATGCTTGCCGGCATAGAGGCCGGAGTACGGTGCGAGCGATCCGGGCGACGGCAGATCTTCGTAGTAGCCCTTCCAGCCCAGATGCTCCGCGTCGAGTTGGCTCGCAAGACTCGGAGCATCGACGCTATTGCGCAGAAACGAGGCATCGTCGTGGATTCCAAACGTGCTGCCGCCGACCAGCGCGACATAATTGCCTTCGCTCGGATGCACTTCACCGTAAAAGTTGGCTGCGGTTCCGTATTCACGCGCGAGCTTCGTAATCGTCGGCGCATCCGGGCTGCCGATGATCTCGCCGTACGCCTTGTTCTCTTCCATAATGACGAAGATGTGCGCGTAGCGCGGAACGCGCGCGTCGGGCGAGCCCGAACGGCTCACCGCGCCAAGCAACAGGAGCGCGAGAAGTATTCTACCCGCCATTGAGCGAGACAATCACTTCAGTAGCAAGCGCGATTACGAATCCAACCGACATCATTGCCGTCACGGCAACGGTGAGCCCGGTTCGTTTGAGCACACTCCAGAGTTCACCGATCACAAAGACGAGCGCTCCCACGGCGATTGCCAGAAACAGCACGGAGAGAACCGGCGAGTCGAAATGGTAGCCGATCATCGTGCCCAAGAATGTCGGGCCGCCCGCAATAAGACCTGCAAGACCAATCTGACCCCACGTCGGTATTGCGCGTCCGGCAACCGGCGCCGCGATTCCGAATCCTTCGGTTGCATTATGAAGTGCGAATCCGATAATCAAGCCGACGGCGATTGCGGTAGCGCCCGATGCGGCCGACGCCCCGATTGCCAAACCTTCACCGAAGTTGTGCGCGCCGATTCCGACTGCAATCATCGCGCCGAGCATTAGCGGATTTTCGGCAGTCTGCGCCGCGCGCTTGGCAAACTGCATGGTCATGCTTCCAAGGCCCACCAGCCCGATGAGCAGCCCCGCCACAAAGACCACGCTAAGCAGAACCGGGAACGCCCCAACTCGGCCATGCCAATTGACCACCCCGCGCAGAATCGGCGCTGTCGCATTGGTCGCGATCTCGACCACCAAATACACCAAGATACCAATTGCCACCGCGTTCAGAATCGCGATGGTTTGGGGCCGAAGTTTGCGCGCGCGCGCAATCGGCAACCCAAGAAAGATCGTGAATCCGGCAATTGCCCCAAGCAGCGTGGTTAGCCAGAAACCGAGCGGGGTTGGGAGGTTGCGCTTCGGCATAGCGGGCATCATCGCCGGACCCATTGCTGCCATCGTATTCGGCGTACCGATGTAGTGGATCACGGTAATCAGCCCATCCGGCATTCCGGCATCGTTCTCAATATGATCCATCACATGGCAATGCACAAGCCAAGTTCCGGGTTGCGCATCAGCTTTCACCGCAACATCGATACGTTGCCCCGGACCCAACAGCACCGTATCCTCAACATCATCGTACGTCACCGGCCGAGCATCGCGCGCAATCACTTGCTGATAGTGCCCGTGCGTGTGCATCGTGTGAAACTCTTCACCCGAGATGTTAATCCAGCGAATCCGAAATCGCTCGTCCTTTCGCACATCTATCGACTGCGTTGCGGGATACTCTTTACCGTTGATTGTGAAATGGTTTTCAACCGCGCTTTGAATCTGCCACGACGAAAGCACCTCCACGAAGTCGCCGCCGAGGCCGCGTTCGTTCGCGGTGGGATGCGACGGCAGCACGATGATCGCTCCGTAAAGACCCGAGTCGAGTTGGGCTTCGTTGTTATGCGTGTGATAGAGAAACGTGCCGGGCGCACCGGCCACGAACGCATACCGAAAATGTCCGCCGGGCGGCACCAGCGGCTGAGAGATTCCGGCAACGCCGTCCATCGCCACCGGAATGTCGTGAATACCATGCAGATGGATCGAGTCGGGGATCGCCTGCGCATTCGTATAGTCGATGACGACACGGTCGCCCTGATGGACCTCAAGAACCGGTCCCGGCACAACCCCGTTGTAGGTCTTTGCCATTACCGTCAGGCCCGGCTGCAGCGTCCAGGGCGCGTCGCGTTCGACCAAATGAAAGGTCTTGGTCCGCCCTCGAACATCGGGAATTGCCTGGAAAGCGCCGTCGGGGCGCCGCCGCACCGCCGATTCGCCCGCCGCCGGGGTCGCCTTCGGGATCGGCCCGGTCAGCGGCTGGAGTCCCAAATTGGCAGTTGAGGCCGCCTGAGCCGGCCCCAGATCGGCATCCGCAAATGCCGGCGCAGACACGCCTAGGCTGCAAATGGCGCTCAGTGTAAGCCCAACCAGGCAGAAATGGAACGGAACGCGCAACGGTACCTCTAAGGCAAGGCCAAGAATGTTGTTAGGCGCTCCTAATTGCAGGAGCAGCATTACCTTATCACAGGTGAAGCCGCATGTGGAAGCGACTTTTGCTTGCCGACCGCGAAGATGCCGCTCTACATGGAATGGCTTCGCTTCAACGACCTCGAGCGCCACTACGGCGCGCAGGAGGTTTTCTCTGCGGTCTCAGGCGTGCTACGCGACGGCGAAAAGGTCGGTTTGGTGGGCGCCAATGGGGCCGGAAAATCGTCGTTGGTGAGAATCCTGGCCGGTCTTGAGGAACCGGACGCCGGTAAACTGAGCCGTCCGCGCGATGCGCGACTGGGCTATCTGTCGCAGGAGACTTTGACCGAGGGCGATCTCACGCTCTCAGAGTTAGTGACGCAGGCGTTCGCCGAGATACACGCCGATGAGGCACGGTTGCGCCAACTCGAACGCGAGATGAGTGAGGCCGCCGAGAAGCACGACACGCCGCGGGAAGAACGTTTGCTGCACGCGTACGGCGCAGCGCGCGAGCGCTTCGACCTGCACGAGGGCACCAACAGCGAGAAGGCGATTTCCGCGATGCTTTCGGCATTCGGATTCGATGAGGATGATTTGCATCGTCCGCTTAGCGAGTTTTCGGGCGGTCAGCGCACCAAAGCGATGGTAGCGCGCGTACTGCTGCACGAGCCCGACTATTTGATTCTGGACGAACCCACCAACCATCTGGATATTGCGACCGTGCGTTGGCTTGAAAACTTTATAATCGAGGACAAGCGCGCCTACGTTATCGTTTCGCACGACCGCTACTTTCTCGATCGCGTCGCAACATCGATCTGGGAGATCGAACGTGGCGCGTTCGGCGATTACCGGCAAACCGAGTCAAAGCTGGAACCCGCCTATACGGCCTATGTCGCCGAAAAACAGGCGCGAATCGAGCAGCGGCGCCGAGACTACGAATCGTTCGTAACCGAAGAGAAGCGGCAAAAAAACGTCATTGCAGAGCTGCGTACGCACGGCTCGCATAATTATTCGCACGTTCGCAGTCGGGAGAAAGCGCTCGCAAAACTTGAACGCGTAGAGGAACCGACCGTTGCAACGGCCCAAATTGCGGTGCGCCTAAACAGCGCGCGGCGCGCGACCGGCGGGGTCGCGATCGAGCTGCGCGGGCTTTCTAAAGCCTATGCGGAGCCGCTGTTTGCGGATTTGGATATGCAGATCGTGCGCGGCGAGCGGGTTGCCGTTCTCGGAGCAAACGGGACTGGTAAATCAACCTTGCTGAAGATTATCAATGGCGACGTGCTCGCCGACCGGGGCACGGTTCGATTCGGCACCGGTCTGTCGGTTGCGTACTTCTCGCAGAACGCTGCCGAGCAACTCGACCCGAATCAGACTGCCACACAAGCGGTCATCGGCTCGGGATCGATGCCGACCCGAGATGCCAAGTCGTTGCTCGGTCGGCTCGGGCTGGGTGGGGATGCGACCGACAAGACGGTCAGCAGTTTCTCCGGCGGCGAACGGCGGCGCATCATGTTGGCACGGCTGATGGGCCAGCGAGCTGATTGCCTGTTGCTGGACGAGCCGACCAACGATCTCGACATTGCCAGCCGCGAGGCATTAGAGGCCGTGTTGGCCGAGTACGAGGGTGCGATGCTGGTCGTTTCGCACGACCGCTATCTGCTTGCGCGGCTGGCCGACCGAGTGTTATGGCTGCGCGAGGGCGTTTGGCAGATTATCGAAGGCGGCTACGATGCGTTCGAGCGAGCCGAGCGCAACCCGACTCAAGCGCGCGCCACGGTTCAAACGCAATCGGCTCCTGCGCAAAAATCCGCCCCAGATGGCTCCCAAACCACCCCGCTCAAGATCCTTTCGAACTTGCGGCGCGACATCGCCAAAATAGAGCACGAGATCGCCGACCTCGATGCGCGAAAAGCCGAGATTGAGCTCGACTTCGCCGATCCCGAAATCTATAGCGACGGCGCCCGCACGGCCAGCCTGCGCCGCGAGCTGGACGCAAATGCGGAGCGTTCCGAACTGGCAGTTGCCCATTGGGAACGTCTGATTGCCCGCCTCGAAGAGCTCGATGAAAAGGCCGGAACCAAATCGAGGTAAAAAACGTACCGGTAATGGGAGTAATGCGAAAGCCGGCTGAGCCGCCGACTGCCGAGCAGGCTGCTTTTCTCGAAAAAGCGATCGAGCAATACGGCAAAGCGACCTACAACTTCGCATTTCGCCTGACTAGAAACGAAGCCGACGCCCGGGATCTTAGCCAGGACGCATTTATCCGCGTTTACCGCGCCTGGCGCAGCTTTCAGCCTGGTACATCGTTCCTGTCGTGGATATATCGGATTGTCACGAATTTGCACCGGGATGAACTTCGGCGCAAGAAAGGACGTTTCCAGGAAGAGCTCCCTGAGGACAATGCGCCGCAAGAGTTCGGCGGGGAACGGCCCTTAGCGGTTAGTCCAATCGAGGACTACGTCGAGGGACAACTGAGCGAACCACTTTCAAAATCGCTCGAGATGCTCTCGGCCGACCAGAGGCAAGTGGTAATTTTAGCAGACATTGAGGAGTACAGCTACCAGGAAATAGCCGAAATAATGGGATGCTCGATCGGAACGGTTCGATCACGGCTCCATCGCGCGCGAGCGCTCTTACGACGACTACTACAGAAACAACAGCAAACATGATGCAGCATCTATCAAACACCGAACTCATCGACTACATTCACGGCCAGCTTGCGCCCGCGCAGGATGCGCTGGTACACACGCATTTGGATGCCTGCGCTCCGTGCCGAGACGAGTATGCCGCTGAGATTGCGCTTGGCGAGATGCTGCGCAATCAAGCCGCGCTTGAAGAGCGCGAGCTTCCGCCAATGCTCAAAGCTCAGATTTGGGCGAAGGTCCGAGCCGAACGGCCCAGCGCATTGCAGCGCATGGGTGCATTCCTTCGACCCGCGTACGCATTGCCGATTGCTGCTGTTGTCGTTCTGCTCGCATTCTTCGGACCGGGCTACTTGCACCAGCAACAGCCCGCAGCGCCGAGCATCGATGCGGCTTATTATCTGCAAGATCACGCCGCAATGAACAGCACCGTGCCGTTCGGCGATCAGAATGGAGCAGCTCCCGCAGCACTCGAGGAGACCGCTGCCCACACCGACGAAACCGCCGTAAACGGTACCTTTTATACGGCAGATGCCAACCCTTAAACCCCTTCTTAGCGCGGCTTTTGCAACCGCGTTTCTTCTGCAGCCGATCGGCGCGCCGGCAAAGACCGCTCCAGACGCATTTAGTCTGCTTCGCTCGGCGATTGCGGCGCCGAACCACATTTCATACGTTGGGCAGATGCAGAGTGTCCAGTACGGCCGTTCGAAATCCGAGGCCTCAGTTTTTCGGGTTGAACACCGCGCTCCGAATATGACGCGGCATTGGTATCTGGCACCGCAATCGCTCTACGGCGATTCGATTATCAGCCGCGGCGCTACCGCCTTTAATATCGACGTCAAACATAATCGCGTCATCGTCGTCCAAGACGACGCGATCGACGATCAGGTCGCGCTCGACGATAACATGGGATTACTGAGCGCAAACTACCGCGCCATCAGCGGACCCGATGGCAGCGTAGCCGGTCGCGCGGCATCGGTTGTGATCCTGATCAACAAATATACCGGTGAGACCGGCCTGCGCGTGTGGATCGACAAACAAACGAGCCTGGTCTTGCAAAAAGAGACCTACGCGACCAACGGTTCGATCTCGCATCAATCGCGGTTCGATGAGATCCGCTACGTCACGAGCATTCCGCCCGGTGTATTCACCATTCCGACATCCGGTTATAGAGTAGTGAAAGGCGCCGATCACGGCTTGCCGTCCAATGACCTTGCCGCAGTCGTACGGACCGCCGGTTTCCAAGCGCACGGACCAAAGTATCTGCCGGACGGTTTTCTGCCCGTTGCCGGTTCCGTAACCGACATCAAAGGCGTGCGCACACTGCACCTGCTCTATTCGGACGGCATTCGCACGCTCTCACTCTTTCAGAACGCCAAAGGATCAGCCGTCGATATGAGCCGTTACAAGCCGAGCAGCGTTCGCGTAGAAAATCACGATGCGCAGTTCGTCGAAGACGGCCCCACAAAACTGTTGGCTTGGCAAGAATCCAATTTGCACTTCGCGCTGGTCGGCGAACTCTCCGAACCCGAACTCATAAAGATCGCCGCCTCCGTCGTCCCGTAACCCGGCATTGTCGCGGTCTAGCGACCCGAAGCCCAATCGTTTAGTATCGACCGCGGCAACCCGGGAAACGCCGATGGGTCAGCATCGATTCGTCGTGGTCCCGCGTCCGATCGTTCTATAGTCAGGCGAATAGACTCGGTCAATACCGCAACCTCGTAGCCGCCCTCGAGGAGATAGATCGCGCGGTTTTCGCAGTATTCGGCGGCAGTTCGGTTGATGAGCGAGGTCAGGTGATCGGCAGCGACGACATCGACGCCGAGGTCGCCGACCGGATCACCGGCAACGTAATCGTAGCCCGCACTCGCAATAATGAGATTTGGCTTTACTGTCAGCGCGACACGCGGCAACAACTCTTCCCAAAGCGCGACGAACGGTTCGGTGCCGAAAGCATGCGGCGGAAGCGGAACGTTGGCGATGAGATCGGAGCCGCGACGATAGTTTTCGTCCGCGCTTCCGGTGCCAGGATACGCCGGAAAGGCATGGGTTGAAACGTATGAGATGCCATCGCCGCTCAGTTCTTGAGTTCCGTTGCCGTGATGATAGTCGAAGTCGACAATCAGCACACGACCGCCATGCCGATTAAGGAACGCTCGAGCCGCAATCGCGGCATTGTTAAAAACGCAAAACCCCATTCCGCGGCGCGACTCCGCGTGATGCCCGGGTGGGCGAATGAGCGCAAATGCGGGCGCGTTGCGTTCGGTGCTGATCTCCATAGCCGCAAGCGCGCCGCCTGCCGCGCGCCTCGCCGCATCAAGCGAGTGTTCATCCACCAGCGTATCACCTGTAGAGAGATACGCCGCATAGCCGCGCAACGCGTGAATCTCGCGTTTGACTGTTTGCAGATAATCGGAAGTGTGAACGCGGGTAATCTCTGCATCGCTCGCATCGCGCGCGGGAATTAGGTGATCGAGATAGCCGCGCTCACCTAAAGACGCAGCGACCACTTGCGTACGATCGGGTGATTCCGGATGTGGAATCCCGCGCAAGTGGTCGCTGTAGAGATCGTCATAGACGACTAGCATTTACGCTAGTGTTTGGTTTTTGGTTTGGTTTTCGCGGGGGCGTTGAGTTGAGCGATGAGTTGGCCCACCTGTTTGTAGCCGGGTGAGTTCTTCTTCATTAGGCCTAATAGACGCTTGTAGGTGCCGATCGCCTTGGATTTTTGGTTCGTGTTCTCGTAGCACTTGCCCATGATGAAGAGCAGTTGCGGGTTCGCGTTCAAGAACTGCGGCACGTTTTTGTTCAGGAAGTCGAATACCTGAGCGCCTTCCTTGTAGTTCTTCAGTTCGAAGTCGGCGCCGGCGATGCATCCGAGCGTTTCGGGCGAGGGTTGCGCTTGATAGGACTTGCGGCATGCATCTTTAGCGCGATCATATTGGTGCAGCTGCGTGTACGCTTGTCCGAGTTCGGCAAGCGACGGCCCATCCGGTGCGATATCGGTAAGATGCTTCAGATAGCCGACTGCATCGGCTGCTTTGCCGATCCGCAGCTTGTATTCACCCAACCGGCCGAGCGCCTGCGCATCGTCCTTGTTGAGCGAGAGCGCCGTCAGCCACTGCTGCTGCGCTTGCGGGAAATGATTGCCGTTTGCGTAGTAGTCGCCGAATGCGACGTGCGCCGAAGAGTCTTTCGGAAACTGCGCGATTGCTTGCTGATAGGCAAGTTCCGCATCAGGAAGTTTCTTTTCAAGCGCCAGGAAGGCGGCTTTGTGATCAATCAACGCGACCTTTTGATCGTCGGTTGTTCCGGCCGCGATTGCGACGTCATACGCGGCAGATGCATTAGCAACGTCATGTTTCTTGGCGTAGACGTCGCCCTTAAAGACGAGGGCTTGGATGTTCTTGGGATCGACGGCGATCGCGCGGTCGATCATTGTGAGTGCGTTCGGAATGCTGTTTTGGACAACATAGGTTTGCGCCGCTTGCAGGAGTGGTGTCGGGTCTTTCGGTGAGAGCTTGAACGCTTCTTCAAACTGCGCGCGTGCGTCATCGAACTTCTTCTCGGT
>JALYVT010000066.1 GCA_030853105.1 Vulcanimicrobiota bacterium
CGCCGAGTCTTCGAACATCACCGCAGCTCTTGCGGCCGACTTCGCTTCGCAGGTTACGCAGACAGTCGAAGCCGCTCATGCGACCGTAGCCGGCGAAGTCGAGAGCGCTCGCAGTAACGAGGGCAAGCTCGTCCGCGAACTTGCCGATCTGATGCTCGATCGCACCCTTCCCGAGGCTGCAGCTCGATGACCTACAACTACGAGCTGATAGCGGTTTGGAGCCAAATCATCTCGGCGATCGTCTTCGTCGCCGCCCTGATTTGGATTTGGATCAAATTCATTCAACCGGCGATTATCGCCGCGCAAACCGCTAACAACAAGCAGATTGCCGAGGCCGAACGGCGCCGCGACGACCAGAAGGCGAGCGTCGACGTTCTTCAGGGCGAGATCGCTACGGCCCAGCACGATGCGCAAGCCATAAGAGCGCGCGCGGGCGAGCAAGTCGAACGCGAAGGCGCCCAAGCGCTGGCGCAGGCTCACGATGAAGGCGAACGTGCGGTGAAGAATGCGCGCGGCGAACTCGATCGCCGTCGCGTTGCCGCTCGCGAACAGATGCGCGGAGAGTTGCTCGACAAAGCGCTGGATCTCGCGCGAGTTGACGCAACGAGTCGCGTCGATGGAGCGCTTAACACCGAGTTAGTAAATCGTTTCGTTGCTTCGCTCGAACGCGGCGGAGCAAACTAATGGCAAATGAAACAGTCGCCAGGCGCTACGCCATTGCGGTGTTCTCGCTCGCGCAAGAGCAAAACGCCGTCGCACAAGTCGGGCAAGATCTCACGACGATCGGTGAGAGCATTCTGCGCGATGAAACCAGCAAGATGTTTTTCCTTGCGCCGATTATCAATCGCCAAGAGAAAGAAGCCGTCCTTACTCGAGCTTTCGACGGTAAAACTCATCCGATCGCGCTGCATCTGCTGCTGCTGTTGGTTCGCAAACGGCGCGAGGCGCTGCTACGCGAGATCGTCGCACAGTACGCAAAACTGGAGATGGAGCATCGCGGCGCCGAACCGCTCACGATAACCAGCGCCAAGGAACTGAGCGCCCAAGAACTGCGCTCTATGGTACAGCGGCTGGAAGAACTCTACAAAAAAAAGTTTGACGTCAACCAAAAGGTCGATACACGCTTGATCGGTGGTGTGCGGATCATGATAGGCGATCGTCGGATCGACGGCTCGGTGGCTGGGCGCTTAGACGAACTTTCGCGAAACCTCTTCGCAAAGAACTAGAAGGAACAGTATGATTAACGCAGACGAAATTGCCGGCATCTTAAAACAGCAGATCGCCACCTTCAAGACCGATGTTCGTGAAGACCAAGTCGGTACGGTGATTGAAGTCGGCGCAAACTTGGCTCGAGTGTACGGACTGCAGGCGGCTCGCTACTCCGAGCTGGTTGAGTTCCCGAACGGGTTGCAAGGCATCGTGCTCAATCTCGAAGAGGACAATGTCGGCGTCGTCATCCTAGGTCCCGACACCGACATCAAAGAGGGCGATAAAGTGCGCCGGACCGGCCGCATCGCCTCGGTTCCGGTCGGCGAAGCCGTGCTCGGCCGGGTGGTGAACCCGCTCGGTATTCCGGTCGATGGTAAGGGCCCGATCGAGACGAAGAAGTACCGCACGATCGAAAATACCGCGCCGAACGTCATCGCGCGTCAACCGGTCAAACAACCGCTGCAGACTGGAATCCGCTCGATCGACGCGTTGATTCCGATCGGCAAAGGTCAGCGCGAACTCATCATCGGCGATCGCAGCACCGGCAAGACCGCGATCGCGATCGATGCAATTATCAATCAAAAAGGCCGCAACGTTTTCTGCATTTACGTCGCAATCGGCCAAAAGACATCCACCATCGCAGCGTTGGCTCAAATTCTGGAACAGAAGGGCGCGCTCGAGTACACCACCATCGTCACGGTCGGCCCGTCTGAACCCGGTTCGCTGAAGTTCATCGCACCGTTCGCCGGCTGCGCGATGGGCGAAGAACTGATGTATCAAGGCAAAGACGTGCTGATCATCTACGATGATCTCACCAAACACGCCCAAGCCTATCGCGAAATCTCGCTGCTGCTGCGCCGTCCGCCGGGACGCGAAGCCTATCCGGGCGACATCTTCTTTCTGCACTCGCGCCTGCTGGAACGCGCGGCGAAACTTAGCGACGAACTCGGCGGCGGCTCACTTACGGCTTTGCCGGTGGTCGAAACGCAGGCCGGCGACTTCTCGGCATATATCCCGACCAACTTAATCTCTATTACCGACGGCCAAATCTACCTTACGCCGAATCTCTTCTTCCAGGGTATCCGCCCAGCAGTCGATGTTGGTCTATCGGTATCGCGCGTCGGCAGTTCGGCCCAGACCAAGGCGATGAAATCGGTTGCCGGACAGCTGAAGCTCGAACTCGCACAATATCGCGATCTTGCGGCATTCGCTAAACTTTCGAGCGATCTTGATAAGTCGACCCAAAATCAATTGATGCGCGGCGAAAAGCTTACCGAACTGCTCAAGCAGCCGCAGTACCAGCCGCAAGCCATGGAAGACCAGGTCGCCATTCTGTACGCGGCGACCAAAGGGTTCGTTAACGATATTCCGACGCCGCGCTTGCAAGAGTGGTCCAAGGCGTTTATCGGTTTCTTGCATCGCAAGTATCCGCAAGTCGCAAGCGACATCGCGGCGAGTAATCAAGTCTCCGATGACACATCCAAAATATTGGAAACCGCGTTGACGGAGTTCAACAAAAGCTTCTAATGGCATCAGTCAAGGATCTTCGCGAACGGATTCGTTCGTTGAAGAACACGCAGCAGATCACTAAAGCGATGAAGCAAGTCGCCGCGGCCAAGATTCGGCGCGCCGAAATCGCGCAGAAACAAGCGCGCCCATACGCGGATACGCTCTCGCAGATGCTGCGCGATTTAATGGCGAGTGTCGGCCATGTCGATCATCCGTTCATGAACCCCGGCACGCAAGGCGCTCCGTCGGGCGTCATTCTCATGACCGCCGACAAAGGGCTGGCCGGCGCGTTCAACTCGAACATCGTTCGCAGCGGCGAACTCTACAAGCGCGATCATCCCGACACCGTGTTCTACACGGTCGGCAAGAAGGCGTCAAATGCCGTGCGCCGGTTGAGCGGCAGCGCCGACTTTGCAAGCTGGGCGCTAAGTGTTGGCCAAAAGCTGGATACTGCGCGCGAAGTCGCGCATCGGGTCACCGATGATTTCGTCGGCGGCAAAATCTCCGACATCACCTTAATTTCGCCAAAACTCATCTCGATGCTCTCGCAACGCCCCGAGACTCGCCGCATGATACCGGTTGTTGCGCCGGAGACGGCCCCGGACGGCGAAGCTAAAGCCAAAGGAGCCGTCGAGTTTTCACCGTCCCCCGAGGCCGTGTTGTCTCGATTGCTGCCGAAGTATCTTGAGTTCACGATCTTCAGCGCGATGCTCGAAACCGACGCCGCATTCTTTGCCGCTCAGCTAGTGGCGATGAACAACGCAACCGAGAATGCCGGCAAACTCATCGACGACCTCACCATTGCGATGAACAATGCCCGCCAAGCCGCGATTACCAAAGAAATTCTCGAGATTGTCTCGGGAGCCGAGGCCTTGGCCGGATGACGACTTGGAAGGCGCCTGTGCTCGGTCTGGAACTGCCTACTTTTTTGACAGAACAACGTTTTGAAGCCATTGTCATCCTGAGCGAGGATTCGCTGAGCGAATCCGCTGTCGATGGGCGGGCGATGTCAAAAAAGTTAGAGCTTCCTGACCAAGCATGTACCTCGCCGAAAGCATCAGCCGGCCAAAGCCTCTACTAACCAGTACGTAAGGAAATAACATATGTCAGCCACCGGTAAAGTCGTCCAAGTTCTGGGTAACGTCGTTGACGTTGAGTTCACGGCGGAAACCCTGCCGAAGATCAATGATGCCCTCACGCTGAAGGTCAACGAAGATGCGCAAGCGAGTCAGAACGGCTCCGCAAGCGGTATCGAACTGGGGGGTACGGCGATGGCCGCGCGTGATTTGGTGCTTGAGGTACAAGACGAACTCGGCAACAATCAGGTGCGCTGTCTGGCAATGGGTTCGACCGACGGATTAGTACGCGGCGCTGCCGTTACCAATTCCGGCGAACCGATTACGATTCCAGTTGGTGAAGGCACACTCGGGCGCATCTTCAACGTGCTCGGCCAAACCATCGATAGCAATGAACCGGTGAAGGCGTCGGCGTACTGGCCGATCCATCGCGATCCGCCGCCGTTCGCCGATCAAGACCCGACCCCGAAGATATTCGAGACCGGTATTAAAGTTATCGACTTGATGGCGCCGTATACGCGCGGCGGTAAAGTTGGTCTGTTCGGCGGCGCCGGCGTCGGTAAAACAGTGCTGATTCAGGAGTTGATTCGCAACATCGCGCAGGTACATAAAGGCTTCTCGGTGTTTACCGGTGTCGGCGAACGTACGCGGGAAGGCAACGACCTTTGGCTTGAGATGAAAGAGTCGGGCGTTCTTGCGCAGACGACGCTCGTGTTTGGGCAGATGGATGAGCCGCCGGGCGTGCGTTTTCGCGTCGCGCAGACCGGCGTGACGATGGCCGAATACTTCCGCGATGAACTCGGTGCCGATGTGCTGCTGTTCGTCGATAACATCTTCCGCTACTTGCAAGCCGGCTCTGAAGTCTCGGCGCTAATGGGCCGGATGCCGTCGGCCGTCGGCTATCAGCCAACGCTCGCAACCGATATGGGACGCTTGGAAGAGCGCATCACCTCGACGCACAAAGGGTCGATTACGTCGGTGCAGGCCGTGTATGTGCCGGCCGACGACTACACCGATCCGGCTGTTGCGACAACCTTCGGGCACCTTGATGCAACGACCGCGCTCTCGCGTCCGATCTCCGAACTCGGTATCTATCCGGCGGTCGATCCGCTGGCATCGAGTTCGCGCATTTTGGATCCGCAGATTATCGGCGACGAACATTACGCGGTTGCACGCGGCGTGCAGGAGACGCTGCAGCGTTACAAAGATTTGCAAGACATCATCGCGATTCTTGGTGTCGAAGAGCTTTCGGATGACGACAAGGTCGTTGTCGGCCGCGCGCGCCGAATTCAGCGTCTGTTCTCACAGCCGTTCTTTGTCGCCGAACAGTTCACCGGACGCTCCGGCAAGTATGTGAAGCTGACCGATACGATCGCCTCGTTCAAGGAAGTGCTCGACGGCAACGTCGATACGCTGCCGGAGCAGGCGTTCTTCTATGCCGGTTCGATCGAAGAAGTCAAAGAGAACGCCGAAAAACTCGGCGCTGCAGTTTAAGTGGCGAGCACACTCGCGTTTAAGCTGATCACACCGACTCAGGTCGTGTTTGAGGGCGCCGCTGAACTCGTGATCGCTGTCGGTATTGAAGGCGAAGAAGGCATCTTGCCGCAGCACGCGCCGTTTCTTACGGCGTTGAAACCGGGTGTTCTTCGGGCGAACGTGGTTGAAAACGGAAAAACCGAACGGCTCGAACTTGCGACCGCCGAGGGTTTCATGCAGGCCTTACCGGACGGTGTAACCGTTTTGGTCGACAAGGTAATGCGCTTTGAAGACGTCGATGTCGCCGCCGCGCGCAGCGATCTCGCTGCGGCCTGCGAGCGCCAAGAGAATGCCGCTGGTCCCGCCGACTTCCAGCGCGAGCAAGCGGCGATCGATTTCGCAAGTGCTCAGCTGCGTCTGACCGGACACTAGCGGGGCTCGCCATCGCGGGTTCAGGGCCTGCTGAATGGAGACTGGAAGAATCAACACTCGCGGCGAATGGACCGGATAGATGAATATGCTCGACCGATTGGATACAACGTTGCGGGTTCGCGGCGGCGCGAGGCTTGAGGGTTCGGTCGCAACGCACGGTGCCAAGAATGCCGCTTTGCCGATTATGGCAGCCTCGCTGCTTGCAAAAGGCAAGGTTACCTTGCATCGTGTGCCGCGGATCACCGACGTCTCGGTGATGTGGTCGCTCCTCGAAGCGCTTGGCGCGCGGCTTCGTCGCGAAGGCAATGGCACGGTTACGATTGATTCGAGTAACGTTGCCTCGCATCGCGCGCCCTATACGCTGGTTCGCAAACTTGCGGCGTCGTTTGATTTGGCGGGTCCGCTGCTCGGGCGATTCGGCCGCGCCGAGGTTCCGCTTCCAGGCGGCTGCGTGCTCGGTACTCGCGCGACCGATATGCACGAGCAAGCCTTTACTGCACTTGGCGCCGACGTTAAAAATGCGCACGGGTATCTCATCGCAACCGCAAAACAGCGGCGACTGCAAGGTGCGCCAATCGAGTTTCGCACACCGAGTGTCGGCGCAACGAAAAATGCAATGCTGGCGGCGGTTTTGGCCGATGGTACAACGACGATCTCGAACGCAGCGATGGAGCCTGAAGTTGTCGATCTGGCGAACTTTCTCAACGCAATGGGCGGAAAAGTACGCGGTGCCGGCGGCGACACGATCGTCATTGAAGGCGTCAGCGAACTGCAGGGCGTCGAATACACGATCATACCCGACCGAATCGTTACCGGCACGCTGCTGATCTGCGGAGCCATCAGTCGAGGCGACGTCACCGTGCGCGAGTGCGCGCCGGGCGATCTGTCGACGCTGACCCTAAAGCTGCAAGAGTGCGGCGTCGATGTATCGAGCGGACCGGACTGGATTCGGGTTCAGGCGCAGCGAGTGACCGGCGGAACCGATATCTTGACCGCGCCGTATCCGGGATTCCCGACCGATCTGCAGCCGCAGATGGTCTCATTTTTCACCACCGCGCCCGGCACGAGCGTCGTCGAGGAGTCGATCTTTAACGCCCGATTCTCCTACGTCAACGAGCTTGCTCGCATGGGTGCGGATGTTCGCGTTTCGATGGAGTCCAATACCGCCGTAGTAAAAGGGGTGGATTCGCTCTCGGGCGCGCCGGTCGAAGCGCCCGATATTCGAGCCGGTGCGGCGCTCGTTGTCGCTGGACTTGCGGCCCAAGGGGAGACCGAGATCATCGGTCTTGAGTACATCGATCGCGGGTACGAGCGGCTCGAAGAGCTGCTCTCGGAGCTGGGCGGGCAGGTTCAGCGGGCAAGCGGCGTCGCGCCGTTCTCCGAACCAACCGGACTTTTCGAGACAACCGCGTATCCAACGACCGGTAGGGTTCGCGCCAAGTAATTATATTTTTCATTCACATCGATTTGGAGTTAGGTTTTGGATATCGGGATTGACCTTGGCACCGCCAACGTGCTGGTTCATGTCAAGGGGAAGGGCATCGTGCTGCGCGAGCCTTCGGTTGTCGCCAAAGATACGGTTACCGGCCGTACTATTGCGGTCGGCGAAGAGGCGCGCCAGATGCTCGGTAAAACGCCCGCGCATATTCAGGCAATTCGGCCGCTTCGCGACGGCGTCATTGCCGATTTTGAAGTGACCGAAGCGATGCTCAACTACTTCATCAAGAAAGTCACCAAAGATCGTTCGTGGTTTTCGACGCTGTTCAAACCGAAACCGAACGTGGTGATCTGCGTTCCGGCCGAGATCACCAGCGTCGAAGAACGCGCGGTGCGCGACGCCGCCAAACTTGCCGGCGCAAAGAACGTCTATATCATCGAAGAGCCGATGGCAGCGGCGATCGGCGCGGGGCTGCCGATCGATGGACCATCCGGCAGCATGGTCGTGGATATCGGCGGCGGTACGACCGACGTTGCGGTTATCTCACTCGGCGGCATTGTTGTATCGCAGTCGCTGCGGGTTGCCGGCAACAAACTCGATGAAGCCATTATCCGTTATATTCGGCGCGTCTATAATTTAATGATCGGTGAACGTACCGCTGAAGAGATCAAGATAAAGATTGGTTCCGCCTATCGTCTAGAATCCGAGCTTGCAATGGAGATTCGCGGTCGCGATTTGATCAACGGTTTGCCCAAAACCGTGAAGATTACCAGCGAAGAGATTCGTGAAGCGCTCTCCGAACCGGTCAGCGCGATCGTTGAAGCCGTTAAGGCAGTGCTCGAAAAAACGCCGCCTGAACTGGCAGCCGACATCATCGATCGCGGCGTCATCTTGACCGGCGGTGGTGCACTGCTGCGCGGGCTCGACAAACTGCTGGCCGAAGTCTGCGGCATTCCGGTGATCGTGGCGGACGATCCGCTCTCGTGCGTCGCGCTCGGCACCGGGATGAGAATCCCCGTCTAGCTGTGAACGTTGCGGCGGTCATTGACGCGCGCGGCGAGGATTCGGCGCTGGTTGCGGATGCTGTCGCTAAGGTGATCTTCGCGGGCGGCACGGTGATCTTTCCGACCGATACGGTGTATGGAATCGCGTGCGATCCGCAGCGCAGCGATGCAATCGACCGGATCTACGGCGCAAAGAAGCGCCCCGACAATAAGCCGCTGAGCCTGCACTTGGCGAGCGTGCGCGAGTTTCTCGAATATGCGTCGAGTAATAGCCTGGCGGTGCTGGCGGCAAAGCGCCTGCTTCCGGGCGCCGTCACTTTAATCATTCGCCGGCCGGATTTCATTAATGAGGACGTGAGTGCGGGGCTGCCGACCGTTGGTTTCCGCGTTCCCGATGACCAACTCTGTCAAGTGATTCTGGATCGCTGCGGGCCGCTTGCGGCCACCAGCGCCAACACCAGCGGCGCCCAGCCGTACTTCGGCGACGGGGACTGGGATTCGCTGCCGCCGGCCGATCTGTTGATCGAAAACGGTCCAACCCGGCGTCGAGCCGAATCGAGCGTGATCGACATCTCCGGGTTGCAGCCTCGGTTGCTGCGCGAGGGTGTCGTCAGCCTAGAGGAGCTTAGCCGGCAACTCGGACCGGTGGTTCGGCAAACGACCAAGGTCCGAAATTCGTAAAGAGTATAGATGAATAAAAACTTTCTCATAGTCGCAGCGGTCGCGGTTCTCGCTTTCGGCAATCAGTTCGCGCTGGCGAAGAACGCGCCGCCCCACAAGCCGAGCACGCCGAAGGGCGCGGGGACGACATTTGCGATCGGCGACTACAATGTGAATACCTCGGCGCTGGATTTGAACTATCAGAATGGGGACTTTACCGCGCCCAATCACGTCACCATGACGCGCCCCGATCCGCCGGCGGATATCAACGCCGATCGAGCCACCGGAAACTACAAACGCAAGGCCGCGACCCTCGTCGGGCACGTCGTGCTGCATGATTCGAGCGGCTTCGCAAGTTTAAGCAGCGCAAAATCGGAGGGAACGCACCAACCGGCGACGCTGACGACCGATCAGCTTCAGATCGACGGCATCTCGAAAGTCTACGTTGCCACCGGCAGTGTCCACTTCACACAAGGCACGACCGTTGTCGATGCCGATAAGGGAACGCTCGACGATCGCACGCACATTCTGCATCTCAGCGGCAACGTGCACATCACCCAGCAAGCGCGTTCGATGAACGCTCAAACCGTTGCATACAATACCATCTCAGGCGACGCCAAAGCCGATGGCGATGTCACCATGCAGTTCCCCGGCAACATTCATCCGGCGGCAGCAACTCCGAAACCGATCGTCATTAAAGTGCCGAAGATCAAGATTCCATGATAGAGAGCGGGATGCGGCCTCCGTCTACGAGTTGTGTGCCAGGGTGGTGGCATTCGACGGTGGTATTCTTTGAGGGAATCATGCTGAGATGGATGCACAAGGTCCGGCTGTACCCGACGCCCATCCAAGAGCGTGCGCTGGATCATGCCCTGCACTTGACGCGCAATCTCTATAATGCCGCGCTCGATCAGCGCCGTTACGAATATCGCGCCCATGCGCGCGCGGTATCGGCGAAGATGCAGTATGCCGAACTCACGGCCTTGCGAGCCGAATCGCCGAGTGACGCCGGCGTGTATCGGGAGTTGCAAGATGCGGCTTTGCATCGGCTGGATTTGAGTATGGGCGCGTTCTTTCGCCGCTGTAAACAGGGCGAGACGTCGGGATTCCCGCGCTTCAAGAATGATGCGCGCTGGAATCAGTTGGAGTTTCCGCACGGCGATCGGGCGGTAAAGTTTGATATGCCTCAGAAGAAGGTAAAGATTCCGGGCGTTGGGGTGGTTCGGTTGCGAAAGGGTCGCGCGGTGCCGTTGAATTGCGGTCGCGCATTTCTGGTGCGCAAGAACGCGCGCTGGTACGCGGTGTTCGAGTGCAAACGCGAGATCGAGCCGATGGCCACGACCGGCAAGGTGATTGGAATTGATGCCGGGATCACGGCGCTGTTGGCAACCAGCGATGGCGAGCTGATTGAGAATCCACGCCATCTTGCGCGCAACCGAGGCAACGTCGAACGCGCCGCAATCGCGCTTGACAGTGCGAGTGTGAAAGATGTTCGCGGGCGCTGCTTGAACCGTCGCGACCCGAAGCGGCAGGCGAAAGCTCTGGCGTTGGCGCGTTCAAAAGAGCGTGAGGCCAATGCGCGCCGCGATTTCTTGCATAAGCTGTCAGGGAAGTTTGTTTGGGAAAATGACGGTATCGCAATGGAGGCGCTACGGCTTGTGAATATGACGCGCTCGGCGAAAGGCACGATCGAGGTGCCAGGCACGAACGTCGCGGCCAAGAGCGGCTTAAATCGGGCGATACTCGATACCGGGTTTGGGATGCTTCGGCAGATGATTATCGAGAAGGCAGCATGGGCCGGTCGATTGATCGCCGTAGTTGATCCAAAATATACGTCGCAAACGTGTTTTGCTTGCAAACACCGCGCGGCGGCAAATCGCCAGCGAACGCGCTTTGTTTGCGTTCGGTGCGCTTATGTTGACCACGCC
>JALYVT010000250.1 GCA_030853105.1 Vulcanimicrobiota bacterium
GGCGACCAATCGTCTATTGCTCCGCGCATCCGGCCACCGCATTGGTCGAATGGATCGTTCACCTCGAACTCGATAGCGATCAGATTCCAACGACCATTCCGTACATCACGCTTGATGTTCCCGACGAACTTCACTCAGAGCGCATCGCAACAGAAACTTTGCCGCTGAATTGGCGGGCGGACACTTCGATAAGCCGCGAGCTCGGCGATGAATGGTTAGCGTCGGCGCGCAGCGCGCTATTCTACGTTCCGTCAGCCATAGTGCCGGAGGCGGAGAACGTCTTGCTTAACCCATCGCATAGCGATTTCTCACGCGTAACCATCAATGGCGTCCGCGACGAACCGTGGTAGAGAGTACGATGCGACCGGCGCCGCCGCAAGCGCCGGCGATCTCTCGGCGTGGTGGTGCTCTGCGAAGCAAAGCTGCGCAGAATAGCACGAACGGCGGCCTCCTTCTACGAGTTGTGTGTCAGGATGGTGGCATTCGACGGTGGTATTCTTTGAGGAATCATGCTGAGATGGATGCACAAGGTCCGGCTGTACCCGACGCCCACCCAAGAGCGAGCACTGGATCATGCCCTGCACTTGACGCGCAATCTCTACAACGCCGCGCTCGATCAGCGCCGGTACGAATATCGTGCTCACGGCCGCGCAGTATCGGCGAAGATGCAGTATGCCGAACTGACAGCCTTGCGAGCCGATTCGACGGTTGATGCCGGCGTGTATCGCGAGCTTCAAGATGCCGTCTTGCATCGGCTCGATCTCGGCATGAGTGCGTTTTTTCGGCGGTTTAAGCGCGGTGAAACGCCCGGATTTCCGCGTTTCAAAAACGATGCACGCTGGAATCAGCTTGAGTTTCCGCACGGCAATCGCGCCGTAAAACTCGATTCAACGCAAGGCAAGATTCGTGTGCCGAATGTCGGTGTCGTGCGGTTGCGCAAGGGCCGCGAGGTGCCATTGAATTATGGGCGCGCCTTTCTCATTCGTAAGAATGCCCGTTGGTATGCGGTTTTCGAGTGTAAACGCGAGATCGAGCCCATGCGCGCAACGGGCAAGGTGATCGGAATCGACGCCGGGATCACCGCACTGCTGGCAACTAGCGAAGGTGAGCTGGTAGACAATCCGCGCCATTTCGCGCGCAACCGAGCAAACATCGAACTAGCGGCAATAGCACTGGATGCGGTTACACGGAAAGATGCGCGCGGCCGGTGTCTAAATCGCCACGATCCGAAGCGACGGGCTAAAGTGCTGGCACTGGCCCGGTCAAAAGAGCGCGAGGCCAATGCGCGGCGCGATTTCTTACATAAGCTGTCAAACCGCATAGTGCGCGAAAATGACGGCATCGCGATGGAGGCGCTACGCCTCGTTAATATGACGCGCTCGGCGAAAGGCACCGTCGAGGAGCCGGGCACGAACGTCGCGGCCAAGAGCGGCTTAAATCGATCGTTGCTCGACACCGGATTTGGAATATTACGGCAACTAATTATCGAGAAGGCAGCATGGGCCGCTCGACTGATCGCCGTAGTCGATCCAAAATATACGTCGCAAACGTGTTTTTCTTGCAAACACCGCGCGGCAGAGAATCGAGAAAGAATGCGCTTCGTTTGTGTTCGATGTGGTCATCAAGGCCATGCGGACATCAACGCCGCTCGGAACATTCTCGTAAAGGCTGAGTTGCAGCCTCAAAGTGTACTAGCGTCGGATGCTACCATCCGGCTCACGCAGCACGATGCTGCGTGAGGGCACACACAACGATTCGACCCTCGACTCGATTCATAAACAACCCGCAAGGGGGCGCGCGATGTCGGGCGCGATCGCGAGAATGAGCTTGTCCGAGGTAATGAGCGGTAACGCTTCGATTTCGGCTAATGCGACGTAACTGGCGTCGTACGCGCTCAGCCCGCGGGCCGTCCACGCGGCGACCCCGCCAAGCGGCGGCTGACGCAGATCGAAGGGCAGCGCCTCCAGCCTATGCGCCAGTTTTACCAGCGCCGCATGGTCCAGGCGCCATCGTCGGCCAGCGGCATTTAGGATTTCGATTTGAAGCAGCGGCGGGGCAAAAACAGTGAGCTCGCCCGCTTCGACGGCAAGTCGAAGCGCACGCGCCGCCGCGATATGTTCCTCGTTGTCTTGCTTAAACCACTTAATGACGACGGACGCATCGAGAACCGCCTCGGTCACCGGGCATCACGCTCAGCTCGGATAGCTGCGGTTGCGTCTTCGGAAGGGAGGTTCGCGAAAAGCTGATCTAGGCTCTTGAAGGCCTCGGCGACCGACATTTGCTCGCGGTCCGTATCGCGATGCGCTAGCTCCGCGATATAGGCGCTGCGAGAGAGATGGCGCGAGCGTGCCGCGCGGTCGATCTGACGCAGTAACCGCTCATCCAGCGACAAGAGCACTTTCATTCCTCGATTATATCCAGTATATAAACCTTCGTCAACGGCGACGTATGACGTCGGCGTTACACCGGGTTCATTGGTGGGCCGTCGATCGGCGGGCGAACGATGGGGGATCTGCGGCCGAAGAATCTGCCGTCGTACATGAATGTCAGGATCGCGGCGCCGACGCCGACAAGCCAGACCAGCGCGGTAACAAGATGGCCGACGACCGGTACGATTTGGGCGGCGGCCAGCACGATCAGGCCAATGACAAGTGCAGTCAGTGGCGAGGGCGTTCCGTGCGGTCGGATCAGTTCGTAGAGACGGCGGCCGACCAGTAATCCCAGCGCGGCTTGGCCGATAAAGATTCCGGCTAACAGCGCGATAAACTCAAGCGGTATCAGCGGGATA
>JALYVT010000251.1 GCA_030853105.1 Vulcanimicrobiota bacterium
TGCGAGGACCGCCTCGAACCCCTTGAGCGTCTGCTGCAAACCGTCGCGCAAACCGTCGGAGCCCTCACCCACGCTGAGCGCGCGTTCGAGGTTGTCAATGACCGGCAAAAACTTTCCGAGCGTAATCTTGCGGCCCGAAAGCGCGATATCGGCGAACTGCCGCTCGATGCGTTTCTTGTAATTCTCAAAATCCGCCATTGCAAGCAGAAACTTGTTGTAGTTTTCATCGGCGCGCGCGTTCGCGGCCGCAAGTTCCGCGGTCGGGTCTAGTTGCGTTTCCGCAACTAAACCCTCGGCGGCTTCAGTGGTGACTTCGTCCATGAATTACTTGGCTTCTTTAAACTCGGCGTCGATGACATCTTCGGCAGGCGCGGCGTTTTCCGCATGACCGTTCTGCGATGAGGTACCTTCAGGCGCACCGTTTTGCGCGGCGCCTTCGGCGTTCGGTGTCGTTTTTTGATAGAGCAGCTCAGCCATTTTATAGCTGGCTTGCTGCAGCTTCTCAATGCCCGGCTTGATCTCTTCAACTGTACCGTTCTCGGAGGCTTTCTTCAACTCGCCAAGCGCGACTTCAACGTCACCGCGAGCGGTTGGATCGAGTTTCTCGCCGACTTCCTTGAGCGATTTTTCGGTAGAGTAGATGAGGCTGCTGGCGGTATTGCGCACCTCAGCTTCGTCTTTCTTGCGCTTATCTTCTGCCGCCGATGCTTCGGCGTCGCGAACCATCCGGTCGACTTCCTCTTTGTTGAGATTGGTCGTCGCGGTGATTTGGATTGCCTGCTCTTTGCCGGTACCCAGATCTTTGGCGCTGACGTTGACGATACCGTTAGCATCGATGTTGAAGGTGACTTCGATCTGCGGCACACCGCGTGGGGCTGCGGGAATACCCTCGAGCCGGAAACGCGCCATTGTCTTGTTATCGACTGCCATCGGCCGCTCGCCTTGAACGACATGAATGTCGACTGAGGTTTGACCGTCCTCGGCGGTTGTAAAGACCTGGGTCTTGCGCGTTGGGATCGTCATGTTACGCTCGATCAACGTGGTCATCACGCCGCCCAGTGTCTCCAAGCCCAGGGAGAGCGGGGTGATATCGAGCAATACGACATCGCGAACTTCGCCGGCGAGCACACCAGCTTGAATCGCGGCGCCGACTGCAACCACTTCATCGGGGTTGACCGATTGGTTGGCGTCTTTGCCGGTGAGTTTTTTGACGAGTTCCGCGATGACCGGCATACGAGTTGAACCGCCGACCAGCACGATCTCGTCGATCTGCGAAACGTCGATCTTTGCATCGGCAATTGCGTTCTTGAACGGCTGCACGCAGCGATCGGTCAGATCGCCGGTCAGTTCTTCAAACTTCGCGCGCGTCAGCGTGAGATCGAGGTGCTTGGGCCCGTTTTGATCGGCCGTAATAAACGGCAGATTGATATTGGTCTGCACGACCGAACTCAGTTCGATCTTGGCTTTTTCAGCTGCTTCGGTAAGCCGCTGCATTGCCTGCTTATCGCTGGTGAGATCGATGCCTTGATCCTTGCGGAATTGATCGACTAAATATTCGACGACGCGATGATCGTAGTCATCGCCGCCGAGGCGCGTGTCACCGTTGGTTGATTTAACTTCGAACACGCCGTCGCCGACATCCAGAATCGACACGTCGAATGTACCGCCGCCCAGATCCCAGACAAGAATGGTTTCGTTACCCTTCTTATCGAGACCGTACGCCAGCGCCGCGGCCGTCGGTTCGTTGATGATGCGCAGCACTTCCAGCCCGGCGATCTTGCCGGCATCTTTAGTTGCTTGTCGCTGCGCATCGTTGAAATATGCCGGCACGGTGATGACCGCTTTGGTCACCCGCTCGCCCAGATAGTTCGATGCGTCGTTGACCAGCTTTTGCAGGATCATCGCCGAGATCTCTTGCGGAGTGTAATCTTTGCCGTCGACCTTCACATGGAAATCGGTTCCCATGTGGCGTTTGATAGAGCTGATCGTGCGATCTGGATTGGTGATCGCTTGGCGCTTTGCGAGTTGTCCGACCAGCCGTTCGCCGGTCTTGGTGAATGCGACAACCGATGGAGTCGTACGACTCCCTTCGGCGTTCGCGATAACGGTGGGCTGTGAACCCTCCATAACGGCGACGACCGAGTTGGTCGTGCCAAGGTCGATTCCGACCACTTTAGCCATGTATTATTCCTACTTTCCGAGCGCCGAGGACCAGCTTTTCGTTCCCCTAAAAAACGAGTTTTTTGGGGACCCCCCGAGGTTAAAGGCACTCCGCCTTTCGGCTACGCGCCCCCATACGCCAAGCGCATGGGTCCCCCAAAAAGATCCTCGCCAAACGTTTTTCGGCGGAGTTACTAAGCCTTGCCGCTTATCGGGCTCAAGGACGATTGCGTACCGACTATAGTACAGCATCGGCGCGCATTTGTTCCACCACTAAGACAACAAACGTGCGCTCTTGGTTGCAAGCAAGCGCTTCGACTACGGGTTCGCGTTGCGAACCCTGCTCAGCGTGACAACGTGGAACCCCTGCGTTCTCAAGTCGTATGTCATCCTGAGCAGGGTTCGCGAGGCGAACCCGTAGTCGAAGGACGCGTCCCGAAAAGTTTACGGCCCCTGTTGCTGCTGGGGTTGGGGCTGACCGTAGCCAGCAGGTTTCTCGCCGACCTTGATGGCGACCAGCTTCTTGATGCCTTGGCTCCAGGTGTTCAGGTCGATGGATTGGCCGGGTTTTGCGCTAGAGATAATCCCGATGAGCTGCTTGTTATCGGTGATGTCCTTGCCGTTGA
>JALYVT010000252.1 GCA_030853105.1 Vulcanimicrobiota bacterium
CGCGAACGCGAAACCGAAATAGACCGCTATGCCGCCGAGTCGAGGCGTCGGTATCTCATGCACGCGCCGCTCATCTCCAAGCTGATCGATGATGCCGATATGATTGGCGAGCCGGCAGATCAGCGGCGTTGCGAACGCCGAGACGACGCCCGCTAAAACAAGCGCCGCCAAATACAGCAGATAGATACTCACGCGCGCATTCCTTCGAGCGTTCCGTACGGTGTCAGCGCAACGCCCGCTTCGCTGAGCAGCGCCTGCGCATCGCTATCCGGATACGCCGTTTGGTAGACGATCTTCACAATTCCCGCGCTGATGAGGAGTTTCGAGCAGTTCATGCACGGCTGATGGGTGCAGTACGCAGTGGCGCCCGCTAAGCTGACGCCGTGCAGCGCGCCCTGCACGATTGCATTTGCCTCGGCGTGCGTGGTGCGAATGCAATGGTCGTTTACGATCAAACAGTTAACTTCGGTGCAGTGCGCAATCTTACGCGGCGAGCCGTTGTACCCAGTCGTGAGAATTCGATGGTCTCGCGTAATGGCGCAGCCGACCGATGCGCGGGGACAGGTCGCGCGAGTTGCCACCGTACGCGCGATCTCCATGAAATATTCATCCCAGCCTGGACGCATCACGAGATGCGAACACTGACGGGAACGGAACTGGTGCTGCCGAACATGCGATCGCCGGCATCTCCCAGCCCCGGCACGATGTACGCGTGATCGTTAAGCCGTTCGTCGACTGCGCCGGTCACGATTCGCACCGTGGGATGCGCGGCGGCAATGACTTTCACGCCCTCGGGGGCGGCTATTAAGCTAATGAACGTCATGTTGCGCGCGCCCCGCGAAGCGAGCGCCTCAAGCGCCGCCGAACCTGAATGTCCGGTGGCGAGCATGGGATCGAGCACAAACACATCGCGCTCCGAGAGATCGCTCGGCACGTTTGCATAGTACGGAACCGGCTGCAGGTTTACCGGATCGCGATAGAAGCCGAGGTGCGCAATCACTGCGTCGTCGATCACGCTCAAGAATCCCGGCAGCAGTCCGAGTCCGGCGCGCAAAATCGGCGCTGCAACCGGACGGGTTGCAATGCGGCGACCGGTCATCGCCTGAATCGGCGTAATGACGCTCTGATCGCGCAGCGGCAGATTGCGCGTTGCCTCATAAGCCAAAAATGCGCCCAGCTCCTCGAGCAGCTTGCGAAATACCGGCGTGGTTGTATCGCGATCGCGCAGCCGCGTTAAGCGATCGGTCACCGCCGGATGATCGACGACGTGCAGATTAGGGGACATCGTGCGCGCTGGTAAGTTCGTGGACGCGCCCGCGCAGCGATTCGATCTTCGTGCGCGCCTGAATATCCGCGAGCCCCTCGCAAATGATCTTCGCAACCTCGCGGCATTCAGCCGCATCGAAACCGCGCGATGTGAGCGCCGGTGTACCGATTCGGATGCCGCTTGCAACAAACGGCTTCTCTTTATCGTACGGAATGGCGTTCTTGTTTACGGTGATGCTGATCTCATCGAGATACTCCTCAACCGCTTTCCCGGTCGCACCCTTCACGCTGACATCGACCAGCATTAAGTGCGTGTCGGTGCCGCCTCCAACTAACCGCAAGCCGTTGCCGACGAACTCATCGGCCATCGCTTTCGCGTTTGCAATGACATTTTGCTGATAGGTTTTGAACGATGGCTGCAGCGCTTCGCCGAACGCGACCGCTTTGGCCGCGATCATGTGCATGAACGGTCCGCCTTGAATGCCGGGAAAGACCGCCTTGTCGATCGCTTGCGCCCACTTTTCGGTGCATAGCACCAGTCCGCCGCGCGGACCGCGCAGCGTTTTGTGCGTTGTCGAAGTGACGAAGTCGGCATACGGAACCGGCGACGGATGCAAGCCGACTGCGACAAGTCCGGCGATGTGCGCCATATCGACCATCAGCGTCGCGCCGACTTCGTCCGCGATCTCGCGAAACGGCGCGTACTCCATCGTGCGCGGATACGCGCTGGCGCCGGCGATAATCATCTTCGGCTTGTGTTCGCGCGCGAGATTCCGCACCTGATCGAAGTCGATCAGTTCGGTATCTTTGCGTACGCCGTAAGCGATCGCATTATACAGTTTGCCGCTGAAACTGACTTTCGTACCGTGCGTAAGGTGACCGCCGTGCGCCAGCGACATTCCCAGCACGGTATCGCCGGGCTGCAGATGCGCCATAAAGACCGCCATATTGGCTTGCGCACCAGCATGAACTTGCACGTTGGCGTGATCTGCGCTAAACAGCTTCTTGAGCCGATCGATCGCAAGCCGCTCGGCAACATCGACCCATTCGCAGCCGCCGTAGTAGCGCCTTCCGGGATAACCCTCGGCGTACTTGTTGGTCATCACGCATCCCATCGCTTCGCGAACCGCGCGGCTAGCGTAGTTTTCGGAGGCGATCAGTTCCAAGTTCTCAACTTGGCGGCGTTCTTCGCCCGCGATAGCGGCAAAAACCTCAGGGTCTTGCGTCTCAATCTGACTGCGCGATAGAATATCCATGTCGTCCTTACTTTGAAATGCCGGCTGGTTGCAGATCGGCTTGCGGCGTCTGTGCGCCGGTTACCTCGCCGGCCTCGAGGTCCTTGAGCGCGCGCATCTTCTGCTCGGTGCCGAACTCGAACATCTGCGCTACGCGACGGGCGTGACGACCGCCGTCAAACGGCGTCTGGAGAAATACTTGCACGAGCCGCTCGATCATCTCCCAGCCGGTTAGCCGCTCCGAGAGCGCCAGGATGTTTGCATCGTTGTG
>JALYVT010000253.1 GCA_030853105.1 Vulcanimicrobiota bacterium
ACCTTTGCCGAGCTCGGCGCGATCGTCGGCCTCAAACCGCCGGCGGTGCATGACCGGGTGAAGCGTCTCGAATCGCGCGGCTTTGTTCGCGGCTACGCAGCCCAGCTGGACAATAAACGCCTCGGCCTTGAGTTGACCGCGCTCGTAAGTTGCTACACCTCGCCCGAAACCAAGTACGACGAGTTCACCGCTGCACTCTCTGCGTTACCGGAAGTCTGCGAGGTTCACAGTGTTGCCGGGGAAGAGTCGTTTGTGCTCAAAGTGATGACTCGTTCGACCGCTCATCTGGATCAATTGCTCTCGCAGCTGAAGAGTGTGCCGGGTATGGCACGCACGAAAACGACAATCGTGCTCTCGACGCCGTTCGAGCGAGGAGGCATCTCGGTTCAATGACCGCGATATCGGAGCGCAAACTTCATCGACTCGGCACGCATCGCGTACTCGAACCGCTTGGCGCAATGCCGCAGAGCGCATATAGACTCGACAATACGCCGATGGCATTCGAGAATGAGATCCTCTGCGACGTCGAGATCCTCAACATCGATTCGGCAAGTTTCAAACAAATTCACGACACCTGCGAAGGTGATGCGGTAAAGATCGGTGACCACATTGCGGCAACCGTTCGGGAACGCGGCAAGCAGCACAATCCGGTCACCGGCAGCGGCGGAATGTTCATCGGACGCGTGTTGGAAATCGGCGAACGATTACGCGGAAAAATCAACCTGAAGCCCGGCGACCGAATCGCATCGCTGGTTTCTCTCACGCTCACACCTTTGCTCATCGAGTCTATTGAAAAAGTTGATGTGGCGACCGGCCGCGTTTGGATTCGCGGGAAAGCGATCTTATTCGAAAGCGGACTCTGGAGCAAGTTGCCTTCGGATATTGATACCGACGTCGCTTTGGCCGTACTTGATGTCGCCGGAGCGCCTGCTCAAGTTCGTCGCATGGCGCAACCCGGTCAGACGGTTCTCATTATCGGCGCCGATGGGAAATCCGGTATCCTGGCTTGCGCGCAGGCAAAATGCGCAGTCGGCTCGAGCGGTCGCGTGATCGGCGCAGGGCCGGATGCGAGCACGCCTACCGCACAATTGCTCAAGGAGCTCAAGTTGGTCGATGCGTTCATCGAAGCCGATGCGTGCGACACGCTCACGCTCAGCGAAGCCGTTGAAGCCGAGGTTCCCGATCTGGCCGATCTGGTGGTAAACTGCGTGAATGTTCCGGGAACCGAACTCGCATCGATTCTCTGCGTCAAAGATCACGGGACCGTTTACTTCTTCTCGATGTCAACCTCGTTCACGGCGGCGGCACTCGGCGCCGAAGGCGTCGGCAAAGACATCACCATGATTGTCGGAAACGGGTACGCGAAGGACCACGCAGCGATCGCGCTGCAAACCCTGCGTGACCATCCGCGGATACACGCTTACTTCAACACCAAGTACAAAGGATCGCTTCAATGATCGCTCACAAAAAGCCGCCGGCATCGCCCGACAGTTTCGATTACACACAACTCAAAGGCGGAGAGTTCTGGCGCCATGTTCCGGCGTACCAAAGTGTAGACGAAGCGACATTCTTGGACCATCTGTGGCAACAGAAGCATTCCGTTAAGACCGCCGAAGAGCTGCTGGAGACGATGAAGGGGCTTGCATCTTCAGAGTTTATCGAAGATGCGCGTGCGGGTTTCGCCCATGCGCCGATGGCGGTGCGCGTTTCACCGTACGCGCTCGCGCTGATCGACTGGAACGACCCGTACAACGACCCAATCCGAACCCAATTTATCCCGGTTAAGTCGCGCTTTCTGCCCGATCATCCGCGCTTGACGCTGGATTCTCTGCACGAACAGGACGATTCTCCGGTGCCGGGTCTGGTGCATCGGTATGTCGATAAAGCGCTGTTTCTTCCGCTGAACACCTGCCCGGTCTACTGCCGTTTTTGCACTCGTTCGTATGCAATTGGCCCGGATACTGCTGAGGTTGATAAGGTCTCGCTAGCCAAGACGCCCGCGCAGTGGAAAGATGCGTTTCAATATATCTCCGAGCGTCCGGAACTCGAGGACATCGTTATCTCGGGTGGCGACACCTATCAGCTTCCCCCGAAAAACATCGAACTGATCGGCAATGCGCTGCTCGATATTCCGCACGTCCGCCGGATGCGGTTTGCTACCAAGGGCCCGGCAATTATGCCGATGAAGATCATTACGCACAAGGAATGGCTGGACGCGCTAACGGGGATTGTCGATCGCGGCCGCAAGCTCGGCAAAGAAGTTGTGCTGCACACCCATTTCAACAGCCCAAACGAGATCACGCAGATCACCCAGCAGGCGATGCACATGCTGTTTGAGCGCGGCATCACCGTGCGAAACCAATCGGTGCTCATTCGCGGTGTGAACAATGATAAGCTCGCCATGCAGCTCTTGGTCAAACGGCTCGGCTATATCAACGTCCATCCGTATTATGTCTACATGCACGATTTGGTCAAAGGCGTCGAAGAGCTGCGCACCACGATTCAAACCGCGGTCGACATTGAGAAGTTTGTGCGCGGCAGCACCGCCGGCTTCAACACGCCGACGTTCGTTTGCGATGCACCGGGCGGCGGCGGTAAACGCGACGTTCACAGCTTTGACTTTTACGATCGCGAAAACGGCATAACCGTTTACAGCGCTCCGAGCGTGAAGCCCGGCAAGTCATTCGTCTACGTCGATCCGATCGATCAGCTTGCACCCGAGGTTCAAGCACGTTGGGCCGTCCCGCAGCTGCAAGA
>JALYVT010000254.1 GCA_030853105.1 Vulcanimicrobiota bacterium
GAGTAAGCTGTGCTACCTCTTCGGCCTTAACCTCGCCGACCTTCACGTCTACAGCGAACGAGTCGGCGGCGGTTTCGGCGGCAAACAAGATATGATGAGCGAGGATTTGCCGCTGTTGGCAACGCTCAAGACAGGACGCCCGGTGAAATGGGAGTTCACGCGCGAAGAACAGTTCATCGGTGCGACCACACGACATGAAGTCAAGACCCACGTCAAACTCGGCGCGACCAAAGACGGTGCGCTAACCGCAATTGCGTTTCGAGTCGTCTCCAACACCGGCGCGTACGGTAATCACGGCGGGGAGACGCTCGCCAACGGGATGTCTGGACCGTGGGCGATTTACAAATGTCCAAACAAAAAGGGCGACGGGTACGCCGTCTATACCAATATGCATTGCGGCGGCGGATTTCGCGGATACGGCACCGGACAGACGACGTTCGCAATTGAATCGGCGCTCGACGAATTGGCAGCGATGCTGAAGATCGACCCGATTGAGATGCGCCGAAAGAACGTGATCGGCCCCGACGACAACATGGAATCGGTCTGGAAAGAATCATCGGATCTCACGATGGGCAGTTACGGATTGGATCAGTGCATCGACGCGGTCGAAAAGGCGCTGCAAAGCGGGCGGGGACTTTCCAAGCCGGCTGGGGATGATTGGCTGGAAGGCAGCGGGGTTGCGTTATCGATGCTCGATTGTGTTCCGCCAACCGAGCAGCGTTCGGGTGCGCAGATCGAACTGCTGGAAGACGGACGCTATCATTTTGCCGTCGGTTCAACGGAGATCGGGAACGGCTTGGTCACCGCACAACAGCAGGTCGTTGCCCAGATTATGGGTTGCCCGACGTCGCGCGTGAGCTTCATCAACGCCGATACCGATAAATCGCCGTATGATAGCGGAACCTTTGCAAGCGTCGGCATGATGGTGCCTACCAAGGCGGTGGAAGGGGCGGCATTTGCGCTACGCAAGAAGATACTCGATTACGCCGCTCGAGTAAGCGGCGAGAAACCGGAGAGTTGCAGGCTCGAAGATCAATCGGTCATCTGCGGCTCACAGCGGATTGCGTTGTCCGACCTTTACGCTCGCGGCACGAGTACCGGCGAAGAGTTCGGCTCTTTCCGCAAAGCTTACGGGTCACCGCGAACGGTTGCCTTCATCGCGTACGGCGTGCGCCTAGCCGTTCACCGAATCACCGGAGAAATCGCCCTGCTATTCGGCATTGAAGCCGTCGATGCGGGGGTGATTATAAATCCGAATCAAGTTCGTGGCCAGGTTATCGGAGGGGTCGTTCAGGGCGTCGGATTTGCGTTGCATGAAAAAATGGTGTACGACAAAGCCGGTGCCGTCATCAACCCGACTTTGCGGAACTATCGCATCCCGGCTGTTGCCGATGCTCCGGAGACTGAAGTATTCTTCGCCGACACCTACGACAACATCGGCCCGCTCGGAGCGAAATCCATCGCCGAAAACACCATCAATCCGGTGGCTCCCGCGATCGGCAACGCATTGCGCGCGGCTACCGGAGTGCGTTTCACGAGTCTTCCTTTCACCGAGGACCGCATATTTACGCGTCTTACCGAGGCGAAAACCGAAACGGCGGGAGCCGCCTAGCGCAAGCCGTACCCCACACTGCGGACCGTTCGAATAAATGAAGGTTCGCCTGCGCGATCGATCTTTACTCGCAGGTACGAGACGTACACTTCGACCACATTCGAAGTAGCCCGCGAGTTGCGTCCCCAGACAAGCTCGAACAGCCGCTGCTTGTGGAAGACGCGGCGAGGCTCGCGTACAAGCGTTGCAAACAGATCGAATTCACGTTCGCTGAGCGCAAGCGGTGTGCCGCTTCGCCAAATTCGCCGACTGCGCGTCCGCAACTCAAACGTTCGCCAAGTCAGCAGCGGATCGAGTTCGCTGGGCGCGACGGCGACTTGTGGCGCAAACGCTAGGTCGTGACTGTGCACGACCCAGGAACGGCTGGGGCCGGCCGGCCGTGACCGCCATCTCGGATTAGGTTACGGCTTAATGGTAAAGCGTTGAATCAGATCGCCGCTTTGCGTAGCCCAAACCGCGAAGATGTCGCCGGTTTTGGGATCGATCGCGAGCGTGTGCATTCCGCGCGCGACATCGATCTGGCCGACGATCGCCGGTCCGGTTTTGGGGTCGTTCTTGATGAGCGTAATCTTGCCGCTCCCGGCGCACGCCAACAGATGACGCTGTTCGTCCAAACTACATTGGTCAATGTGCTCGGGCACAACTATTGTGTGTTGCAAGCTGCCGGAGCTGGAATAGACCGACAGCTTTCCGTTCGCGCCCCCAACCAACACCTGATCGAAGATGGAATCGAACTGCAGCGGATGATTGCTGGTTACTTCGGGCGTCTTGATTACCCGCGAGACCCTGAGCGATTTCGGATCGACCACCACAACCTCGCTGAGGTTTGCGATGTTTTGATAGAGCTCGTGGGTCTTTGGGTCGATCGCCAGATACTCGGGTTTGTGCCCGGGAAGCGCGATCGTCCCAATCTGTTTGAACGTTTTCGCGTCAATCACGAATATTCGCGTTCCGTCGTCTTCGTCGGCGTATATCCGCTGCAGGGACGAGTCAAAAGCGATCGCATCGACCGGGCCGGCGACGTCGACGCTGCGCAATTCTTTCATCGCAACCGGATCGACCTCGGAGAGCGAGCGGTCAGCGCCGTTTCCGGTAAAGACGTGTCCGTTTTCCGGGTTCACGGCAACGCCTGCCATC
>JALYVT010000255.1 GCA_030853105.1 Vulcanimicrobiota bacterium
CTGCGCGGCAACTATCACCGACGAAGCCGGGCACAGCATCTCGATTCCCATCACCGTAGCGGGGAAGAATAGTGAGCACCCGGCTCGCGGCTTGTGGCGCGCAATTCAAGTGAAGGCAGGTTGGAGATGAAATACCCCTATGTGATTGAAAGAACGCCGACCGGTTACGGTGCTTATGTACCCGATCTTCCGGGCTATGGCTACACCGCTGAAACCCCGGATCAGGTGCGAGCGCTGGTACGCGAAGGCGTTCCCTTTCACCTCGAGGCCTTGCGCGAATTTGGCGAGCCGATTCCCGAACCTTGGAGTTCCGAGGACGCACCCCGCGAAGGCTTTGAACTCATCGAGGTATCGTAAGTCTAAATCAAGCGTTCGTGGGTGCGCTTTTTCCAGACGAAGGTGTAGTAGAGAAACTGCAGGGTCAAGCTTACCGCGAACGCAGCCGGATAGCCGTACCAGACGCCGTCGAGCCCGATCTTCTGCATCAGAAAATAGGCGACCGGAACCTCAATGAGCGCAATCGAAAAGATGCTGAAGGTGGTCGGCCAAAGCACCGCGCCGCTACTGCGCATAATTCCCGAGAGCACCGCTGAGTTTCCATACAGCGCGTAACCCCACAGCGTTATCATCAACAGTGTGTGCGCAATAGTTAGCGTACCGGGGTCGGTAATGAACCAGCCAAGGATGCTCCATGCGAAGACGTAACAGAGCACAATGATGACTCCGCCGATGATGTAGTTCAGCGCGACGGCCGAGCGCACGACACTGTTGAGCTTATCTTCGCGTCGAGCACCAATGCATTGGGCGCCGAAGATCGACCCGGCGATTCCGATGCTGATTGCCGGAAACTGCACGTACCCGACGACCTGGTTTACCGCGCCGTAGGCCGCGGTTGCGTTCGAACCAAAGCGGTTGACGAAGGTGATGACCGCAATCTCGGCAAGCGCAACCGTGATGATTTGGATGGCGGTCGGGATTCCGATTTTCACGACGGCGACGAATATCTTCCAGTCGATCTTCAGATCGGAAAAGGTCTCGCGATCGAAAGCAAGCGGGTGATTCACACGCGCAAGATAGATCAGAAGTGCCGCTAGCGAAACCGTGTTGGCGAAGAAACCCGCGACGGCCGCGCTGGTAACTCCGAGTTGCGGCAGACCGAGCCAGCCGCGGATGAGCGCCGGAGTTGCAATCACGGCTAATACCGTGCCGATGATCAAAAAGTAAAACGGGGTCTTCGAATCGCCGGTTCCCCGCAGAAATGTCGTGTAGACGAGATACGGAAAAAATATCGGCAGCATCAAGAAGATAATTCGCGCGTAGGCAGCGGCATCGTCGAGAATATTAGCGGGTGTGCGAATTGCCGCCAGCAACTCGCGTGAAAAAAAGTAGCCGAGCGCACCGATGACGACGCCGAGGATGATACTGACCGAGAGCGTCGTACCGGCCACTTTTTTCATCTTGTGAAAATCTTGCGCGCCGAACGCCTGCCCGATCAAAACAGTGCTTCCGCTCGAGAGCCCGATCACAAATGAAATCAGCAAGAACAGGATCGGGAAGAGCGACGAGACCGCGGCAAGCGCATCCACGCCGATCATGCGCCCGAGGAAGATGCTATTCAGGGTCTGCGAGGCGGACTGCAGAATGTTGCTGAGCATCAGCGGAATCAAGAATACCAAAAATAACCGCCACATCGGCTTGGAGTCGTCGAAGATGTTGATACCGGCTCTGCCTCGTTGCGCCATTTTCGCAGGGTTGCGCGCGGCGCTCGTGCTACCCTTGCACAATGCGGCTTGACAAGTTCATGAAAGTCTCACGGCTCTCCAAACGCCGCAGCGAAGCCCGCGAGGGTATTGACCACGGGCGCATCACCAAAAACGGCGCGCCGCTCAAACCCGGGTACCAAGTAAAGCCCGGCGACGTTCTTGAGATACACTATGCGACAAAGTTCGTCACCGTGATCGTGAAAGAAGTTCCGCTGCGCGTAACACCGAGCGTAAAGCCGGCCGACCTCTACGCCGTCCTCGATTCGCGCAAGGATGAGCCGGCGGAATGGATTTAGCGCAGCGTTCTTCCCGGCCCGTGCCGCGAAGTTCGCTCTCGGGGGACACAAAGGACGCGCTCACTCGCGAGATTTCTCCAAACGATCATTGCCGCTCTGCATTGCTTTTCGGCTTGGCAATCTATGGACGCTCGCCGGCTGGTATTTTTGCAACGCAGCGAGCAGGGGTGGCACGACTATTTTGGACGCTGTTAAGTGTCGATGAAAAGCGCCGGTATCCACTTGAGAAAAAGTCCGGTTCGGGCTTATACCGCGTGGCACGTTACGAGATCGAGGTGCCTCCGCGTTTGCAGGCGTTTCCCCCGAAACCACCCCATAAGTGCGATCGGGTTATGGAGTTACGCGCCGCTTTTTTGGCGTGCGGTTCGCTGAGTGTCGGCGTGCAAGGCTACCATCTGGAGTTTGTCTCCTCAAATGCGCAATGCGGCGAACGCCTTGAGTGGATGCTGCGTTCGATGGCGTGCATACCGAAAAGTGTCGAGCGCAAACATCATCGCGTGCTCTACTTCAAAGACTTCGATGTAATTGTTGAAGTGCTCTCGACGATCGGCGCGTTCGGCGCGGTGCTCCAATTGGAAGAGATTCGCGCACTGAAAGAGACCAAGAACCGGATACATCGCCTGGTAAACACGGAGGCGGCGAATCTCGATCGGGCAACCGCAGCCGCCGCACAGGC